>JBBSIE010000067.1:0-21597 GCA_038232235.1 Pyrinomonadales bacterium | reverse complement strand
GACAGCGTCGGCGAAAAGTATGTTTTTCACCCTGGCGATAACCTTTTTCTAAGGCTTCGCTTTCTGCTACACTCAGTTCAAGTTTCTTGATTTTCCCCATTTCGGGAAATAATATACCATCTTTTTGTCCGACTACTTATCAAGAAAATTATTAGCCGGATTCGGCGATTTGATGCCCGCAAAATTTACACTTAAATCTGCCATATTTTTTTATTAATCAAAACTCTGTTTCAAATCTTCCCAAATTATTTTTGAATTCTCCAGAAATTGTATAAATTTTGGATGCTGCCGGATTTTGTCTAAATGCGAATCCGTTTTAAAAAGAGGATAAACGGGCATTCCGGTATCTGCCGTTTCCTGTAACCATTTGACGGCTTCGTCCGCTTTGCCGTTGAGCGCGTAGGCGCAGGCGAAATCGTATGACCGAAATGTTTTCCCGTTTCGAGATTTTCTTTTTCACCCGCGGTAATGTTCGCGACTTGAGCGACTGCGTTTTCTTCCATAAAGTCTTCGGCTTTGTCGAGTGAAGAAAACAGCGATTCGATTTCGGCGAGCAAAGTTTTATCTTCGCCGCAAACCTCGCTAATATATTTTGGTCGTTCTTCGGGCGTTTGCCGCAGAGCGACATCAAAAATCTCTTTTACCTTTTGCCACTTTTCATCTGCCATTTGACTATAAAAAACGATAATAAATTCGTCTCTTTTATTAGAGCGACATTTTCGGAAAATACGACTCAAAATTTATCGCGTCAATTCGCGGACTCGTTTCAGCGAACCAGCCTTCACATTTGCGCCGACCGTTTTTCATTCCTGATTGCTAATCAAAGCTACATCTCTCAGGTTGTTCATAAAAGTTATGGCTGACTTTCGCTCGAAAGTAGTATTTATCTTCGCGTCCTTTGCATTTTCTGCGTTCCAAAAATTAAGTAATGCGGGAGAAAGTAAAGGCTCGCGCAAATCCATCGGAAAAGTTTTCAATTTCCAATTACGGATTCGCGCGCTCATTCGTCGAACTTCAACATTACTGCGTCAAAAGCTACCGTAACGCGGAGGCAGGCGAGATTTTTGCCGTCCGGCGAGAAGGCAAAGCTGGAAATATTTTCTTTGTCGAAAGCGGTAACCTGCCGCGGCTTTGATTCTGACAAAGACTGCCGCCAAATGTTTTTCGCTTCGTCAGCCTCTAGCGTAAAATAAAGTGCTTGCCCGTCTTTCGACCATTGCAAATATCTATCCGGGTCAATGTTCAAAGTTTGTTCCGTCCGGTCTTCGTCAATCGGGCGAATTCGGGTTACAAACTTTTGTGTGTCGCGGTCGAGACAAACATAAGCCAACTTCTTACCGTCGGGCGAGATTGTCCAACTCTGAATACCCGTGTCGCTGAGTGAAACCGCTTCGCCGCCGTTCACTGAAACACGCATCAGCCGTTCTTCGCCGCCGACCGATCGCTGGAAATAAATCATCTGTCCGTCGGGCGAAAATTGCGGGTCGTAAGTTTCATAATCCAGATTGGTTAGCTGTGTCGGTCGCGTTCCGTCCGCGTTCATTCGCCAAATCTGCCGCTTTCCGCTGCGTCTGGACACGAAGGCAATTAAGCTGCCGTCAGGCGAAGCGACGGGAGAAAAGTTGTCGTCCGCGCCGGTCGTTAATCGCTGCGGTTCGCCTTCGCCGATTTTCATACGCCAGATATTGTGATTTTGGTAATTGCCGTTTTCGTCCGCATCGAAAATGAGCGTGTCATTGGTCAGCCAACTCACCGCGTTGGAATGCTGCGCTTTTTTGGAAGTCAATTGTTTCGCCTGCCGCGGGTTATCGTCAGGCAAAATCCAGATTTGCCGGTCTTGCTCGATTCTCTGCGAAACGATTGATTTACCGTCCGCCGTTATTGATAAACCGGTATAATCGTTCAAATCGTTGGTGATGCGCCGTTCCGCGCCGTCGGGATAGGAAAGGTAATAAATCTGCGGCAGCCTGGTTTTCGCGTCAACGGCGTTCAAAATTAAGCCTTTTTTGTCGGGCAGCCAGCGGGCGGTGATGATTTGAGAATTATGCGGTTCGCCGATTCGACGTTCTGCGCCGCCGCCAGCCGGAATTTCAGCGACATACCACGAATCGTTTTTCGGCTCGTGACGCTTGACGGCGTAAGCGATTGTCGAACCGTCGGGCGACCAATCGAGCGACCAGTAATCGGAATCGGTATCAATTTCGGCAATCGTCCGCTCGTTCGAGCCATCATTATTAACGACGATGATAGACGTAAAACCCGCTTGTTTGTTTATTCGTTTGAAAGCTATCCGATTGCCGTCGGGCGAAACGGTTAAGTTGCCGCTGATGAAATCGGCTAATTTTTGCGGCTGACCGCCAAGTGACGGGATTCGGTAAAGAACGCTCAAATCATTTTCTTTGTATTCGACATAGTAAAGATAATTGCTGTCGGGCGAGAATGCAAACGACCAAAATTGTATTTTCGGGCGCGGCGGCACAAGCTCTAAAACGCTTCCCGTCGTAATTTGCAGCAGCCGCACGCCGCGCTTCGCCCCGTCAAGTTTCATATACGCCAAATATTTGCCGTCGGGCGAAATGAACGGCGCGTAGACATCGCCGCTTTGCGTTAAACGGAATTGCCTCATCTGCTCAAAGCTCAAAGTGTTACCTACTTTCGCGCCGGAAAAATTAAATAAAAAACCGGTGGCGACCATCACGAATCCGATTAAAAAAATGGCGGGAGTTGCCAGTAGCCAAATTCGCTTTTTGGATTTTTCCTGTGAAAAACTATAGTGCGTTACAGCAGCTTGATTGTTCGTATCGCTTGTTGCCGCCCAAAACCGTTCGGTCGCATTTTCCGTTTCAGGCGGATGTAATTTTCCCGGACATTCACCGGGCACGAGATTTTCGCGCAAATTTTTCAAATCGGCGAGAACGTCTTTCATCGTTTGATAACGCTCGTCCTTGTTCTTTTTAAGCGTTTTGGCGATGACCCGCTGCAACTCGCCTGGCACATTTGCCGTGTAGCGCGAAAGCGGAAGCAGTTCGGCGTTTATCAAATTGGCGAATGTTTCCGACATCGTGTTTCCCGAAAAGGGCGTTCTGCCCGCAATCATTTCGTAAATCACCGCGCCGAGACTGAAAATGTCGGTGCGCTCGTCAATCTGTTCGCCTTTCGCCTGTTCGGGCGACATATAATTAACTGTGCCAAGAATAATGCCTTTTGCCGTATCGTTTTGCCTGAGCGTTCCATCTTCTAAACCGATCAGCGATTGATGTTTTCGCGCGACGAGTTTAGCCAGACCGAAATCCAAAATCTTGGCTAAACCATCAGGGCGAATGATGACGTTTTCCGGCTTGATGTCACGGTGAATAATATGCGCCGAATGCGCGGCGGCGAGCGCGTTGGCAATTTGAATTGCGATGTCGAGAATTTCCGCAAACGATAAAGTCTTTTCTTTAATACTTTGCCGCAGAGTTTTTCCTTCGACATATTCGCTGACAATATATTGCGCTCCTTCGCTCTCGCCGATTTCGTGAATCACCAGAATATTCGGGTGATTTAATGAAGACGCGGCTTTCGCTTCTTTCACGAATCTTTGGATATTCGATTCGTGTGCGGCAAACTTTTCGTTGAGAACTTTGACGGCGACTTTTCTATCTAACTTCGTATCTTCGGCGAGATAAACCTCGCCCATTCCGCCCGCGCCGATTTGTTTGATGATTTCGTAATGATTGAAACGTCCGCTGATTTGCTTTTTGTTTTCCGCCTCGTCAAACATTTCCGCCACTTTGCCGATTGCCGCCTGCTCCATAAAATCGCTGACGTTTTCTGAAGAAGACAGTAAAGATTCGACTTCGCGGCGCAAAGATTCATCGCCAGCGCAGACTTTATCAAGAAAAGACGCGCGATTCTCCGGCGCGATTTCGAGCGCGTCGCCGAAAATCTCTTTTACTTGCTGCCATTCTGCCATCTGTTTTTAATCCAAATTCTCAAGCCTGAATTGGTTGAATTTCAATGTTGAAATCTTAAAGTTTAAGTCGGCATTAAAGTTTTCATCTCGTCAATTCGCGGTGCAGCCAAACCTTTGCCGTCGTCCATTCGCGCTTGACGGTGGCGGTGGAAATTCCCAGAACGTCCGCCGTTTCCTGCAAGGTCAAATCGGCGAAAAACTTTAGTTCAACGATGCGGGCTTGCCGTTTGTCCATTTGGGCGAGCTTGTTTAAGGCTTCGTCAAGCGCGATTAAATCAAAATTTTTTTTGTCCGCCATCACTGTCAACGCCGCTTCAATCGGCAAATCGCTGTTCACGCCGCCGCGTTTGAGCCGGTGTTTGGCGCGGGCGTGGTCAACCAAAATCTCGCGCATTAAGGTTGCCGCAATCGCGTAAAAATGTGTGCGGCTTTCAAAGCGGACGTTTTTTTGTTCGATGAGTTTTAGATAAGCATCGTTTATTAATTCGGTAGTCTGCAAAGAATTGTGTCTGCGCTCGCGCCGCAAATAACGATGCGCCTGCCGATGTAATTCTTCATAAACCAGCGGCAGAAGCGCGTCTAACGCTTCACGCTCGCCGCCTTCGCCCCAAGCGCGAAGCTGTTCGGTTATTTCCTTCGATGCGTTTGAGGCTTCCGGCATTGCAGTTTCATCGGGACAAAAATTTTGCTTAATCGAAAGGATATTCCAATAAATAATTCAAGTCAATTATTTTTTTTGATTTGTGTGAGCCAATCTGCGAGCGGTTGTCGCACTAGATATATGAAGACGAAAAAAACGCTTCAAATAAAACAATCGCGGCGCGAACGATTATATGTTAAATCGTGAAGACGGAAATGGAACGCTTTGCTCGCTTCGCAGCGCGGATAACCGTCAGCGAACGGGTTTTATTGTAACGGAAATTGAATCCGAAGCAACTGATTGAAATTTCAAGTTTTAAGGAATTGTCTGACTTCAAATAATTTCTATTTATATAGCAATCGAAAAAAAAGGTGCGGCAGTATTTGCTCCTGACCGCCGTATCTCAACCCAAATGGAGCCGCAAGGAGAAAAAAAATGAAAAAATCTATACTCAAAGAATTTATCTTTCCCAGTCTATTTTTGGTGTTACTGTTTGGAGCAGTTCATGTTTCGGCACAGACGATTTCCTTCACTGGTATATCCTCCGATGGCGAGTCCGAGCATTCTGCTGGAATCGTTGGACTATGGGACGTGAAGTTCGTGTCCGTAGGCACTCCCGGTATACCGGACGGGACGGTGATCGATCAAGCCTACGTCGTATGGCACAGCGACGGAACGGAAATAATGAATTCGAACCGTCCGGCAATAAGCAGCAATTTCTGCCTGGGTGTTTGGAAGCAAATCGGACGACGCACGATCAAGCTCAATCACTTCGCCAAGGCTTGGGATATGGACACCGGAAAAACTTTTGTCGGTCCAGCAAACATCAAGGAACAAGTTGTCCTGGACAGAGACGAAAACAGCTATCACGGAACATTCACAATCGATCAATTTGATACCAATGGAAATGTTCTAGCACACGTCACCGGCACATTGACAGGAGTGCGTATCACGGTGGATTAAGCGGTTACTGTCAAATCAAACGCGGGGTGACAGATGATTGTTTGCATCCATTACCCGGATCTCTGGAAGAAACACTCTTGTGGACTTTCTTCCAGAGAAAAAAGCTTCAGTTGATTTTCTGCACAGCTTACAAAGCATGGATTTTCCCAAATTCAGCTAATTAAGTGCTGCTCCGTAATGCAAATAAGGTGGTGCCGGAAATTGTTACCGTTGAGATTGCAATATAGAGTCAAACCAAAAACGCAAATAAAATCAGGCAATGATTACGTAATCATTGCCTGATTTTATTTTCTGGAATTCGGCGGCTGTTTTGACGGTTTTCGGAAACGAGCAGTAATTTTTCGTCTGAACCACTATTAAAATTTTGCCTGCTGTCAAACTTCTGCGCCCGCCAATCGTATCTTTTCGCCGGTCAAAGAAAAATGAATGCCCTGCGCGGCGAGTTTACCCATTTGCGAAGCGTCAACGGCTTCCGCGCCGCCATTGACGCAATCGCCGCCGGCGAAGATTTTCGGATTTGATGTCTGCATTGATTCATTGACAGCGACGCGCACTTTTTCGTCTGTTTGAACGCCCGCGACTTGTTCAAAAAACGAGCGCATTTTTTGCTGCCCGATTGCTTTGATAATCAAATCGCACGTAATTTCAAAAAACTGGTTTGTGCCGTCGGTTTTCTCGCATCGCAGAGTAAGACGCGAACCGTTTTCGCCTGCTAAAATCGCCACCGGAGCGGCTTGCCAGACGAATTCTACGCCGTCTTTTTTCGCCAGTTCATATTCGTAATCGTAAGCCGAAATATCTTTTTCCGTGCGCCGATAAATAAGTAAAACTTTTTCCGCACCTAATCTTTTAGCTTGCGTAACGGCATCAATCGCCGTGTTTCCCGCGCCGATGACCGCAACAATTTTGCCCATCGGAACTGTCTGCCAATCACGCGTTTTAATCTTTTCGATAAAATACAAAGCGTCCACCACGCCGTCCAAATTTTCGCCTTCGATATTTAAATCATTGGTCGCGCCCAAACCGACACCGACAAAAATTGCATCGTGTTCATTTTGTAAATCTTCAAAGGAAATCTGATTTAGACTTTGAACTTTGGACTTTGGACTTTGGACTATTTCCGTATTCAACCGAAATTCCACGCCCAACTTCTCAATCGCCGCAACTTCTTCAAGCGAAACTTTCTGCGACATTTTATATTCCGCCATTCCGTAAGTGTCGAGTCCGCCCGCGAGAGGTTTGCGTTCATAAATAGTTACGTCATAACCAAGCCGCGCCAAATAAGTCGCACATGATAAACCAGCCGGACCCGAACCGATTATGCCGACAGATTTGCCATTCGATTCGCCTTTTTGAAATATCTGCCGTCCATTTTCAAACGCATAATCAGTCGCATAGCGTTGCAATCTGCCAATCTCAATCGGTTTATCCATCAAAGTTTTCTCGACACACGCGCCTTCGCACAAAACATCAACCGGACAAACCCGCGCACAAGTCGCGCCAATCGGATTCGCATCAAAAATCACCCGCGCCGAACCGTGCAGATTTCCGCTGGCGATTTTCTTAATAAAAGACGGCACATCAATATGCGTCGGACAAGCGTGCATACACGGCGCGTCGTAGCAATAAAGACACCGATTCGCCTCAAAAACCGCTTCGGCTTGATTTAACGGCGGATTTATTTCCGCGAAATTTTGTTCGATTTGTTCACCTGAAATGTTAGCCATAATTTTTAACGCAAAGTCCCAGAGTTGCAAAGACGCAAAGGATAAAATAACTATTCCTGGCGACTTTGCGCCTTCGCGTCCTTGCGTTGAAAACTCAATCCGCCACGATTTGCCCGTAAGCATCGGGTCGTCTATCTCTAAAAAACTGCCAGGTGTTGCGGACTTCGCGGATCATATCAAAATCCAAATCCGCGACGACTAATTCGTCTTTATCACGCGAAGCCTCGGCGACGATTTGCCCGCGCGGATCGCAAAAATAACTTTGCCCGTAAAATTCGCCGATGTTCCACGGTGCTTCCGTGCCGACTCGGTTGATCGCGCCGACAAAATAACCGTTCGCCACAGCGTGTGCCGGCTGTTCGATTTTCCACAAATATTCGCTCAAACCTGCAACTGTTGCCGAAGGATTAAAAATAATCTCCGCGCCATTTAAACCCAGACACCGCGCACCTTCGGGAAAATGGCGGTCATAGCAAATATAAACGCCGATTCTGGCAAACGCCGTATCAAAACACGGATAACCGAGATTGCCCGGACGAAAATAAAATTTCTCCCAAAATCCCGGATTAACGTGCGGAATATGCGTCTTGCGATATTTCCCCAGATACTTTCCGTCCGCATCAATTACGGCAGCGGAATTATAATAAACGCCGGACATTTCTTCTTCATAAACCGGCACAATCAAAACCATCCCGTGTTCTTTCGCAACGCTTTGCATCATTTTCACAGTCTTGCCGTCAGGAACTTTTTCGACCGCTTCATACCAGCGCGTCTGCTGTTCGGCACAAAAATACGGCGTGGTAAAAATCTCCTGAAAACAAAGCATCTGCACGCCTTGCGCCGCCGCGTCTTCAACCATTTTCATCTGATTTTCAATATTCGCCTTTTTAATTTCCTCAATCGGCGCATCCGTCGGCGCGACATTGTGCGCTTGAATCAAACCGCATTTAACTATTTTTGACATAAATTATTCTCCAATTTTTTTACCACAGAAACATTAAGTTTCACGAAAATTTTTACAATCACAAATCTACCTTCAAAATTTTATTGCTCCCTTAAAGCGATTCCCAAACTTCCTTCTCCGATAGAACCTTTTGCAAGCAGCGCGTCAACCGCTTCGTTAATAACTTGTTGGAGTGCCGAGCCGGTGCGGTTGAAACCGAAAACAGCGCGGGCTTCGTTGACGAGTTCGGGGCGCGTAAAACCGCTTTGTCCGGCGCGTAAAACTTGCAAAATCGCTTCCTGAACTTCTTCGGGCGCGATTCTTTCCGCCGGTATTTGCGTTCCGTTGCGCGAACGAAGTCGGAAATCTTCGTCCTGTTTCCAAACGAATTCACCGCGCAGAGTTAAACGATTTGCCTGCTGTAAAAGTTGAACTATTTCGGCAATGCGGCGCGTGATTTTGCTTCCGGCGCGTGTTCCCCAAGCTGTTGCCGTGCGTGTCGCCAAATCTTTGAAATGAATCGGCGATTCGGTTTCGACAACTTGCAAAACGGCTTGTGCGAGTTGGGCGGTCGGCGCGTCGAGCAAAGTTTGCCACGAAACAAAATTCGATAAATCGGCAAATTTGTATTCCGACGCTTGCGGGCGAATGTAATTTTGACCGCCGACATTTGCAAATAAATTTTCGATTTCGCCTTCGGAAATTTCGCCCAAAAATTCGCGCACTTGTTTTTCGCTTTCCGCCTGCGCCGTTTTTTTGCGTTCGAGTTCATCGTCTTGTTCGCGGCGGGCATTTTGCCGCGATTTTTCAATTAAATTCAGAAGTCTTTCGATTTGTCCGTTGCGGTCTTTGAACCAGTCGGTTGACCAGAGCCGATGAATTTCCCAACCGCGCGATTCGAGAACTTGCTGCCGCAGACGGTCGCGGTCGCGGGCAGTATTCGACGAATGATAAGTTACGCCGTCGCACTCGATTCCGCAAATAAAACGCCCTTCGATTTCGCCGTCCAAAACGCCCAAATCAATTCGATAACCCGAAACGCCGACTTGCGGCACGAGCCGGATTCCGCGCCGTGTCAGTTCCTGCATTACATCACGCTCGAACGGCGATTCGGTTTCGGCAATCGCCGATAAAATCGCACTGTCTAGTCGTTTGTGTTCGGCGTAAGTCAGAAAATCTCGCAAAAGCTGCGCTCCTTGCGAAGTTGTCGCCGCAAGATTGATGTCTTCGCCTTTGATTGATGAAAAAACGCGCATCAAACGTCGCGCTCGCGTCGTCAAAACATTCAGTCTGCGCCAGCCGTTTTCGCCGTTCAACGGTCCGAAATTATATCTGAGCCGTCCGTCGTGCGCTTTAGCGTAAGTTATGCTCAGAAAAATCGCTTCGCGTTCGTCGCCCTGAATATTTTCCAGATTTTTGACGAAAAACGGTTCTGATTTGTTTCGGTCAAAAAACGGTTCAAGTGACGGGTCGAGACGACGACGTTGTTCGAGTTCGTCCAAAACGGCAAGCTGTTGGCGCATACTGAAAGTTCCCACGCCGAGCGAAATTTTCGGCTTCGTTTTGGCGTGTTCGACGACCGCATCAGCCACGCGCCGCGCCTCGACGAGATTTAAACCTTTGCCTTCATAAACGCCGTCTTCGACGTATTCAAAATGCAAACCCGTGTCGTAACTGTCGGTTTTGACGCTCGGAAAAGTGTAAAGATCACCGTCATAAAAACTGACGTTTGAAAATGTAATGAGCGATTCCTGTGCGCTTCGGTAATGCCATCTAAGGCGCGAATTCGCCACGCCCGCGCCGGCAACTTCTTCGAGAATGCTTTGCGAATCATCAAAAAGTGGCAAGCCGTCTTCGTCGTATTGAACATTAACCGTGCCGCTTTGAACGGCGAAAAAATTAGTCGGCGGAAGTTGTTTCGGGTCGCCGACAACAACTAGTTGCTTGCCGCGCAAAACCGCGCCGACGGCTTCTTCGGTCGGCATCTGCGAGGCTTCGTCAAATATGACGACATCAAATTTATCTTCGGCATTTTCGAGAAGCTGCGCGACGGTTTGCGGACTCATCATAAAGCACGGCTTAATAGCGCGAACGGCATTAAAAGCGTGTTTCATCGTTGCGCGAAGCGGCGCGAGTTTGCGCTGTTTGGCAAGTTGTCCGCGCAGAAAGTTCATCGCAGGACGCATTTCCGGTCTTTGCAAATCGCCTTGCAGTTTTTCGCGCAAACTACCGACAAGTTCGGCGCGATTTTCGCTCATCACGCGCTCGTCCAATTCACGAAATTCTTTGATTCTCTGCTCATGCGTCAGCGTTTGAAAATGCAGAAGTTCCGTTCTTTCCTGAATGACACGCGCCAGCCATTTTTGATAAAAAGCGCGTCTAAAAATTGCTTCCAAATCGTCAAAAGCAAATCTTTCGTTCATCGCTTCGGTCAATAATTCGGCGGCAACGCCTTTTTCGACGTTTTGACGCACTGTTTCAAATGCCGTCCAACGTGAAGCAAGGTGCAGATTTTCGGTTATTTCCAAAATCCGGCTGAGAATATTCGGCAAATTCGCATTTTCAAAATAATCTTCGCGCCAGCCGACAAAGGCACAAAATTGTGCCAAACGCTTTTGAATTTCCTTCGATTCCTGCGCGAGAAGATGAACATTTGCTACGTCCGGCGCGGGACGACTGGCGACTTGCGCGGCTTGTTCGCGCAAGTCGTAACCTACGCACAAACGCCGAAACTCCAAAACCCACGAAATATAATTTTCGAGCGACGCGAAATCCGACGCTTCACCCAGCCACAACGCGCCGAAAAGCTGTGAGCCGGGAGTTGACTGCGCTTCTATATTTTGTTTCGCCTTTAAATAGTTGCCAACGGCTTTGAAATCTCTTTCCAATGCAAGCCAAGAGACTGAATAAGTTTGCAGAAGATTTTTGGCTTGTTGATATTCAAGTTTTGTTATTTTTCTAAATTTAACTCCTATTAGACAGAGCAAATTTTTGACTTGTTGATATTTAAAAATGAGCGTTCTGAGTCCTTCGGATTCCTCTTCGAGCCTATGAAGTTTATCAATACTTTTCGCAGAAGTATTCTTCCAAGACAAGTCCTGTTTGTGTAAATCGTTCTCAATACACAAATGACGAAAATCCTTTGTCCAAGAAATAAATTTTTCGAGCGCATTCCAATTTGAGTTTTCGCCTTCCCAAAGCGAACCGAAAAATGCCGTTCCAGTTAAATCCTGCCCTTTCAGTTCTTGCCTCTGTCGAAAGTATGTAAATAGCGTTTCTAAGTCTTTCTCCATTGTTTCCCAAGTCATTAAGTAATCTTGAAAGAGTCGGTTGGATTGTAAGTGTTCATTAAAATCTGCGCGAAGTTCCATTGCTTGTTTTTCAATCAACTGAATGTCAGCAAAATTAGAAATACGTCCGCTTTCCAAACAAAGATGGCGAAAAGCCAAAAACCAAGCAATGTATTTTTCTAACGCATTCCAATTTGAATTTTCGCCCTCCCAAAGTGAGCCGAAAAAAGTAATGCCATTAGAGTTTTGTTTTTTCAATTCTTGTCTTTCACGAAAATAGTTTCCTACAACCTTTATGCTTCCTCTTTAAGTAATCGAAGATTAACTATATTTGTAGCAGAACCGTCTTCAAGAAAAAATCTCTTAAACTCCAAAATCCAATTGATAAAGTTTTCAAGGGCTTGCCAATTTGAATTTTCGCCTTCCCATAACGAACCGAAAATTTGCTGTCCCAGTGTGGATTCAGCTTCAAATTTCTGTCGTGTGCGCCAGAGATCAGTTACCATTTTCATATCGGTTGCTTGTTCGATGAGACTTGCTTGGTAAGATGGCAACCGATATGAAAGCCAGAGTTTTTTAATAGCTCGAAAACGCGCGTCAAGAAAAGCCAGAAAACCGAAGAACCCGGAAGATTTTTGTTCAACGTAAGAAATATCATCAGCCGGATTTTGTTCGCTGACGACTTTATAAAAACTCTTATCTACTCGTTTATGCAAACCAGCAATTTTTCGTCCCTTCTCAATTAATTGTTTCGCTCGAAGTGGTAGTTGCTCGTAAATTTCGTTAGTTAAAATTTGAGTTTCCCGAAGTTGTTCGCCTAGTTTTTTTGTCACGCGCCCTTTTTCAATCAAATCAGCCGCTTTATAATCAAAGTTTTTGTAGGTTTCATTACTCAAAATTTGTATTTGCGGTATTTGCCCGCGCAAATTATTAGTCTTGAGTCCTTTTTCAATCAAATAATGAGCTTCAACCGCAAAGTTTTCACCCATTTCATTACTCAAAACTTTAACTTTCAAAACTTGTTTGTGAAGGTTTATGATTTTTCGACCTTTTTCAATTAATCTAGCAGCTTCTAACGAAAGACGTTCATAATCTTGATTTCTCAAAAACGGTGTCTGCGTTGCTTGTTTGCCTAATTGAATAACATTACGTCCTTTTTCAATTAAGTTCTCCGTTTCTGGCGGCGGCAACAAATTCCACGCTTCGCTGCTTAAAACATCGAGCGGTGCGCCCGGTGATTGCGCGATTACCGCAGCAATTGACGCGGCGGTTTCAATGTCGGTAAAATTTCTAATCGGCGGCAGACCGAAATTTGCCTCAACCGAATTTGCTAAATTTATCGCCTTTTCAAAACGGCTTTTCAAATCCGCGCCGAGCATTTCGATTTGGTCAAAATCGCTTTCTGTGTAAAAAGTTTTCGTCGTGTCGCGCCAAGCGTGTTTGGCGGGCGAACCGACCGCATCGGACGCGACCGATAAATCTTTCAAATCGCGCAAAATATCGGTCAGATTTATTTGCGAAATATTAAAAATATCGGCTTGGAAAGTAAATTTCGGCGCGTTTAAGACTGCGCCGAATTCGCCGTAAATACGATACGGAGAAAGGTTTAACGTCCCGTAAGAGGCGTGAACGGCGCGGACGTAATCAGTCAGTTGTTCGCGCACGACGGGCAGCCGTTCGGTTGAACTTCGCGTTCCGGCAATGCGTTGCAGCGAAGCGTCGAGAGCATTGCGGATTTCCTGCATTACGGCGCGTTTATTGGCTTTGGTCGAATGAAGTTCCAAACAAAATTCGCCTAAACCGGCGGCAACCAGACGGCGGTGAACAACTTCCAAAGCCGCCATTTTTTCCGCCACGAAAAGCACGGATTTTCCCGACGAGAGAGATTGCGCAACAAGATTTGTAATCGTCTGCGATTTGCCTGTTCCGGGCGGACCTTCCAAAACCAAGTCATAGTTTTTGGCAACCGTCGTAATTGCTTGCAGTTGGCTCGAATCGGCATCAACAATCTGCGCCGTTTTTTCGGGCGGAAAATCGCGGTCGAGTTCCATTTGCCGGATTTCGTCGGGAAGTCCGATAATTTGCGTTCCGCTTTTGCTGATGATTTTGCCGATAATTTGATGCGCGGCGAGATTTTCGGCGTTTTTTTCGAGGTCTTTATACATCGCCAGTTTCTGGAATGAAAAAAGCGCAAGATAAATTTCGTTTTTAACTTTCCATTCGCTTTGATTGGAAACGACATCGGCGACCGAAGCGAAAAACTGCTGAACGTCGTAGTCTTCCGTCATCTGACCGGAATCGGGAATTTCCGGCAACGTGATACTAAAATTGCGTCGTAAAAATTCGATTAAAGAAGGATTGATAATCGTTTCGTCTTCGGTTGCTTTGATGGTAAAACCGCCGCGTGCCGATTTGCGCGAAAGTTCGACGGGAACGAGGATCAGCGGTGCTTTGTAAAATTCTTTCGAGTCGCGGCTTTCGTTATAATGCAAAGTTCCGAGCGAAAGAAAAAGCGCATTTACGCCCTGTTCTTCGATAATCGAAAGCGATTGCTCCTCCAAACGCCGCAAAGATTTGTCGAGATGTTCCGGCGCGGAATTGGTTTGCAAAAATTCGTCCGTATGCCGGTCTGCCAAACTCGCGGCTTGATACGGCGCAAAATCCGGCGCAGGCAAATCGTTTTCCAATTCTTCATCATTCGGGACATTTTCATCCGTTTGTTCGTTCGATATTTTCTCGTCCACATTTTGCGGAAGAAATTTAAGCGATTTTTCCTGCAAGCAGAGCAATTTAAAAATTTCCGACGGCTCTTCATCAACAATCGTTACCGTCGAAACTTTATTAACCTTAAAATTCAAGGCGCGATTACGTTTTGAAAGGTCGAGCAATTTGCTTTTCCAAGAATTTATGGTGTGCAAAAACTTTTCATTTTGAGTTAATGAGTTCATAAATTTTAATTCTATTCGGTTAGCTCATCCAATTCACTCCGGCTTCGGGATTCCATTTCGTCGTCGTTTTCTTTAATTTCGTCCAAAATTCAATTGAACTCTTACCAGTAATATCGTTCGCCCCAAACCTTGATTCGTTCCAGCCGCCGAATGAAAACGGCTCACGCGGAACGGGAACGCCGATGTTCACGCCGATCATTCCCGCCGAAGCGTTTTCCATTACATAACGCGCCAAACCGCCGCTATTTGTAAAAACCGAAGCCGCGTTACCGTAAGGATTTGCATTTTCGATTTTTATAGCTTCATCCAAAGTGTCGGTTCGCATAATCGAAATTACGGGACCGAAAATTTCCTCTTTCGCCACCGACATTTCTGGCGTGACGAAATCAATCACAGTCGCACCGACATAGGTGCCGTTTTCCTTGCCTTCGACAGTCGCGCCGCGCCCGTCAACAAGAACTTTCGCGCCGTTCGATTCGGCTTCGGAAATATAATTTTCGATGCGCGACTTTGCTTCTTTTGAAATGACCGCGCCGAGATTTTTGCCCGCGATGACTTTTCGCGCTTCTTCGCAAATCTGCTGAATAATAGGATTAACATCGCCAATCGCCAACATCGCCGAAGCCGCCATACATCTTTGCCCAGCGCAACCCGACATTGACGCGGTAACATTCGCCGCCGTCATCTGCGGATTCGCGTCCGGCAACACAAACAAATGATTTTTCGCGCCGCCAAGCGCAACACAGCGTTTTAGATTGTGCGTAGATTGCTGATAAACCAATTTTGCAACCTTCGTCGAACCGACAAAACTGACCGCTTCAATATCTTTATGAGCGCAAATTCCTTCGACAATCTCTTTTCCGCCGTTGATGACATTAAAAACGCCTTCAGGCAAACCCGCTTCTTTCAAAAGCTCCGCCATTTTGATCACCGAAAGCGGCACGAGTTCCGAAGGCTTCATAAGCATCGTATTTCCCAAAACAAGTGCATTCGGCATCGTCCAATTCGGCACCATCAACGGGAAATTAAACGGCACGATTGACGCGACAACGCCGAGCGGAAAATGTTCCGTCCGACATTCGACACCTTTGGAAACTTCCAAAATCTCGCCTGAAACAAGCTGCGGCATCGAACACGCAAACTCCGTCAATTCGATAGATTTCTCAACTTCCGCCTTCGCTTCGTCGTAAGTTTTGCCGTTTTCTTCGGAAACCAGATTCGTCAATTCGTCCAAATTCTCTTCCAAAAGCTGACGATATTTGAAAAACACCTGAACACGCTCTTTAATCGGCGTTTTGCTCCACGAATCAAACGCTTTTTTCGCCGATTCAACCGCCGAATTCAACTCTTCAATCGTGGACATCGGAACTTGCGACAACAAATTTCCGTCAAGCGGCGATGTAAGGTCTAAACTCTCCGTCGAACTGCTTTCATGGAACGAGCCGTTATAATAATTCTTAACTTTTTCGTATTTCATATTTTTACTTCGTCGGCTGATTAAATTTCGCATCATCAATCGTCGTGTTTTGCTTAACTTCCGTAATTTTTCGCGTCCAAGAGCGTCCCGGAATTGACCATTTGACGAGATACGGAATTTTTACGCCGTCAACTGCGCGGTAATCGTCGTAATCAACTTGATACGGGAAAAATCCGAGAACGGTTGGCGAATACGATACGCGGCGCACGAGCAAACCTGTTTGTTTGTCGAAATAAAGCCGTTCGCGTCCGCCCGAAGCGGTTGCGGCGCGAACAGCCCAAACTTCTTTGTCGTTGATTTTATCGCTTCCCGAAACCGCGATCTGCGCGTATGTTTCCTTGAGTTTTAGCGGGTTAAACTGCGCTTCATCCTTAAATTGTTCGAGCAGAAAATCGGTTACGGTGTATTCGGCTTTGCCGCCGTTTGTCCAAGCGTCCGCGCCGTTGTAGCCGATTGAAAACGGCATTTGCGGAACATTTGAGATGACCAACATTTTATCCGGCATTTTCTCATAAATTTCTTCGTGAAAAGACTGTCCGTCGTTTTGCACTCGCATCGCTTTGATGGTGCGTGTTTTCACTTTTTCGAGCGATTCTTTGCCGCCCAAAGCCTGCACATACTTGTCTAAAACCGCGTCAATCGTCGGCAGAGTTTCTTTTGTTCCGCCGCCGAAATTCGGACGCTGAAAAAGATTTTGTCCGAGCGCGGGCTGCGAATTCGGATGCGGTTTGCCGTTATGACAAGTCGCACACGAAACTTCCGTGCGTCCGTTAAAGTTGTTTTTGTTGATGGCAAACGTCATCGTAATCATCTCACGCGCCGTCTGCTTTTCTTCCTTTGCATCGCTTTCCCACTGTTCGGGAATGTGGCAAAAAT
Organism: Pyrinomonadales bacterium; assembly: GCA_038232235.1. Taxonomy (GTDB): domain Bacteria; phylum Acidobacteriota; class Blastocatellia; order Pyrinomonadales; family Pyrinomonadaceae. The sequence goes on along the minus strand of JBBSIE010000067.1, from coordinate 4,778 downwards.
TACATTTTACGCCCAAGGAAGCCGACATAATTTCCATCACATTATCGAGTTGGTCGGCGGGCATGTCCTTTAGAACTTTGATGTTTTTATAAACTTCGGCGGCGGTTTTAACTTTTGTCTGCCCGGTTTGCATCTGACCGGCGCGTGTAAAAAAAAACGCACTGCCGACGGCAAAAACCAACAAAACCGTAATTTTAATTTTTTGTTTCATATGTCTGATTTTCTCCGAATCGAAATTGAAATAGGAAAACGAATTTTAAGACAAACCTTGCCGTAAAGTTATCGCTTTCGGTTAATTTAGCCTGTAATAAAACGTGAAGCAAGTTTTTGGCAGGACATTTAAGTAAAATAATTATTTACGTTTTTCTTCGACGGCGGCTTCGGCGATATTGGCAAGCCACCAAAATGCGCCTTTCGCGCCTAAATGCTCGAACATTAACTTGAAAACTTTGGGATGAATTTTCGCCGTCTTTAAAAGAAGTTTTTTGAATGAAGCGAACGGAATACGATCTTGAAACATTTCCTGACTAATTTTTGCGTCCAATTTGCTCAATGCCATCATCACCGCGTTCATCGTTTCATTGACGGTGGAAGATTTGCTTTTCGGCATCGGACGCATAAATTCAGCGAGGCTCGACATTTGCGCGACACGCGGCTCGTAAGCGTTGATCTGTAAGAGCGTTTTCTCGTCAAAAGTATTTTCCCGCAAAGCGTTTTCGGTTAGATCGGTCAATTTTCGCAAATTTCGGACGTGCGAACCGAAGCCGCAAAATGTCAGCGGACTCGAAAGACCGGCGGCATCGCCGACCAATAAAACTCTGTCGGCTGCTGTTTTTTTAATGTTGCTCCAGTCCTGATGATGAACGCTCGGAATATAGCCGAAAACAGGCTTGACGACGCGCCACGAACCGTTTTTTGTTTTATAATCAGGCAGTTTTTCAAAATAATCTTCAAACAATCGGAATAAAGATTTGTCTGCTTTCGAGTCAACCGAATCGTAAAAAAACAGATAAGTCGTGTATTCGTCTTTAACCGGATTTCCGGCGAAACCTTCCCAAATTAGCTGTCGGTAATCGGAAGCGTCTTCGGTGCTGACGAGAATTTCACCGACGGAAAAATCAACTTCCTTTTCATCTTCGCCGCGTTTGAAACCGGTCGCCACCGTGCCGACTGTCGGGCAAACGTGCGTGATTGATTTGCCCGCGTTTAATTGGCGCGAAACCGGAGAATTTGTCCCGCAAGCGTCAACAAAAAGTTTGGCGGCGAAAAGTCGGCGGTTGCCGGTTTTCGTATTTTCACATTCGACCAAGACTTTGTTTTTGTTCACAAAGGTGCGAATGAACCGCATATTGTTAATGATAACGGAATTGGTTTTTTTGAGTTTTTCAACCGCCAAATGCAGCAGTTTATCGGCTTCGAGCGCAACGTCCAGAACATTGTCCATAAATAGCGGCGGCGTTTTTATCCTGGAATTTGCGTCGTAGAATTTTACGAAGCCCGTTTTGTAGCGATTGGCGACGGCGGTTTCGATTTCTTCTTCAGTGAAAAGTCCGGCGCGGACGAATTCCTGCAATTCTTCGTCGGAGATATTCCAATCGCGGTGCGTTTTGCCGACCGTGTGCGCGTCGAAAACCAAAACGCGCCGATCATTTCTCACCGCCATCACTGCCGCGTGAAGTAAGCCGAGCGTTCCGCCGGCGTAAATAACTTCAAATTCATCCTCAATTTCCAAATTTTTCGGCGCGTCGTCAAATAAAATCACTTCGCTAGTTTGGTCAGGATTTTCACGAAACATCTGCCAACGCTGTTCGATTTCCCAGATGCGGTTAAGCCACGATTCTCGGTTTGGAAGATGCGCCAGATTCTCGACTGTTTTTGGAAAGCGGCGGCGAAGTTCAGTGAGATTTAATTTCGTGATCGGCGAATTTGTCGGCATATATCAATCATAAATTCGGCTGTCGTCGTAAGCAACTTTAATTAAATAAAAAAACATCCGCGAAAATACGGATGTTTTTTATTTGGAATTCAACTTTAGAGAATGTTATCTTCTCGGACTTATAAATGCACCATTATTATCGCCGTTTTTGACGGCAACGTAAATTATGGCGGCGGCAACAGCTCCGCCGAAAACAATAAGCGGAGCCAGCGCACTAACGCCGCCGGTTTTATCCTTATCGTCATCTTGAGCGGTTTGGACCGGAACAACCGTCGTTCCGTTATTCATATAAACCGCGCCGGTTTCGGCAAAAGCATTGGTTGTTCCCGCTTGAACATCAACGCTGAAAACACCTTTTTGTTGGGCTTCATTGCTGATTAAACTGTCGGGAGTTTGAATATTTACTTCAACGCCTTCATTATTAAAAACTTTAATTTGTCCGGCGGACAATGTTCCCGAAATTTTATTTTCGCTGAAACTCAAACTCAAATTCGAGTTGGGTGATAAATTGATAAAGCCGAGTTTTCCCAATTTAACGGTAGCAGATGTATCTTCGTTTGTGGCAATTGTGCCGGATGAAAAGAATGTGCGACCGCTGTAAGCGAGTTCTCCGTTGATCGTCGCTGAAACGTCGTTGCCGTTTGCATTAGAACCGGAAACGATAAGTTCTCCCATTAAAGATTTGTTATCCGGCATTGCCGAAGCAGTCATCGTATAAGTGCTAAAAACAGCCAGCATCAAGCAGAAAGTTAAAGTGTGGCGAAGCCAAGTCGCATTTGTGTTTTTCTTCATTTCTGAAACTCCTTTGATTTTTAATTATTGAAATTTATTGTATTGGATTCTTACTAAATTTGTTCTAAGGTAATACTTTGAGAGAATAAAGTCAATACTTTTTCAATCTTTTTTTGATTTAAATTTTATTACCGACGAATTTCTCCAAACCTTTACAAATTATGTGTTTTTGCCTGATTCCAAAGTGCATCCATTTCCTGTAAACTCGTTTTTTCTAAAGATTTGCCGTCTTTTTTTAATTCTTTTTCGATAAAAGCGAATCGTTTGCGAAACTTTCGATTTGTCTTTTTCAAAGCGGTTTCGGCATCAATTTCCAGTTTTCGCGCTAAGTTCAAAACAACAAATAAAACATCACCGATTTCCGCGCTGATTTCATCAGTTTTATCTTCGGCAAGAGCCGTTTTGAGTTCGCTGACTTCTTCGTCCAATTTATCAAAAATCTGCTTGACGTTTTCCCAGTCAAAACCGACTTTGGCAGCTTGTTTCGCTAATTTTTGTCCTTCGAGCAAAGCTGGAAAATTGAGCGGGACATCTTCTAAAATCGAATCTTTTTTCTTTTCTTTTTTGCCGGAAGCGGCGCGTTCCGATTTTTTCAGTTCGTCCCAATTATTTAAAACATCGTTCGCCGTTTCCAATTTTTTGTCGCCGAAAACGTGCGGATGACGCAAAATTAATTTGTTTGTGACGCCGCTGACAACTTCGTCAATCGTAAAATCGCCTTTTTCCTTTGCAATCGTCGAATGAAAAACGACTTGCAACAGAACGTCGCCCAATTCTTCGCGCAAATTCGCCGTGTCGCCGGTTTCGTCCGCTTCATAAATTGCGTCAAACGCTTCGTGGGCTTCTTCCAAAAGATACTGCGCCAGCGAAGCATAAGTTTGTTCTCTGTCCCACGGACAACCGCCCGGCGCACGAAGTCGCGCCATTACATTTGTTAGATCGTTAAAATTTTCAGACATATTTTTTAAGTCTAGGAAGTCTAGGAAGTCTGGAAAGTCTAGAAAGTTATTTTTTTCCTAGACTTTCTAGACTTTCCAGACTCTTCAATTTTGAACTTTCTTTCGCCAAAATGCTAATATCGAAATATCAATTTTTAGTTAATTAAAGGAAAAGAAATGATTGGAAAAGAAGATTTGAACAACGAAGAACAGACAGAAGTAAAGGTTACGGACAAACGGAAATTTAATCTCGACGGCAGTGTGCGCGAAGGTGTCGAACTCGAAGCGGAAAAGCCGAAGCCGGAAGAAACGCCGATTTATGAGCCAAGCGAGGAAACAGTTGAAACTTACAACAGCGCATCGGTTGAAAAAAAAGTGCAAGCCGAAGCTGAAGCTGAAATTACCGAAGAAGATTTTGATCCTGAAAATTTTCCCGGCGCGGACGATCCGGCAAGTTTCATTAATTTTATGACGACTTTGGCTTCACAAGCCGCCGCGGCACTCGGCGCGATGCCTAATCCGGCGACCGGACAGCGCACGGTTGATTTGGAAACCGGAAAATACTGGATTGACGTTTTGGCAATGCTCGGCGAAAAAACAGAAAATAATCTGCTTCCGCAGGAAGCTAACCTGCTCGAAGGAATTTTAGGCGATTTGCGAATGCAATACGTTCAACTCGTGCGGATGACGGAAGAAAAACTAAAGGCGCAAGCCGCGCAAAAGTTTTCCGCTAATGACATTCTTGGGAAGAAATAGTTTATAGAATTATGCCGAATGTAGAAATATTTAAAACAGAATTATGGCGCGAGTTTGAGGCGTTAGCAAAAGCCGAGAAGGAAAGTCCGTTGGAACTTTTAACGGACTTTCTCAAAGAATATATCGAATCTCGTTCCGATTCGGCTTTGTTTGATAAAATTGCCGAAGAAGGTTTTAACAGCGAATACACGGAAGACGACGCGGTTGAACTCGTTCGCCGCGCCCGACTTGAGAAAATGAGGAATTGATTTGGCATTAAAGAAAGATCGAATTCCTTCCGTTTTTGATACGAATCTTTTTATTACGCGGTTTATCAAACATAATCGTTACGGCATAAATCGGCGCGTGATTGACTT
>JBBSIE010000066.1:0-21962 GCA_038232235.1 Pyrinomonadales bacterium | reverse complement strand
TTTACGGATATATTCCTGCTGGTATCGCTGAAAATACTTTGTCCATTTGGCTTGATCAAACCCTGCTTTATCGAACTCAGTTTTTTTAGATTTCGGCATTAAACTATATTACAGATTTAATGCCCTAAAGGGAATAAGTTATTCTAATCAAAAATATCTTTTATATTTGAAAATACAAGTGTTATTCTTATATTTGAAATCTGCGAATCGAATTTAACAAAAATGGCTGCTGAATTAAAACTGTCGAAATTCGCCAAATACGCTTGGTTTGTATTGGCTTACAACATTCTCGTGATAATCTGGGGCGTATTTTTGCGTGCGTCAAAGTCAGGAAATGGCTGCGGACAGCATTGGCTGACGTGCAAAGGCGAAGTTATTCCGAGCGCGCCGGAGTTAAAAACCGTCATTGAATTTTCGCACCGTTTGACCAGCGGTTTGGCGTTCATTTTCGTTTTGATTTTGGTAATTTGGGCGTTTCGCAAATTTGCCAAAGGCAGTCCGATTCGCAAAGCGGCGTTGATTTCGTTTATTTTTATTATTACTGAAGCTCTCGTCGGCGCAGGTTTGGTTTTAACCGGAAACACGGCGGAAACTTTGACGGCGGCGCGTCCGTTTTGGATGGCTGGACATCTGACGAACACATTCATTTTGCTTGCTTCTTTAAGTTTAACGGCGTGGTTTGCGAGCGGCGGCAAATCGTTTAATTTCAAGGTGCAGCCGAAAATGTTGCTGTTGATTGGTTTAGCGATTTTCGGAATATTTTTTATCGGAATGAGCGGTTCGGTAGCAGCTTTGAGCAGTATGCTTTTTCCGGTAAATTCGCTTGCCGAAGGTTTTCAGCAGGATTTTTCGGCGACTTCAAATATTTTGCTTCGTCTGCGCGTCAGCCATCCGATTTTGTCTGTTTCAGTCGGCGTTTATCTCGTTTTTCTGGCGAGTTGGATGAGGTCAAAAGCGAAGGAAAACACATCGGTCAACAAATGGGCAAATGTTCTGTCAATTCTGGTTTTGATTCAGTTTGCATCCGGCGCGATTACGCTTTTAACTCTCGCGCCGATTGTGATGCAAATTATTCATTTATTTTTGGCAGATGCGGTTTGGATCGCATTCGTTTTGCTTTCCGCCGGTGTTTTGGCTGAAAAAAGCGAGTTGTCAAAAATTTAACAATATGCCGGAAATACTCATTGCCACAAAAAACGCGAACAAGACAAAGGAACTCAAAAAATTATTGTTGAACTCAGAAGTTATTTTAAAAGATTTAAATGAAATTCCGAATATCTGCGAAGCAGCAGAAACAGGCAAAACTTTTGTGGAGAATGCTGTCTTAAAGGCAAAGTCCTATGCTCTGCAAACAAAAATGTGGACTTTAGCGGATGATTCAGGTTTGGAAGTCGAAGCGTTGTGCGGCGCACCCGGTATTTTTTCCGCACGATATGCCGGTAAAAATGCGACAGATAAGGAAAATGTTGAAAAATTATTGCGGGAACTAAAAAGAGTAGTTGACAAACAGCGGCAGGCAAAGTTTGTTTGTGCGGTTACTATTTCGGATGAAAAAGGTGAAGTCAAATTTATTGCCGAAGGTGTCTGTGAAGGCAAAATAGCCGTAAAGCCAAGCGGTACAAGCGGTTTCGGCTACGATCCAATTTTCATTCCCGACGGTTTTGAGCAAACTTTCGGCGAACTTTCGGTTGAAACAAAGCAAAAAATAAGCCATCGAGCGCGGGCAGCAGCAAAAATTATTCGTTTTTTTGCCGATTTTACTGCCTGACAACTTGACCACAGCACTTTTCGCCTGTAAAATTCGGCATTTGGTAGTGTTTCACATAAGAAACGCAGAAATCACGGGGCGTAGCACAGCCTGGTAGTGCGCTCGGTTTGGGACCGAGAGGTCGGATGTTCGAATCATCTCGCCCCGACCAATCTTTTTTGGTTGAGTAAGATTTCACATTTTGAATGTTTGCATTTTTGCAGACATTTATGTTCAATGAAGTAGTAATTTACAATCACAAAAAAACTTTTGGAGGAAATTTATAATTATGGCAACAGCAAAAACAACAACAAAACGGATGACACAAACGGAAATTATTAACCATTTGGCTGATAAAACAGGTGTCAAAAAAACGGACGCGAAGGAATTTTTCAACGCTTTATCGAGTCTTGCAGCAAGCGAGGTGAAAAAGAACGGAGAATTTACGCTTCCGGGTTTTGGAAAACTGGTTAAAGCGCAACGTAAAGCCCGTGAAGGTCGCAATCCGGCAACCGGAGCAACCATTAAAATTCCGGCTAAAACAACCGTTAAATTCCGTCTCGGAAAAGCGATGAAAGATGCCGTCGGCGGATAAAAACGCGGCAGATTCTCAAATAAAAGCGACCGACTAACTGTAAAAGTTAGTCGGTCGCTTTTATTTGTTAAAATGTCATTTGAGAAAAAAGTCACAAAAATAAAAAAAGTTGATGACAAAATGTAAATTCTTTGTTAAACTTTTATTATATTGGGTTGAAAAGTTACCGACGTATTAAACATATAATAGTATTTCAATTTTTGTGATGAACGTATTTCTTCGGGATTTCCGGTAACTGAAATTATGAATTTATCAGTTATTCGTTATTGGATGTCAGTTATTCCGAAATCGAATTTTTAGTTTTGAAATTCATATCATAAATTGAGAAATGCTGCCAAACATTCAAGTAGTTTTCAGTTTATTAATTTCAGCCTGAATAATTAGGAAAACTTAGTTTTTAACCGGTTTTCCAAGTTCTTGTTGCCTTTGCAACAGATTCTATAAAGAGCAAGGGAGGTTATCCCAAAATGAAGGAAGGAGAATATAAAGTGCCAGCAACAAAACAAATAACATTGCAGGAAAGAATCCTGCAAATCGATCATATTCAAGCACGTCGTTTCGCAAAATTGAGCGGCGCGGCTGTAGAAATTGCAACGGAAGGAATTATCAGACATCTGCGGGCTTGCGCCAAGATGGACGTAAATCCTGATGCTTCCGCCGTCCGCGAAATTATTGATGATGCTTTAAATGGTAGAAGAGTGTTTGCCGAAACGTCAAACGATCTTCTCGCCGCCTAAATGGTTTTATAAATTAGTAATAAAATAATTTGACCGCCGTATTTTGGCGGTCTTTTTTGTTTTGTATAATCTATCTTTAATATGAAAATTATACCGCTTGCGATCCCGACCCCTTTTTACGTCGGCGATGTCAATGTTTATCTCATCAACGAAGAACCGCTGACGCTGATTGATGTCGGACCGAAAACAAAGGAATCCACCGATGTGCTGCGCGAAAAACTGAAGAAAAACGGCGTATTATTTAAAGACATTCGCCGCATTGTTTTGACTCACGCCCACGAAGACCACTGCGGTTTGGCGAAACAGGTGCGCGATGAAGCGAAAAATGCCGAAATTTTTGTTCACGGCTGGGAAACCGGACATCTGTTCGGCAGACTCGCCCGTGAAGAACATCAAAAATTGATGACACGCGCCGGAGTTCCGCCGGTAGTTTTTCAGAAAATACAAAATATCTACGAAGAAGTTTCACTTTTGACCGACGCGCTTGCCGAAAGTGAATTTTCGGAACTGTACGATGAAATGGAACTCGATTTCACGAGTGGAACTTTGAAAGTTTTACATACGCCCGGACACACGCCCGGTTCGTGTTCTTTTCTCCGCGAAGCCAATCGAACATTGATCGCCGGAGATTCTGTTCTCAAACGCATCACGCCAAATCCGATAATTTCGCCCGATCCGATTGATAAGGAAAAGCGTTTTAAGTCGCTGGCGGAGTATCTGGTCAGTCTAGCGAAAATCCGCAGTTATTCGCCGACAATCGTTCACGGCGGTCACGGCGAACCGATTTACGATTTTGAAGAGATTTTTCATCGTTACATTCGTTCGATTGACGAAAGGCAAAAAAATGTTATTAAAATCATCGAAAAAAATAGCACAACGGCTTTTGAAGTTGCACAAAAACTTTTCCCGAATGCGATTGAAAAAGACATTCATCGTTTCTTAGCAATCTCCGAAGCGGTTGCACATCTCGATTACGCTGAATCGGAAGGCAAAATCGCTTTGGAACTCAGAAACGGCGTAGAATTTTATAAAAAAAAGTAACGTAGTCGGAATGACTACGCTACTTTACTCTTAGTTTAAGTCAAACAGCAAAAATTCCGTATCATCTTCGAGCGATTTGATTATTAAAAGTCTTTCATCGCTGATCGCCGCGCCGTCGCCGGCATTTAATTTTTCGCCGTTCAGATCAACTTGACCTTTAATAATCTGAATCCAGGCGTGGCGATTTTCACTCAATTCGTGCGAAACTTCGTCGCCGTTCGCCAAAATCGAGGCGTAAAGCGCAACGTCCTGATGAATCGTTACCGAACCGTCATCGCCTCCGCGCGAAGCGACTAATTTTAATTTTCCCTGTTTTTCTTCGGGCGCGAAATACGTCTGTTCATATTCCGGCGACAAATCGTTTTCTTCCGGCAGAATCCAAATCTGCAAAAGATGCGTTTTTTCCGTTTCCGAACTGTATTCGCTGTGCCGAACGCCTGTTCCGGCGGTCATTCGTTGAACTTCGTGCGGACGCAAAACTTCGGAAACGCCGGTGCTGTCTTTGTGTGCCAATTCGCCTGCCACGACATAGGAAATAATTTCCATATCTTTATGTCCGTGCGTCGGAAAGCCCTGTTTCGGTTCGATAAAATCTTCGTTTATCACGCGCAGATTACGAAACCCCATAAATTGTGGATCGTAATAATTATTAAATGAAAAAGTATAATTCGTGTCGAGCCAACCGTAATCGGCGTGTCCTCTTTCTTTGCTTCGTCTGATGTTTATCATTTTTCTCCTCCTTGCAACTTATTTACAACTCAATTATAGATTGATTTTATCGCGTTGTAATCATCAATTGCGGTGAGACTTCTCTCATCAATTCGGGTGATTTTACGAATCAATTCTGACCAAACCGCGCCGAATTGCCAGAGTCGCGGCGGAAGTTCTGTCAGATACGCCGAGTTTGCCAAGAATGTTTTTGACGTGAGTTTTAACGGTGTTTTCGCTGACTTCAAGATCGTGTGCGATTTCCTTATTGGACTTTCCTTTGATGATGCGCGCCAAAACTTTTCGTTCGACGGGTGTGAGTTCTTCCTGTCCGAGATGTTCGCTCAAAATTTCGGCAATTGCGCCCGGAATATATTTTTTGCCTTTATTAACAACGCGAATCGCTTTTGTTAATTCGTCAGGCAAGATGTCTTTGCAAATATAACCGAACGCGCCGTTTTTGAGCGAACGCGAAATTTCCGAATCTCCTGCGTGTTCAGCTAAAACGATAATTTTCGCTTTCTCGTTCTCCGCTAAATACTTTTCAATTTCATCAACCGCGCAAGAATCCGGCAGACGCAAACCTAAAATCGTTACGTCCGGCGCGTCTTTTTTGAAAATCTCAAAACCTTTCGCGCTCGTATCGGTTTCGCCGATGATTTTAATATCGCTTTGCTCGCTTAAAATCGTTTTTATTCCGATGCGCGTCAGCCTTTGATTTTCGATCAATAAAACACGAATTACATTCTGCATAAAATTATTGTAGCAAAATTTTATTTAACAACGATGCAAGAAAAATTTACGCGCTTCGTTCTTTCCACAAGGCACAAGCTGAATCTAAAAACAACGGAGTTTTTCTATGACTAAATTTACAAATCCGCTTGAGAATATCAAAATCGCCAGTCCTTGCGCGGCAGATTGGGACGCGATGATTGGAAATGAACGCAGTCGGCATTGCGGCGATTGCAAATTGAATGTTTATAACTTGTCGGAAATGACAAAACGGGAAGCAGAAAATTTTCTTTTACAGGCGGAAGGGCGCGTTTGTGTGCGCTATTTCAAACGCGCTGACGGAACGATTTTGACAAAAGATTGTCCGGTTGGCTGGAAAGCGATTAAACGCCGCGTTTCAAAAACGGCGACGGCTTTCGCATCGCTCGTTTTTGCAGCGTTAAGCGGAATTGGTTTGGCAAGTTATTTTACAAAAGCGGAAACTGAAAGTCATTTGATGGGAAAAATGACAATAGAAACCGAAGATTCGACAATCGGCGAAATGGCGATTGTCGAAAATTCAAACAACGCATATCAAGGTGCGCCCGAATCAATAATGGGAGCTATGGTTATCCCGCAACAAACGCAAGGCAAAATCAAACGTCAAACTATAATAAAACAAAAGCGTTAGTTTTTAACAAAATAACCTTGCCGCGCCCGAACACGATAGCTTTGCGGGGTTTTCAAACCGACATCGAGCTTGACATATTTGTTTGCGGGAAAATCGCCTTCCGAATAATACTGCACGAGATATTGAGCGCGAAGTTCCGCCGAGATTTGCCGAAAGATACGGTCAAGAATCTCAACATTTTGCTCCTCAAAGTTCGCTGCATTTTTCTCCGTGATGAACTGCGGCAAAAATGCTGTTCCGCCGGTTTGATCGGCAAATTTTTGAAGAGCATTCTGCGCCCGTTGGCTGGCGAGATTTAATCGAACGGAAGGTCCTGAAGGATTTATCGTGTAAAAAACCGTATCGGCATTTTGCAAAGATTTTAGAACGACGGCTTGTGCCTGCGCGTGTGCTTTGACGGTTCGATCAGCCCGCTGATTTAAGTCCCTTTGAGTTAAATTATTTATGTCAAAATTTTTATAAGCCGCAATGGTAGGATTTTTCGTTATTTCGCTGTAATTGTCCTCACCGTCCGACAAAGAAAGAACTACGCGGCGGCTTTGCGATTGAGCGTTTGCACTTAAATATCGAGCAGCAGCGGTAACTGTATCGTAAAAAGCGGTTGAAGAATTCGACTGCTTGATTACTCGAATATTTATTGATGTCTTTTCTGCCGTATCACGACTTTGCAATAAAATCGGACGGTCAGTAATCAGAAAAATTGTGGCACGATCTTCAGGGCGCATTACGCCTTGCAGAAATTGCGCGGCGGCTGATTTTTCCAGTTCAAAAATTTTATTTACGCTGCTTGACACATCAATCAGTAAAGCAATTTCAAGCGGAACTTTTTCCGCGTCGGAAACCTGCGATATTTCCTGCGATTTATCATCTTCGGAAACGCGAAAATCTTTTGCTGTCAAACCCAAGACCGGCTGACCGCTTGCGTTTAAAACAGAAACCGGCACAACGACAAGACGCGAATCTATTTTAATTACTTCTTCTACATCAGTTTTTTGCGGCGGTGTCGGCGACGTTGTTTGTGCAAACACAGAAAAAGCGAGAGAGAAAAATAGTGCAAATATAAAAATCGGTTGTCGTCGGTTCATTTCTTTATACCCCTAAATAATTTTTGTCCATAAGAACTTGCAAACAAATAGGAAGAGGTGAAAACGGATTAAATGTTTTCACCTCAATCTTTGATAAATTAAAATCACAAAAGGTTTACTGGTCGTTCAAAGTCGTATCTTTTCTGACTTCAACGCTTTGATTTAAACCGCGATTGACAAGAAGTTTGATTTCAACACGACGATTCTGTTCACGTCCTTCGAGTGTCGAATTATCGGCAACCGCCTGTAATTCGCCGAAACCGTAAGACGTTCCGATTCTGCGAAGCGGAACATTGTGTGTTTCCACCAAATAATCAATAACCGCCTGTGCGCGACGCTGACTCAGAGTTTTATTCTTTTTCGCATCACCGTCTGAAGAAGCAAAGCCCGTAATTTCAATGACATAACCTTTCATTGTAATTGCCGCTTGAGCTACCTGATCAAGCTCGGATTTGGCTTCATCGGATAAGATCGCGCTTCCGACTTTAAAATTGACGGTTGATGTTTTTTGAACTACATAATCGTCCATTGATGAAATTCTTTGATTCGTCGCATTAACGCCGGCAATCGCCGCATCAGCCGAATCTTGTGCGGCTTTCGCGCCGCCGCGTGCGGCGTTTGAAATCGCCATTAATTCATCAATCTGTCCCGAAAGACGCTCGGCGTTCTGTTCGGTTTGCGTTACACGATCTTCAACCGGCGCGACGCGACTCTGAATTGACTGCGCGACACGCAGATCATCGTCATCGAAACGAACTTTTTCAGCCGACAAACTGCCTGCATTATCGCCGCGACCTTCGACCTGCAAATTTAATCCGCGAATGATTTGGTCAGCCGCGATTCTGTCACCGCCGCCGAAAAATCCGCCTTTCGTTTTAATACTCGTGTTCGGGCTGATAACTATTCGTGTATCAACGCCGACACTATCACGAACCGTAAAACTGTTGTTGTCTCTGGAAACGACAACACCCTTAATTTTATATTTCTGCCCGCCGGTTAAATTACGCAACTGCGTATTTTGTGCAGTTTGTGTTTGGACAGTTTGTGGTTGTGCGATTTGTGCAAAAACACCTACCGAACCTATTAATAAAGCTAAAAGTAACACCGGAATTTTCTTGAACATATTTTACACTCCTAATTAAAATTTAATCTTGGGAGAAAGTAACTTCTTGGGACGACAACCTGACTCGTCAGGTTGTTAAAAATTTATTATAAATAAAAATTCTAAATTACCAAACATTTTTTTGCCTTTAATATTTTTAAGTCCCAATCTATCTTTCTCCGGGCATCATTTCATTTGGTCATTCTACAAAATAAAGTATTAAACAATTAACGTGCCAAAAAGTTGCAAATTCTTTTAAATATGTATTAAAAGAGCAGTTTGCAAAAAACTTGTTCGGCAATTGCAAAATAGAAAATGTTTCCTGTTGATACAGTTAAAAATGATTTACCAAATTGTGTTCGCATTTGATTCAAATAAATTAACAATACAAAAAAGCGCGAAAACCACTATGTTCTCGCGTTTTCATTGAAATTATTATCAGAGATTACAACGTAAATTGTGTCGTTTCCAGATAATTTTTCATAAATGACAAGAATTTTTCCGCATCTGCGCCGTCAACGACGCGATGATCATATGTTAATGCAAAATATGCCATCGAACGAATTGCAATCACATCGTCACCGTCGTCGGTTGTAATAACTTTTGGACGCTTTTCGATTGTGCCGACGCAAAGAATCGCCACTTGCGGTTGATTAATAATCGGCGTTCCGAAAAGTCCGCCGAAAACGCCGGGATTTGTGATCGTAAATGTTCCGCCCGCAACTTCATCCGGCAACAGCTTTTTCGTTCTCGCGCGGTCAGCCAAATCGTTTGCCGCCAAAGCCAGACCGGACAGCGAAAGCTGGTCGGCGCGTTTAATAACAGGAACGATCAAACCCCAATCGAGCGCGACCGCCATTCCCAGATTGACATCAGCTTTATAGATGATTTGATCGCCCGAAACTTGAGAATTGACAATCGGAAACTGCCGCAACGCTTGCGTTACAGCCTGAAAAATAAACGGCATATACGATAATTTCGTGCCGTAGCGCGTTTGAAATTCCGCTTTATTTTTATTGCGGAACTTCGCCACGTTCGTCATATCAAACTCGTAAACGCTCGTTACGTGTGCCGAAGTTTGTTTTGAAAACGTCATATGTTCCGCGATTTTCTTACGCATCACGGACATCGGCTCAACTTTGTCCGCGCCGGACGGCATAGTTGTTGTCGCTGAAAACGCCGCTTTTTGTGCGGGCTGCGTTTGAGTTTGCGGAACGCTTTGCGGCGCAGTTGGAGCATCTTTGCGAAGTAAATCCTGTGGACGAAGTGCCGCGCCCGATTCGATAAATGACAAAATGTCCTTTTTCGTTACACGACCGCTCATTCCCGAGCCTTCGATTCGAGAAATATCAACGTCGTGTTCTTTGGCGATATTGCGGACAAGCGGGCTGGATTTCGTGCGGCGCAAATCTTCGAGCGACATTTTGCCGTTCGATTTGCCGTTTGTTTGCGCGTCTTCGACCGCTTCAGGACGCTGATAATCGTAGCTTCTGCCTTCGCTTTCCTCGATTTCTTCTTTTTCTTCGGCGGGCATCGAAACACTTGTCTGAGCCGAAGCGACTGCACTCGTCGCCTGCGCCGCTTGCTGTTCGGCTTGCGCTTGTCCGGCGGCGGAAGTTTGACTTGAAACATTGGGCGTAGAACTTGGAACTGTTGCCGCACCTTCCGCACCAACCAGACCGACAACCGCACCGACCTCGACGGTTTCGCCTTCATTCGTGCGAATCTCAAGTAAAGTTCCCGCCACCGGCGAAGGAACTTCCGCGTCAACTTTGTCAGTCGAAATCTCCAGCAGCGGTTCGTCTTTCTCAATTTTATCGCCGACGGCTTTCAGCCATTTTGAAACCGTGCCTTCAGTGATGGATTCGCCCATCTGCGGCATCACAATTTCGGTTGAGTTTCCCGAATTGACCAAATTGGCTGTCGCAGTTTGCGCTTGTTCGACAGCTTCAGATTGTTCGGGTTCTTCTGCTTTTGGCTCTTCAATCTGTGTTGTTTCAGCTTGACTTTGGACTTGGGGCTTTGGACTTTGGACTTCTGCCGCCGTTTCGCCTTCTTCGCCTAAAATGCCGACTGCCGTTCCGACTTCAACGGTTTCGCCTTCATTCGTGCGAATTTCCAGTAAAATGCCTGCCACCGGCGCGGGAACTTCCGCGTCAACCTTGTCGGTTGAAATCTCCAGCAGCGTTTCGTCTTTTTCGACTTTTTCACCAACCTGTTTCATCCATTTTGAAACTGTCCCTTCTGTAATGGATTCGCCCATTTGCGGCATCACAACTTCTACGCTCATATAATCTCCGTTTATTAAAAAATGACTGAATAAAAACTATCAAACAAATAGAATACAGGAAAGACGATAAAAAAGTGAAAAGGCGGGAAACTGAAAATATGGAAAAGTGAATTTGTAAAAAGTATAACAGCGAAAATAATAGCTATTTCTTATCACCGATCGTTTTCACTTTTCCAATTTTGAATTTAATTCTAACCGCTGATCAAACGCGCGACCAAAAAAGCCACTCCCGCCGCGACGCTTCCGATCAAACAGGTTTGAATCGCGCTTTTGACTGGTTTTGTTCCGGTAAATGTGCCTTTGACATAGCCGAAAATGAAAAGTGCGATAATGGTAATTACTACCGACCAAAGCAGTGCGACGTGCGCTTCGGACAAAATTATATATGGAGCGAGCGGAATTAAACCGCCGAAAATATACGCGCCGCCGATTGTCGCCCCGCTTTGCAGAGCGCGATTTGCATCGGGTTTTTCCAGTCCGAGTTCAAAACGCATCATAAAATCCGCAAAGTCATTAGGACGCTGCGCCAATGTTTCGACAATCGGAATGCTTTCCGCCCGCGTCATTCCGTAATTTTCAAAAATCTCAACCACTTCATCCTTTTCGTGTTCGAGCATTTCGCTAATTTCATACATTTCGCGTTTATATTCGCTGTCGTAATGCTCGACATCGGATTTTCCGGCGAGATAACCGCCGAGACCCATCGCAATCGAACCGGCGACAATTTCGGCAAATCCCGCCGTTACAATAATCGTCGTCGAAGAAACCGCACCCGAAAGCCCCGCCGCCAGTGCAAACGGAACGGTCAAACCGTCCGCCATTCCTATTACAATATCGCGTACGATTTCGCCCGACGTAAAATGTTTTTCGATATGCGGTGTTTGCGGCATAATTATTCCCCCTTTTAGTAAAAAAATTCTCTCATAAAATTTTGCCTTTGTCTTTGTTGAGTTCAACTCTTTTAGGAAACAACTTTTGCCGATAAGTATTGGCAAAAGCGCATTTTGTTTGAAAACTTAATCCATCGCCGCTGTGGATTGCGATTCAGTTTGATAGCCGCTATTGTATAATTTTGAATTCATCATTTTAATCAAAGAGTTTTGTTCCATACGATTTATTGTAAAATATCAGTTCCGTCCAAATTAGTATTATCTGGAGAAAAATAATTATGAACAGCGAAAAATCATTACAGGAAACCTACGCGCCGAACGGCATTTGTTTCGGTTGCGGCGCGGTGAATGAAAAAGGCTTACAAATCAAAAGTTTTGAGTCAAACGGCGAATACATCGCCGAATGGCACGCCGACAAGCATCATCAGGCATTTCCCGGAATGCTTTCCGGCGGCATTATCGGTTCGCTGCTCGATTGTCATTCAAACTGGACGGCGGCGCATTACTTGATGAAAAAAAACGGCAAAGACGCGCCCGACTGCACCGTTACGGCAAATTATTCAGTCAAACTTCTGCGCCCGACATCTTTCGACGCGACAATTTATTTAAAAGCAAAAGTCGTCGAATCAACCGCCACAACCGCCGTCGTCGAAGCCGAATTAATCGCCGGCGACAAAGTTTGTGCGACGTGCAAAGGCACATTCGTCATCGTCAAAGAAGGTCATCCGGCATATCATCGCTGGTAACCGGAACGCCGTCATCGCGGGCGGCAATGAGCGCAGTAGCAGGACACGCTTTGTTAGAAGAAATCTGCCAAGAACAAGGCGTTCCGGTTGAATTGGTCGAACAACTTTTACAAATCGACAAAGACAGAAGAAGTCTGATGCGCCGCCATAACATTTATAAAGATATTGATTTTGCGCCAAAAACTTATCTGAAAAGTTAGGAATCTCAAACCGCTTTTATTTAGAAAATTCAAGTTCTCTTGAGTCGCCGAAAGCGACAAATAATATAGCGTGGGGTGAAACCCTACGTTGCCTGACAAAAGCCAAACGCTCGCTGAAAGTGAGCAAAATTCGACGCAAATTGTTCGACACTTTCAGCGTCGGAAAAATTTTTCGCAACAGGCGTAGGGTTGCGCTCGTTTCACTCGCTTAACCCTACGCTATATTATTTGTCGCTTTCGGCGACTTTAAGGAACTTTCAAACAGTTATTTTCAAAATGCCCAACGTTTTAACTTTCTACTCAAATAAATCGTCTGCGCGTTCGGCAATCTTGGCGTGGGAATTGATGTTGAATTTTTTGATTGTTTGCAAAACACGAATCCTTGAAATTTTCTCTAAATTTCAAAATATTGAACAAAATCAATTAAAATACGGCAATACGAATGCTGCTTTAATGCGCCCGCATTGCAGTTTTTTTGTGAAATGCTGTAATCTTGTGTTTTTGCCGCGTATTTAATTTACAAATACAAAATCTTCGGGGCGAAAAATAATTATTTACAAGGCTGGTAAAAAGCGGATTGCGAAATTCTATAAAATTTATACTTTTGTTGTTGGTTGCCGTGTTTATCCTCTGGTTTTTCGGGCGCAATCTCGATTGGCAGGAAGTTAGCCAAAGTCTGCGGGAGGCAAATCCTTTTTATCTGATTTTGGCAACTTTAATTATTTGTTTGGGTTATCTTTTGCGGGCGATTCGATGGCAGGTTTTGCTTGCGCCGATTACGAAAACTTCGATAAAGGAACTTTTTGCGGCAACGACAATCGGGTTTTCAGCAATTTTGATTGTCGGACGCGCCGGGGAAATTATCCGCCCGATGTGGCTTTCGATGCGCGACAAACGTGTTCGCCCGTCTACCGCGCTGATTACGCTTGGCGTAGAACGCATTTTCGATCTCGCTTCACTGGTTTGTTTTTTTGCGGTTAATTTAATATTTTTTACCGCGCCGGCGGGACGCGAAACCGAATTCGGATATGTAAAATTAGTCGGCAATCTGATGTTTGTCGGCGTAATTCTCGGATTTGTCGCCTTGTATTTTTACCAAAAATATTCGGCGCGGTTTATGAAGTGGTTTGAAAATTATGCCAGCCGAATATTTATCCCGAAAAAGATTCAGCGGATTTTTCTCAGCCTTTTTAATCAACTGGCAATCTCGCTCGGAGTCTTAAAGGACTGGCGCGAAATTTCGCTGGTCGTTTTTTGGACGATTATGCTGTGGTTTTCAATCGCCATTCCGACGTGGCTGGTTTTGCTGGCGTTTGGTTTGCCGCTGAGTTTTATTGATTCGTTGTTTGTCCTTGGTTTGGCGGCACTCGGTTCGCTTGTGCCGACTCCGGGCGGCGCGGCGGGCGCGTTTCACGCGGCGACGGCAAACAGTTTGATATTTTTGAATATTAGCAAAGATCAAGCGTGGGCGACGGCATTTGCAATGCACTTAGTCTATTTTGCGCCCGCTGTTTTCTTCGGAATTTATTATTTTTTGCACGGCGACATCAGCGTTGCGCGTTTCAAAAGTCTGCTTTCACCCGAACACGCAGTTGAAGAAGTTCAGCACGAAACCGATCCGTTGCCGGTCAACACTTATCAGTCAACACCGACCACTGATAACTGATAACTGATAACTGATAACTGATATGAATTGCCCATTTTGCGGACATTTAGAAGATAAGGTCGTGGATTCCAGAGAAGCCAAAGATGGCAATTCGATTCGGCGGCGGCGCGAATGTCTGGAATGCGGCAGACGTTTTACGTCATATGAACGGATTGATGAAATTCCGTATATGGTCGTCAAAAAAGACGGAAAACGCGAGCCGTTTGACCGCCATAAAATTTTAGCCGGACTGCTTCGCGCCTGCGAAAAACGTCCGATTTCTGCGCCGCAGCTTGAATCAATCGTTGATTCAGTCGAAAAATTTGTGCAGGATTCGCCCGACCGCGAATGTCCGACCAGCGATCTCGGCAAAATTATTATGAAACGCCTCAAAGAACTCGATAAGGTGGCGTATGTGCGTTTTGCATCAGTTTATCTCGAATTTGAAGACGTTTCCGAATTTATGAACGAACTCAAATATTTAGTGCGCTCGCGTGAAAAAACGCCGAAAAGAAAACCGAAACGCGTTAAAAAATGATGGTCTTTTCTGCTATTGTCAATTTATTATGCTGAAATTTAATCGCCTATTGCTATTTTTCTTTTTTATCTCTTTGTCCGTGATGACCGTCGCCGCGCAGAATAAATTTGAAGGTTATAATCTTCTTCTCGATGTGCCTGATAATCAAAAATCCCAAATGTGCGCTCTGCGTTATGCAGCTCCGACAACCGACATTACAATTACCGATTTAGATCGTTCAACGCCGATGAAAGTTTCCAACTGCGGCGATCAAACCACCCGTTTGACGCAGGTTGATTCAAACACCGCCATCGTCCGCGCCAGTTCAAACAAATATAAGTGGTGTTTTACCGGCGAAGACAAAATATACAGAATCAGTTTTAAGGGCGATCAATCTTCAGGACAAATAATCTACAATTGGATTGCCACGCCCGAAACGCCGGGAATTTATAACATAAAAGATTTCGGCGGAATCGGCGACGGCAACACCGACAATACAATCGCGTTCAAGAGCGCGATGGCTTTTATCGCTTCGCGCGGCGGCGGCACACTGCAAATTCCCGAAGGCGATTTTTCCGTCAATTCGACAATCGCGCTGCCCGCCGGAATTATAATGCAGGGCATCAGCGGCGTTTCGACGATGGCGACGACTAACAATGTCGTCAACAAAAATCCCAGTCGGATTCGTCTTAGCGGTTCAAACCGCGCACTTTTCCGCATCGGCGAATGCGTCGAAAACGTCGTCGTCAAAGATTTGGAGCTTTACGGAGCGACAACCGACAAAACTTCGGGCATCGAAGCGGTCGGCGCGTTTGCGTCGTCGCAGAATTTTTATTTTGAGCGCGTCGTTTTTCAAAATTTCAATCGCGGATTTTACGCGCACGGTTTGCCGATCACAAATTTCGCGTGGCAGTTCGATTATATAAAATTCCATCATTGCCGCTTTGTTTATAACCGCGATGCCGGAATTTATTCGGATGTCATCAACTCAGATTGGAAAATCGAAGGAAGTTCGTTTATAAACTCGCAGCGTACACCGCTGCAAAAAGGCAATTCGATGCACTTTGAACACGCCGGAGCTATTCTGGTGCAGGATACATTCGGCGGCGGTTTTGAAAACGCTATCGGCGGAATTTATCTTGATATAACCGACAGCTCGAATGTTACGGTAATCAACTGTCAAAGCGAAAAAATCACCGCCGCGCTGGTTTATAACGGCGCGGAATTACGCAACGCAGGCGACTATTCTTACCCGATAACTTTTATCAACAATGTTTTCGGTGAACCGATAATTTTCAAAGCCCGTCGCACATTTGTTTCAATCGGCAATCTTTACGGACCGATAGCATTTCAAGCCGACGAGCGACTGCGGGTTTATTCAACGGGCGATCGCTTTTGTTATGACGGTTATACATTAGGTTGTCAGGGCGCGGCGACATCAAACGGTTTTGATAAAGCGACCGTTATTTTTAGAACCGGACAACTCGACGACGGAAAAGTCAAAGGAAATCCAACATTTTTCGGCACGGACGTACAGTTTGCGACACCGGTGCAGATGCCTTCGATTTTGCAAAACGCGCTTCCGTCTGGCAAACCGGACGGTTCGATGATTTATTGTTCCAACTGCCGACGCAATTCAACGCCGTGTCAATCGGGCGGAGGCGGCGCACCCGCGATGACGGTCGCCGGTCAATGGAGCTGCCTGTGAAAGGCTGAAGGATAAAGGCTGAAGGATAAATAAGAATTTTTTTAATTCTTTCCTTTCGCCTTTCGCCTTTCGCCTTTATCCTTTAAGAAGATGTCTGCGAAAACAAATTTAAAAAAATCAACCGAACAGCTTTCCTGCACGAAGAAAACTTCTTTGACAAAAGAACAGTTTTTGGAACTTTACCGCTATGTAAACATGACCAGAATGTTTGACGAAATCACCGTCAGATTAAAACGTCAGGCGAAGTTGACGGGCGGCGTTTTCACGAGTTTGGGACAGGAAGCGACGGCGGTTGGGACGGCTTTTGCGCTTGAACCGCAGGATTTTATCGCGCCTTTAATCCGCGACATCGGCGCGGTTTTCGTCAAAGGAATTCCGCCGCGCACGATTTTCGCGCAGTATTTGGGCAAGGCAAACGCGCCTTCCCGCGCAACCGATGTACAGTTTCATTATGCCGATTTGGAAAAAGGTTTTATCGGTCCGATTTCGCATCTCGGCGATATGATTCCCGTGATGACCGGCGTTTTGCTGGCTTCGAGAATGAAAAAAGAAAATCGCGTTGCCGTCGCGTATCTCGGCGAAGGCGCGTCTTCGACCGGAACTTTTCACGAAGGTGTAAATTTCGCCGCCGTGCAAAAACTTCCTTTGATTACAATTATCGAAAACAACGGCTACGCTTATTCGACACCGACCAGAAATCAAACCGCCGCCGCGCATTTTGTTGATAAAGCAATCGGTTACGGCATTCTCGGCTTGCAGGTTGACGGCAATGATATTGTTGCTTGCTATGAAACGATGAAACGCGCCGCCGAACACGCGCGAAACGGAAACGGTTCGGTTTTAATCGAGGCGTTGACGTATCGCCGCAAAGGACACGCCGAACACGACAATCAAAGTTACGTTCCCGAAGGCGAGGTTGATTTTTGGGCGAAAAATAACGATCCGATTGACCGTTACGAAAGATATTTGACGGAAGAAAAAATCGCGTCGGAAGAAGATTTGAAAAAGATTGTCGCTGAAGTTTCAAACTATCTGGAAAGCGAATTGGCGATTGCCGACGAAGCGAAATTTCCCGAAGGCGTTTCCGCCGCCTATGAAGTTTTTGACAATTCGATTGTGAAACCGGCATTTAAAAAGAAAGTTCTGGAAAAATAAACTGATTTTTAAAATAGTTTTTTGAACCGACGGAAAAGGGAAAAGGAAATGATTGAATTTAGTTCCGACATTTGTACCGATTTTGAAAGCGCGAGTTCGCGCGAATGGCTGGAAACCAACGGCATCGGCGGATTTGCTTCGTCAACCGTTTCGGGCGTTCACACGCGCCGCTATCACGGACTTTTAATTGCTGCCGCCGCGCCGCCGCTCGGCAGACTTGTTTTGCTCTCGAAATTTGAAGAAACTCTCGTAATAAACGGCAATCGCTACGAACTTTCGACTGACCAATTTCCGAACATGATTTATCCCGAAGGCTATAAATACTTGAAAAATTTCCGGCTCGCGCCGTTTCCGACGTGGACTTTTGATGTTGACGGAATCGAAATCGAAAAAAGGATTTTTATGGTTCACGGCGAAAATACGGTTAGTTGTCAGTGGGCGTTAAGAAAACAAAGGACAAATTATAAAATTGAGATTGAACTAAAACCTTTGCTGGCATTTCGTGATTATCACCATTTGCGCCGTGAAGATAGTGCTTTTAATCAGCAATTTACCGCTACGGAAAATCAGATTTCGATTCAGCCTTACGAAAAAATGCCCGAACTGTTTTTCACGCACAACGCGCAAACAGTTGAAAAAACGGGCTTTTGGTATCGGAATTTTGAATATGCTATTGAAAAGGAACGAGGCTTTGATTTTCAGGAAGATTTGTTTCAGCCCTTCGGTTTGAAGTTTGATTTGAGCGAAACCGCAGCGATTATCGTTTCAACCGAACCGCAAAAAATTTCCGATGCCGAAACTTTTGAAAACAATGAAGTCAAACGCCGCAAAAAACTGATAAAAACCGCCAAAGTAAAAGACGAATTTTTACAGCAATTAGTTATTGCGGCTGATCAATTTATCGTTTCACGCGGCGCGGGCAAAACGGTCATCGCCGGTTATCATTGGTTTTCCGATTGGGGACGCGACACGATGATCGCGCTCAACGGTTTGACTCTGGCGACCAATCGCGCGGAAATTGCGAAAAGTATTTTGCTCGAATTTTCAAATTATATTTCCGAAGGAATGCTGCCGAATCGTTTTCCCGACGAAGGCGAAACGCCTGAATACAATACGGTTGACGCGACACTTTGGTATTTTGAAGCAATTCGCGCTTACGTCGGGAAAACTGATGATTACGCTTTCGTCCGCGAAAATCTTTACGAAAAGCTCGTCAATATTATTCTCTGGCATTTATACGGAACGCGCTACAACATTCACGTTTCCGACGACGGTTTGCTTTATGCGGGCGAAAAAGGCACTCAATTGACGTGGATGGATGCCAAAGCCGGAGATATGGTTTTTACACCGCGCATCGGAAAACCCGTTGAAATACAAGCACTTTGGTATAATGCTTTGTGCATAATGGCGGATTTTGCCGAAAAATTCGGAGATCGGAAAGACAGTAAAAAATATCTGGAGATGGCAGACGAAGCCGGACATAGTTTTAACCGTTTATTCTGGAACGAAGCGGAAGAATGTCTATTCGACGTAGTTGACGGCGAACAAAAAGACGCGAGCGTCAGACCGAATCAGATTTTCGCCGTTAGTTTGCCGAACACGGTGTTAAGCATCGGCAGAGCGCAGAAAATCGTGCAAAAAGTCGAAGCCGAACTTTTAACGCCCTACGGTTTGCGTTCGCTTTCGCCGAGGGATTGGCGTTATTGCCCGATTTACACGGGAACGCCGTTTGAACGCGATTCCGCGTATCACGAAGGCACGGTTTGGGCGTGGCTGACCGGCGCATTTGTTGACGCTTACCGCAAAGTCAACGCCAACGGACGCGAAACCGAAAATCGGGTTGACGAAATTCTGCAAAGTTTCAAAACGCATTTGACCGAAGCCGGAATCGGACAAATCTCGGAAATTTTTGACGGCGACGCGCCGCACAAACCGCGCGGCACAATCGCTCAGGCGTGGAGCGTGGCGGAAGTTTTGCGGGTTACAAAAAAATAGTAGAGCAGACTTTGTATTAATATTCGCACGAAAGTTATCGAAACTCACAATCCGACTTTCGCGTTTCCGCTTTTGAATTGATAAACTTTTTAACAAGCAATTTTCAGGAGAGCTATGCGAATAGCTGAGATTTGTCTGTAACGGACATTATCCTTTGAACCTGCTGCGGATAATACCGACGAAGGGAGAAAAAAATGAGTGAAAAAAAAGAACTAAAAGAAAAAACGAGCGATGAAGTGAAATTGCCGGCTTCGCATAAGATTTATGTTGAAACGAACGGCAATACGGTTAATGAAAATAAGCATAATCTGAAAGTTCCGTTTCGGGAAATTGCTTTGAGCGCGTCAAAGAATTTTGATGGAAATTTTGAGGAAAATCCGCCCATAAGAGTTTATGACACGAGCGGCGTTTGGACTGATCCGCAGACGAAATGCGATGTGCGCGAAGGTTTGCCGCAACTTCGGCGTGAGTGGACTTTAAAGCGCGGTGATGTCGAGGAATATGAAGGACGCGAGATTGTGCCACAGGATAACGGTTATTTGACCAAAGGCGCGGAGGACGTTGCAAAAATTAAGGAAACTGGAAAATTTGAAGAATTTCCGGGTTTGAAACGCGCGCCGCTTCGCGCTAAATCAGGCAAAAATGTGTCGCAAATGCACTATGCGAAAAAGGGAATTATCACGCCTGAGATGGAATATGTGGCGATTCGTGAAAATCTTGGAAGGCAGATTGCGTTTGAAACTTTAGCCAATGGCAAAGAAAACGAGCGTGATTCACTTTATCATCAGCACAAAGGCGAATCTTTCGGCGCAAGCGTTCCGAAATTCGTTACGCCGGAATTTGTCCGCGATGAAGTTGCGAAAGGTCGCGCCATTATTCCCGCAAACATCAATCATCCCGAAGCTGAACCGATGGCGATTGGGCGGAATTTTTTTGTAAAAATCAATGCCAATATCGGCAATTCGGCGATTGCAAGTTCGATTGAGGAAGAAGTTGAAAAGATGCGCTGGTCAACGCTGTGGGGAGCGGATACGGTGATGGATTTGTCAACGGGCAAAAATATTCACGCCACGCGAGAATGGATTTTGCGAAATTCGCCCGTGCCGATTGGGACTGTGCCGATTTATCAGGCACTCGAAAAAGTGAACGGCAAGGCGGAAGATTTGACGTGGGAAATTTACCGCGACACGCTGATCGAACAAGCCGAACAGGGCGTTGATTATTTCACGATTCATGCGGGCGTTCGGCTGCCGTATATTCCGATGACGGCGAAACGGACAACTGGAATTGTTTCGCGCGGCGGTTCGATTATGGCGAAATGGTGTCTCGCGCATCACGAGGAAAGTTTTTTGTACACAAGGTTTAGGGAGATTTGCGAGATTATGCAGGCGTATGACGTTTCGTTTTCTCTCGGCGACGGTTTGCGTCCCGGTTCGATTGCCGACGCGAACGACGAAGCGCAGTTTGCCGAATTAGACACACTCGGCGAATTAACAAAAATCGCTTGGGAAATGGATTGCCAGACGATGATCGAAGGTCCCGGTCACGTCCCGATGCACTTGATAAAAGAGAATATGGACAAGCAGTTAGAAGTCTGCGGCGAAGCACCTTTTTATACTTTGGGTCCATTAACAACGGACATCGCGCCAGGTTACGACCACATCACGAGCGGGATCGGCGCGGCAATGATCGGTTGGTTCGGCTGCGCGATGCTCTGCTACGTTACGCCCAAAGAACATCTCGGACTTCCGAACAAAAAAGATGTCAAAGACGGCGTGATTACATACAAACTCGCGGCGCATGCGGCTGATTTGGCGAAAGGTCATCCGGGCGCACAGATTCGTGATAACGCCGTCTCGAAAGCGCGTTTTGAATTTCGTTGGGAAGATCAGTTTAATTTGGCTCTCGACCCGATTATCGCCCGCGAATATCACGACGAAACGCTTCCGGCGGAAGGCGCGAAACTCGCCCATTTCTGCTCGATGTGCGGTCCGCATTTCTGCTCGATGAAAATCACGCAGGAAGTCCGCGAATACGCCGCGCAGGAAAATATCGAAGCGGAAAAAGCCTTGGCGGTTGGAATGGCGGAAAAATCGAAGGAATTTACCAAAAAAGGAAGCGAAATTTATCAGGGCAATGTTCCTGATGGTGTGAAGGAACATCATTAGAAACTTTTCGCAAAGGGTTTCTTGATTAGACGAAGTTTAGGCTTCGTCTTTTTTTATCTCTAGAGGCTGTTTAAGAAGTGCGTTTTCAGTGACTTATTTTGAAGTTGTTGATATTCTTGAGTTATTTCGCTCAAGGGAGGACAAATCTATGCCTATTTCTCGACGCTCTTATTCAACCGATTTGACTGATGCCGAATGGCAAATTCTCGAACCGCTGCTGCCCGGCGAGAA
>JBBSIE010000065.1:0-22105 GCA_038232235.1 Pyrinomonadales bacterium | reverse complement strand
TTTCTGGTGTTTTTTTGGGATGTTTTTTTTTTGTTGTTCCAATTTTGGGGTTTCTTTTTGTGGTTTGTGGTTGATCATTAATTTTTTTTAAACCGAAACCTGAAAACCGACAACCGACAACCGACATTTATTTTTTAGTTTTTTCTTCCGCCATTCGTTTGATAATCAGCTCGACCATTTGCGGCGTAACTTCAGAAGCGATTTCACGCACGGCTTTTTCGGAGATTTTCTCAGCCACCCGGCTGGCAATAGCTTCAATTAATTCAGGCGCAAAACTTATCGCTTGAGCAATCGGTTCGCGTGTTTTCATTTCATTTTCCGAGGATGTTTGCGAAATTTCTACTGATTCCGGCATTGTTGCGGGTGTTTCTTCCGGCGTTTCGCTTATTTCTGGTTTTTCTGTTGTTTCTTCAAACATTGCTTCCGAAGTTTCCAGCGCGTCCGGCATTTGTTCGGAAAATTGTCCTTCAATGTCGGCTGAAACTTCTTCAACTTCAAACATCGGAAGTTCAAGCAAGTTGAAATCATCTAAATTCAAGAGTTCAGTCGGTCTTGATGTCGAATATGATTCCTGATTTTCTTCAATCGGCGCAGACTGATTTTTTCCCGCAAAAAGCGTTTCCGAAGAAGTTTGATTTCTTGCCGGTTTTTTTTCCTCGATGATATATCGCTGCGGGAAATATGGTTTTTCAACTGAATCGGAAGATTTTTCAACGTCTGAATTTGCTGAATTTGAAGTAATCTCGTCAACTTCCGCATTCGTCAAAGGCTGCGTTTTTGAAACGTCTTCTTCGACGGAAATTTCAGCATCAAAATCCGAATAAGGTTTTTTCAGAGTCATCTCAGGAAGCTCGAAAATCGGTTTTCCAACAGTGGAATTTGTTTCAAACTTTCGGGCTTCATCAACCGGCAAACTGCCGATTTGATCGGTTTGAATCATATCATCGTCCATTCCAAAATCGTCGAAACTGCCGACAATCGGCTGTTCCAGAGCTTCATCCTCCAATTTCGCACGTTCATTTTCCGAAACTGAACCGTTGCCTGAACTTTCTTTCGCATTGTTGTCGAGAAGAAGCGAAACTTTGTTGACCAACTGACGGATTGATTGAAAAGGTTTCGTCAGATAATCATCCGCACCGACTCGGCGGGCTTCGTCTTCATCAAACGGCTCGAACGAACCGACCAGCAAAATAACCGGAATATGTTTGGTTTCCTCGTCCTGCTTAATTAATTCGCAAATCTTGTAACCGTCCATTCCCGGCATATTGACATCAACCATCACCAAATCCGGTTTAATTTTAACGAATTTCTGCATTGCCGCGTCGCCGTCGCCGGCGGCAACGACTTCGATTCCTTCATCGGCAAAGGTTAAGTTGACGACCTTTTGAATCGTTATCGAATCATCTGCAAGCAGTAATTTTCGTTTTGACACAGGCAATATCGCTCCTCATCGAACTTCTAAAAATTTATTTCGAGAAAAATTACGTTTGATTTGAAAACTACCATTCGACAGGAAAAACGTCAAGAAAAAGCGGAGTCTATTTACCGTTATCTAATTTTTCTGCACGAACATCCGCAGCATCGTCTGCAATTGCGAAGTGGTGAACGGTTTGGGCAAAAAAGCGATTGCGCCGGCTGAAAAACTTTCCGACGAAAGACGCGGATTTTGTTCAGCCGTCATCATAATCACGGGAATTTTCATCAAACGTTTCTCCGACTGCATAAAACCCACGAGGGCAACTAAAACTTGTCTTTTTCGCCGCTTTGCTGTTCATTCATTATAAGAAATTTTCCTCGTTCCGCCTTTATCTTACCAGTCTTTGCGCGTCTTTACGAATTTGCCGATAACTTTGCCGCCAAACGGATTGCCGCTTTCATACTCGAAGCCTCCGCGACATTTTTTCCGGCAATATCAAATGCCGTTCCGTGGTCAACCGACGTTCTGATCAGCGGCAAACCGAGCGTTACATTGACCGACGCGCCAAACGACAGACACTTGACGGCAATCGTCGCCTGATCGTGATAACAGGAAATTACACCGTCAAATTCACCGCGAAAACCGCGCAGGAAAATTGTATCCGGCGAAAACGGACCTGAAATATTTATATCATATTTTTTGCGGCATTCATCAACGGCGGGAATTATTTCATCGGCTTCTTCCGTGCCGAACATTCCGCCTTCCGAAGCGTGCGGATTCAAACCGGCAATCGCCAAACGCGCATCTTTTTTCAGAAGTTTGGCGATTTCCCGATGGGAAAATTTTATCAGTTTGACCAGTTTTTCTTTTTTTACTAAATCAATCGCGTCGTGCAAACTGACGTGCGTTGAAAGCAGCACGACGCGCAGTTTTTCGGCGAAAAAGCTCATCGCAAATTCCGGCGTTTCCGTCAGAAAAGCGAGAAATTCCGTATGTCCGGGAAAATTGTAACCGCCCATTGAAAGTGCTTTTTTGCTGATCGGCGCGGTGGCAATCGCGTCAATTTTCTTTTCGCGCCAAAGCCGCACGGCAGTTTCGATGTATTCGGCGGAAGCCTTTCCAGTCAGCGCGGATTCTTCGCCCGCATTTACTTCATTTTCAAGATTTTTTAAGTCGTAAATTGCGTTTTGATTTGTCGTAAGATTTTCGCCGGCATCAATAAAATCAAATTTCAAATTTAAATCACGCGCCGTTTTGCTTAAAAATTCGGCATCGCCGATGATTATCGGCTGACAAACTTTTTTCAGATTTTCGTCGGCGAGAGCTTTAAGAACAATTTCCGCGCCGATTCCGGCGGCATCGCCCATTGTTATTCCGACGCGCGGCAGAGAGGAATTTGAGTTATTTTCAGGCGATTCGGCGTTCACGAAAGTAATCTTACAACGGCACATTCAAAAAATAAACTTGCCAGAACAAATATATTTTCAGTCATTTAACCTTTGAAAAAGCCAATATTATTAGACTTATTCACTGTCAATTGTCTATAATTTTAAAAGTTAAAACTGTTGAAGTTCAAATCACAAAGTTATTTCGGTTTATTCAGAAAGTTATGAAAATCATTTTTGCCCTATTTCTTCTGATATTTTTGATTTTGCCGGGCAGGGTGAAAGCGCAAAACGCCGAATTTGAAACGAATCGGGAAACAAGTAAATCGTTTGTCAGCGTTCCGGTTACGGTCAGCGACAGAGAAAATCATTATATTCCCGGCTTGAAAAAAGAGGATTTTACAATTTATCAGGACGGCGTAAAACAAAAAACTATCTTTTTTTCCGCATATAACGAGCCGCTCAAAATCGTGCTTTTGCTTGACACGAGCAAAAGCACGAGAAATGTCATCGGAAAAATCAAAGATGCCGCCAAAGAATTTGTAGATTCGCTGAGAAAAAACGATCAATGTCAGGTGGCGACGTTCGATTCGCAGGTGAATGTTATCAATTCTTTTACTTCCGATCATCAGGCGATAAAACTCTCTCTCGACAGGGTTAAAACCCAAAATTACGGCGCAACGCTGATGTATAACGCCGTCAACCAAATTATTCAGAATTCATTTAGTGACGCGAAAGGGCGCAAAGTGATTATTGTTTTAACGGATGGCAATGATTTCGGCAGTTCTCTGACAAAGGATGAATTCTTAAACCGGCTCGAAGAATCGGATATTTTAATTTATTCGATATTCTTCAAATCAGACAAGAATTTTGATGTGTCGGCGGACACACCTAAAAAACCGAAAAAGAAAAAGAAAGAGAAAAAGTCCCGGGAAAGCCGTATAAATGCTGCGAATGTCGCGCAGACGGTTTATGTGCCCACAGATGAACAAATTGCAAATCTCGAAAGAAAGGAATTCGACGAAGCGGTTGATACTTTGAAGAAAATGTCTGACATTACAGCCGGCAGATTTTACCTCAGCGATGTGCCGAAATTAAAAAAGGTTTTTAAAACTATCACCGGCGAATTAACCCAGCAATACCGGCTCGGTTACGACGCGAAAAACGCCGCAAGTGATCTGCCGACGCACGAAATCAGCGTCAAGGTTGACCGCCCTGATGTCGTCGTCAGAACTCGCGGAATGTTTCGCACCAAAAAGTTTTAATTCTCCTAAAATACTGCGGAAAACTTTTAGTTTTATGAAAATTTTTATCGCTTCATTTTTAACTTTATTGTTTGCTCTTTCAGTTCTCGCTCAAAAGCAGGCGGAAGTTACGGTAATGTCAACCTATTTGCGTAAAGAACCGAATTTGAGTTCGGAAAAAATTCAAACGGTCAAAAAAGGCGACAGATTAATTCTGGAAAAAGAGCGCGAAAAAGACGGCTGGCTTTATGTTTCCACAGAAAACGGCAGCGTCAAAGGATGGGTGAGAACAGATACGATCAGTTCGCCCGTAAAACCCGCAAACATTCCGACCGAAGCCGATAACGCCGCTCCGATTCGGCAGCGCGTCGTTCCGGCTCAAAGCACAAAACCTGCTGTCAGCCAAACGCCCGCGCCGGTAGAAACAACCGTAAGTCCGGCAAATCCGCCGGATGAAGTCGAAGAAGTTATCAAGGTTGACACGGAAGAAGTCAATTTGAATGTCCGCGTCATTGATGCAAATAATCGCTCAGTGAAAAATTTGCGTTTATCGGACTTTAGGGTTTATGAAGACGGCGTTTTGCAGCCGCTCGCGTCTTTAAATACTACTGAAATTCCAATGATTAACGCTCTTGTAATTGATAATTCGCGTTCGCTTCGCTCGCAGCTCAAGGACATTATCGAAGCCGGGAAAATTATCGTCGCCAAAAATCGTCCGGCTGATGAATCAGCGATTATTCGTTTTGTCAGCGCGGATAAATTTGACGTTGTACAAGATTTCACAACCAAACAAAGTTCCCTGAATCAAGGATTGGAAAATTTGTTTGTCGAAGGCGGACAAACTGCCATCATTGACGCTGTTTATCAGGCAGCGAAAAAAATTGACGAATATCAAAAATCTACCCGGAAAGACGATGTTAAACTGCGTGCGTTGATTTTGGTTTCCGACGGTGACGACCGCAGCACTACTCACGACGAAGCACAGCTTTTTGAGTTGCTGCGAAATTCTCAGGTGCAGATTTACACTGTCGGATTTGTCAACGAACTAAGCAAAGAACCCGACGCGGACGGCATCAATCGTCAAGAAAAAGCCAAGACTTTTTTAAAGCGTTTGGCGGAAGAAACAGGCGGAAAAGTTTATTTTCCAAATTCAATCGGCGAACTTCCGCAAATCGCTGCGGACATTTCCGCCGAACTGCACACTCAATACTTGGTTTCATATACTCCGACCAATGAAAACCGTGATGGTAATTACCGCAAAATAAAAGTTGTGGTCAATAACGGTGAAAACAACGAAAAAAGATTTACCATCGCTCGCGCGGGCAGAATTTCCGCGCCGAAATAAAACTCTTTGATAAATCAATAAATTTATCTGGAATACTGTTAAACAATGGCAAAAGCAAAGGAAATTACCGGGCTTGACTGTGAAGCGAATGTTTTGGATTGGGCGGATAAGGTTTTGCGTGTGCGGTTTGGAGAAATTTTAGAAAAGCGCGAAATGGCTTTGCATTCGGAAAGCATTGAAGGCGTTCACGATATGCGCGTGGCGACCAGACGTTTGCGAAGTGCGCTGCGCGATTTCGCGCCGTTGATGAAAAAGAAGCCGATTAAAAAGTCGAAAAAAGATTTGAAGCAAATCACCGACGCGCTCGGCGCGGCACGCGATCAGGATGTGGCGATTATCGCGCTCGAAAAACTGCGGAAAAAATCGAGAGTCGAAAATATCAAAAACGGTATCGCCGAATTGATCGAACAGCGACGCGATCTGCGCGAACAGGCAGCCATCGGTTTACCGGAAATTCTTTCCGCGACTGCACTGGAAGATTTACAAAAATGCTTTGACAAAGCGGTTGACGAAGCCGTAAAACACAAAAAAACAGCGATCAGTTTTAACAAAGCCGGGCGCGATGTCGTCGGCAAAAGTTTAAAGGAATTTTGCGCTCTGAGCGATCATATTTACGAGCCTTTTATTGACGAACCGCTTCACGAACTCCGCATCGCCGCTAAACGTCTGCGCTACGCAGTCGAACTTTACACGGTTTGCTGGGGCAAACAAATCGAGCCTTTTGCCAAAGAAATCGCGGAAATGCAAAATTTTCTCGGTGAGGTTCACGACGCGGATGTTTGGCTGGAAAGTTTGAGCGAATCTCTGCGAAACGGCGACGATAATCGTGCAAACATCTGGCTTTTGTCGGAATTTGTCGAAAAGCGCACGAAAAATTATCGCGCCGCGCTGAAACTCTGGAGCGATTGGAAAAACACTGATTTTATCGGACGATTGCAGGCGATAATTGTACGGACTAAAGGCGACGGATAAAAAAGTTTCGGATTCGTTTTCTTTCTAAAAAGCAGTTTGAAAAATAAGAAATCAGATGCGGATTTTCGCTGACTCAACGGATTTTCGCTGATCTTTTAAATTTAATCGCACTAATCCGTATCATCGGCGTTCATCCGCGTCTGATTTCTTTTTTATTTTCACTTTTCAAACAGTTTCTAAAAGAATTTCTCACCCGCAATTATAATAGACATCTTTCCTAAATAAGTGTTCATTCTGCTAAACTTAGTATTATCAGTGTATATGATAAATACAAGATGAAAAAGCCTGTGCAATTTACCCGACTGGTCGGAGTTAATTATGCTACATTTGAAGTCATCTTAGAAAAACTCAAAGCTGAAATTATCAGCTATAAAAAAGCCAAACCGATGCGTCAAAGAGGTTTGATCAGTTCTTTGAAACTTGAAGACCAACTGCTTCTGACGCTGGTCTATTTACGTCAGTATCATACTTTTTTGCAACGCGGGCGAAATGTTTTCAATTAGTGAAAGCTATGCTTTCAAACGCTATTCGTTCATTTCCAAAAGACTGATCAAAGCACTTGATTTGCCTGATGACAAGGCTTTGACTGCTGATAACTTAAAACTTGTCGCCGATGTGACTGAACAACAAATTGAACGCCCGTTAAAGAAGCAAAAGTCTTACTATTCAGGCAAAAAAAACGACATACGGTAAAAACCTTGTTGATTGTTTGTTTTCTAACCGGAATGATTCTCTCGGTAAGAAGTGCCAGAGGCTCAACACACGACTTTAAGATACTGACTGGCAGTAACTTGGAAATCAATGCTGATGCCAATATCAAAACAGACAAAGGCTTTCAGGGGATTGATAAATTATACAAAAATGCGGAGTCTCCATACAAAGCATCAAAGCATCATCCGTTGACCAAAGAACAAAAGCAAAGAAATCGGCAATTAGCAAAAGAGCGAATAATAGTCGAGCATCGCAATCGGGAATGCAAGATATTTAAGATTTGCAAAGAACAATACCGGGGAAAGCATAAAAACTATGAGAAGAATTGGAAACTCATTTCAGCAATCGTTAATTTGAAGCTTTCAACTCAGCACCTCAACTATGCTTCTCCATAACTTATTTAGGAAAGATGTCTAATAAAATAAGTTTGCAGAAGCCGGAATTTTCGAGTAAATTTTTGTTCTATAAACTTTTGCGGCGGAGAAATTTATATGACATTAAAAATCGGCAGCAGCTTTAATAACTTTTATAATGCGCCCGTAACCGATACGGTTTTAAAGGACGGCGACGTTTCGGTAAAAAACCGGAATGTTTCCGCCGTTTCCCAAAAGCCGAAATTGCCGCCTGTCAGCGGTTCGGTAACTTTTACGGCTCTCGGCGCGGACACCGAAATGAAACTGGCGAAGGCGGGTTATATGGCGGCGGCAGCAAAAGCCGGAATCGCCGACGGCAACGCCCGTCGTGAATTCGCCGATGCGATGATTGCCGGCAAAACGCCGGAATTAACTCTCACAAATTCAAAAAACGGCATAAAAACCGATCTTGACGATACCAAAGTAAAAGCCCGCGTGCTGAATCAAAGTGTTAAATTCATTTTACAGCCGAATGATATAAAGGCGTTGGAGAAATTCAGAGCCGGATATGCCGCTGGCGGCGGAAAGATTCGTTTTGCTAAAAATCCGACGATCGATATGCGCCAGCCGGGAACGGCGAACGGCGTTACTAATCTTCAGCCGAAGTCAACGCCGAATATAAAAGCCCGCGTCTTACTGGACGGTCAAGACAATCCGACGGACGGCACGCGAATTCTGACAAAGTTTGCCGAAGACCAATATAAAAGCGGAAATTTATACGGAAAAAATTATCTGAGAATTGCGGAAATGTCCGACGGACAGGGTGTAAAACCAAAGATTACAAAAGTAACGCGCGTCGGCGATAAATACTCGGTTGAGTTTGAACTCACGCCGCTTGACCGCGCTAAAATCCACGAAAACTATAAAATAGTGCAGGCGCAGGTCAACGAAATAGATAAAATCGTCGCGCAGATCAACCGAGATAACCCGGTCAGCCAGTTTATTTTGGGCGCGGTCAACGGCTTTAAGGATAATCTGGTCGGGACGGCTGAAATGATTGCACATCCGCTTGAAACATTGAACGCGATCAAAGAAGTTGCGGTTGCTTTGAGTAATTTAAGCGGCGACGACATTGCCAAAATCACCAAACAACTTGAAAACAAAATAAAAGAAACGGTAACGACCAAAGACGGCATCAACAGCATACCTTATGGTGCAGGCTACGCTGCCGGGGTGATTGCCGCCGAGATAGTTTTAGGCAAGGGAACGGGTGCGGCACTTGAAGCATTAGAAGGCATCGGCGCGATTAAAAAATTATTGACCACCGTTAAAGATTTCAAAGAAATTGCAAAAGTGAAAATTGCCGCACCATTCACCGACGAAGCGGCGGCGGTTGCCAAACAAAAGTTCTTTCAACGAGCTAAAGAACTCGGATTTTCACCAAATAATATTACGAACATTATGGCTGATCCCGAACTGTGGGCGCGAGCATCACAGATTGCCGGAAATGCCATCAGCAAAGGTTACACAAAGTTTACCGATTTTTCTAAACAAATCACAAAAGAATTAGGCGAGATTGCCAAGCCGCAATTAGAGAAATTATATCGGGAAAGTTTAATCAGTCTTGATTTGAGCAAAGGTAAGCAGATTTTATCTTCAGGCGGAAAGTTGATTGACGAGGCGGTTGTCAGAGAAGCGAAAGAGAAAGTTATAGAATTCGTGCAGCAAAACAAAGTTAAAGAATTAAAAGATTATTTAGGAGAAATTGGCAACAAATACGGCACGGAGTTTGAGAAGGAATTAAAAAGCACGGTTGAAAAGGCAGTTGATAACATCTTTGAAGGCAGACGCACACCGGAAGTTTACGATATGCTGGGCGGGCATACGATTTACGATTTATTTGACGGGAAGATTGATACTAAGCACATTGGTAAAACTGTTCAGCAACTTCGGGCGAGATTGGGAAAAGAGCCGGGAATTCCCTTTGCTTCGACTTTTAAAGATTTAGATACAGCAAACCGAGCGCAAATGCAGTTTATAAAACACTATGAAAAAGAAATTGAGGCTTGGATAAAAAATGGTAAAGTCGGAACTTTTGAAAGGAAATTGGATATTGGGCAAGACCTTGGAACAATTGTTGGAAGAGGCAAATTTGGTATACAGAGAGGCACAAAAGTTTTTGTTGTAATAGCAAAAGATGAAACAGCACAAGGTTGGCATATCGTAACAAGTTTTCCAAGCAAATAAAAAAAAGAGGTATCAATGAGTTATTACGAAACACATCAATATTTATTCAAATTATTTGCCGGATATTTGAATTCAGACTGGAAAGAGATTTATCTATGGGGCAGTCAAGAACCAAGTTATCCGCCGATTGTTAGAAAGTTAAAAATAGAACTTTCTAAAGAAGAAATTGGAGAAACTATCAAGCAGTTAAAAGAAATAATAATAGTAGGCAAAAATTCTGACAACGACGGGTGGATGGATATTTTGACTTGGGATTTAAATTTAGGCTATTATCCGCCCGGAGTTGGTCAAACTTATGAAGAATGGTTAAGTGATGTATTAAAAATACTGGAAGAACCTATGGAAGAAACCCAGAAAAATTTCATTCCTAAAAGAATAAAAGAATAAAATCTATGAAAAGGTGAAGCTAACACTTCGCCTTTTTTGTTATTTAAAAATATGAAAATAAAGGCACGAGCTGCGCGGTCGGCGTAATTGCTGCCGAGATAGTTTTGGGCAAAGGCGCGGGCGCGGCGTTAAAGGGTTTGGAAGGCATCGGCGTGATTAAGAATCTGCTGACGAAAATTGAAGATTTCAAAGTGGCTTCTTGCCACTCGTGCAATAATCAATTAAAATGCACAGTTTCAGAATAATCTGATAATTTTACAATTATTTTATTACAATTTTACAATAGGAATTAAACAATGTTATGAAAAAAGTAGGTATTTTAACCGGGCGTGAAGTTACGTTTCCCGAATCAATTATTAAAAGTATTAACGAAAAAGGCAAAGGCG
This sequence comes from Pyrinomonadales bacterium, assembly GCA_038232235.1. Classification (GTDB taxonomy): domain Bacteria; phylum Acidobacteriota; class Blastocatellia; order Pyrinomonadales; family Pyrinomonadaceae. The sequence continues at coordinate 11,658 of JBBSIE010000065.1, read as the reverse complement.
AAATCGTCGCCGAAATGGTCAAAGTCGGCGGCATTCGGCTCGATGAAGAAAAGAAATACGACGTGGTTATTGACCGCATTTCGCACGAAGTTCCGTATTATCGCGCAACTTTGAAGCGAATGGCACTCGAAGGAACATATATTATTAACAACCCGTTTTGGTGGTCGGCAGACGATAAATTTTTCAATTTTTCACTTGCCGCTAAAATCGGCATTGCGATTCCGAAAACGGTTTTGCTGCCGCAGCAGGATTATATTCCCGACATCACGAGCGAAAGTTTGAGAAATCTTGAATTTCCGATTGATTGGGAAGGAATTGTCAATTATGTCGGTTTTCCGGCGTTTTTGAAACCGTTTGACGGCGGCGGCTGGAAAAATGTGTCAAAGGTTTTTTCGCTCGAACAGCTTTGGTATGAATATAACCAATCGGGCAAACTTTGTATGACGCTGCAGGAAGGCATCGAATTCGATCATTTCGTGCGCTGTTACTGCGTCGGTCAGGAAAAAGTTTTGATTATGCCGTATGATCCGTCGAAGCCGTATCTTTCAGGAATGCAGTATGTTAATGTTGACGATTACCTGTCGCCCGAACTGCACAAAAGAATCGAAAAAGACGTTATCACAATCTGTAAAGCGTTGGGTTACGATTTGAACACGGTTGAATTCGCCATCAAAGACGGCATTCCATACGCGATTGATTTTATGAATCCCGCGCCGGATGCCGAACTCGCTTCGGTCGGTGAATTTAATCACAATTGGATCGTCAGCGCGATGACCGATTTTATTCTCGAAAAATTGAAAAAAGGTTTTGAAACGCCCGAATATCGCTGGTCTGCGATGCTTAATCCCCCGGCAAAAACCGCTAAAAAGAAAGCACCGGCTAAAGTAAAGACGGAAAAAGCAACCAAAGCAAAAGCAACGACTGCCAAAACGACAACTAAGGAAAAAAAAGTAAATAAAGAAACACCGCAGGCAAAAAATGCGAGTGCGAAATAAAAAAAGAAAAGGCAAAGTAAAATTTTACTTTGCCTTTTTTATTCTCCCTTTCTGACACGAAAAAATCTCTCATCCAATAACATTATTCCAAAACATTTACGATAAGTTTGCAGGACGCGAACAAACTTTCAATTATTTAATGTGTGTTTCAATCAAATAGGCGAACTTCGATACCATCCGCAATTGAGTATAAACATATTTTCAAAAATGTTACAAAATCGTTTCATAATCGTTTTCACTTGGAAGTTGAAGACAACTGTGTGATATATTTTTTAACAAACATATTTTGTTAGTGGTTAGATATTATCAAGCTAACCGGAAAAGCCGTTGATTTGTTGTGAACAAAATATTTGACTTTTCTATTTGTGGTCTAACAATTAAACTAACTCCCAAAAAATTAAAAATTATATTTAGAGGAAGGATTTTCAAATGAAAGAAATTAAGCGTGTGCGCCGGACTGTGTTTCCGCGTCAAGTATTTACAGCGGCAATAATTTTCGCTTTATTGTCAACTTTGTTTTTTTTCAGTCCGGTTCAATTCCGCACCTTGGCACAAACAGTAGATAAATCTAACGACGGAAAATACAATAATTCGCCTTCGGTTTCGTCCAATATAGTCATCAGTCAGGTATATGGCGGCGGCGGCAACAGTGGTTCAACTTATACGAACGATTTTATCGAACTTTTTAATCGCGGCAATGCGGCAATCAGTTTGAACGGCTGGTCGGTGCAATACGCATCGGCAACCGGAACTTCGTGGACGGTTACGCCTTTGACGAATAATTTAACGCTCCAACCCGGACAATATTATCTGGTTCAGGAAGCGAAAGGCGCGGGCGGAACTGCCGCTTTGCCAACGCCGGACACAACCGGAACTATCGGACTAAGCGGTTCAAGTGGTAAAGTTCTGGTCGCCAATGTAACGACGGCGGCAAGCGGCGCGGACGGTTCGAGCCTTGGCGCAAGCCGGATTGATGTCGTCAGTTACGGTTCGGCGACGGCGATTGAAGGTTCGCCGACTCCGGTTTTGAGCAATACGACGGCGGCGCGGCGTTTGCAGAACGGTTGTCAGGATACCGATATGAACAGTGCCGATTTTGAAGTTATTGATCCGTTTCAAACGGACAATCCGACGGGCAATCCGCGCAACACGAGTTCGGCGTTAAAGCCGTGCGGCGGAACGGGCGCGACGACCATTTCGATCAACAGTCCGGGCGTGCTTGAAGGCGACAGCGGCACGACGACGGCGACATTTACCGTTAGTCTTTCAGCACCGGCGGGTGCGGGCGGCGTAACTTTCGATATTGCAACGCAGGACGATACGGCAACCGTCGCCGACAACGATTATGTCGCCAATAGTTTGACCGGACAGACAATCGCCGCCGGAAATTCCACGTATAATTTTGACGTTACGATCAACGGCGATACGAAAGTCGAGCCGAACGAAACATTTTTTGTCAATGTTACAAATGTTGTCGGCGCGACTCCGACGAGCATTCAGGGAACAGGCACGATCATCAATGATGAAACGATTCAGATTGACCAAATTCAAGGCAGCGGTTCGACTTCTCCGCTCGTCGGACAAGCGGTTACAACCAACGGAATCGTAACGGCGACCAAAAACAACGGCTTCTTTTTGCAAACGCCGGACGCGAATATTGACGCAAACGCGAACACTTCCGAAGGAATTTTTGTATTTACGTCGAGTGCGCCGCCGACAGCCGCGACCATCGGAAATTCCGTCAATGTGTCCGGCACGGTTTCCGAATTCGTGCCGAGTTCCGCGCCGAACCAGCCGCCGGTTACGGAAATAGTGATGGCGACCGTAAGTTTTATTTCGTCGGGTAATGCTCTGCCTACACCGATTACGATCACCGCCGCCGATACGACACCGAATAATCTGGAAAATCTCGAAAGATTTGAAGGAATGCGCGTTCACGTTGATTCGCTAACGGTGGTTGGTCCGACACAGGGAAACATTAACGAGCCGAATGCGACCGTCAGTTCCAATGGACTTTTTTACGGAGTTGTAACAGGTGTCGCACGACCGTTTCGAGAACCGGGAATTGACCTGTCTATCAATCTTCCGGCGGACGCACCGGCAAATGTTCCGCGTTTTGACACAAATCCCGAACGCTTGCGAATAGACAGCGACGCGCAGCCGGGTGCGGCGAAACTCGATGTAGCTGCTGGAGAAATTGTTTCAAACATCACGGGTCCGCTCGATTATGCTTTTGTTACGTGGTCAATTTATCCTGATGCCGCCACGCTGCCGACTGTTTCCAATATCAAGTCGGCGACACCCGTGCCTCAGGCTAATTCTGACGAATTTACGGTCAGTAGCTTCAATATGCAGCGATTTTTTGACACGACGGACGATCCGGGAACGAGCGATCCGGTTTTGACACCGGCGGCTTTTAACGGGCGTTTGAATAAAGCGTCGCTGGCGATTCGCAATGTAATGCGCTCGCCCGACGTGATCGGCGGTGAGGAAATGGAAAATCTGACGACGCTCCAAGCCGTCGCCGCCAAAGTCAACGATGATGCCGTCGCCGCCGGACAACCGAATCCGAATTATCAGGCGTATCTGGAAGAAGGCAATGACATCGGCGGCATTGATGTGGGATTTCTGGTCAAATCTTCGCGTGTAACCGTCGTTGGTGTAACGCAAATCGGTAAGGACACAACTTATGTCAACCCGAATACCGGAGCGAATGATCTGCTTAATGACCGTCCGCCGCTGATTTTGCGGGCATCAATTCAGCCTGCCGCCGGTGCGCCCGTCCAGTTTACCGTCATCGTCAATCATCTTCGTTCGTTAAGCGGTATTGACGATCCGGTCAACGGCAACCGGATTCGCACCAAACGACAAAAACAGGCGGAATATCTCGCCAATTTGATTCAAGGACGGCAAACCGCCGATCAGAACGAGAAAATAATTTCCGTCGGCGATTACAACGCTTTTCAATTTAACGACGGCTATGTTGATTCGATTGGCACGATCAAAGGCGATCCGACTCCGCCCGATCAGGTGGTGCTGGCATCCGGCGATTTGGTCAATCCTAATTTGACGGATTTGCTCGATTTTCTGCCCACGACGGAACGCTATTCGTTCACTTTTGACGGCAACGCGCAAGTTTTGGATCACGAACTTGTCAACAGCAAAATGCTGGCAATTTTTAATCGCGTCGCTTACGCCCGCAACAATGCCGATTTTCCTGAGATTTATTATCAGGATACGACTCGTCCCGAACGTATTTCGGATCACGATATGGCGGTTTCCTATTTTTCGCTCAACGCGCCGACAGCGGCGGCGGTATTGCTCGGCGGGCGGGTGGAAAGTGCCGCCGGCAGAGGATTGGCAAACGCGCAAATAACATTGATTAGCAATCAGGGCGAACAGCGTGTTACGCGCTCAAACGCATTTGGTTATTTCCGGTTTGCCGGAATTGCGGCGGGTGAAACTTACACGATTATCGTTACATCGAAACGGTTTCAATTCACGCCGCAGGTGATCAATCTGACGCAGGACTCGGACACTGTTATTTTCACGGCGCAGCCGAGATAACGGACAGGTAAAAAGTAGAAAGGTAAAAGTAGAAAGTAAGAGAAATATCGCGCATTTTCGTATTTCTTTGTGTCTGAAAACTATTGCTTGTCTGTTTAACTGAAGCTGAAAATCGAATAAAAACCCGCAACTTGTGTCGCGGGCTTTTATTCGATTAACTCGAACTTTATGAAAACGATTAAGGTCAAATCAAATCAGCGTGAAGAATTAATTGAAATTACGGGCGAAGTTTCAAAACATTTGCCTGAATCGGGCGAAGGAGTCTGCGTTCTTTTCACACAGCACACGACGTGCGGTTTGACGATCAACGAAAACGCCGACCCGGACGTGAAAAGCGATATGCTTTTATTTTTGCGGAAAACAATTCCGCAATATTACGAAGGCTTTCGCCATTTTGAACATAATTCCGACGCGCATATCAAATCTTCGCTCGTCGGCTCCAGCGTGACGATTCCGTTTGAAAACGGCAAACTGCTTTTAGGTCGCTGGCAGGGAATTTACTTGTGCGAATTTGACGGCACGAGGGAAAGAAAAGTTTTGGTGAAGATTATCTAGACGCGCGCAAACACGAAAATAAGAAGAAATCCAGCCACAGATTTTCACAGATATACTGATAGAAATTGATTTGATTTAATCTCTTCAAATCCGCGTTCATTTGTGAAAATCTGTGGTTTAAAAATTCTTTTTGTGTTTGTTTACGGCTAATTCTTCTCTCGCGGAAAAACCAGAATCGCATCGCCGACTTTGCGTTCTCCTTCTTTGTCCGAAGGTTTGTTGACAACTTTGCCGTCCAAAAACATCGTCGTCGAACCGCCGCCGTCCAGATTCATCGCGTCGGTTGCGCCGAATTGCAAAAGTATTTCCGCCAAACCCTCCAAACCGATTCCGCCGCTCGCCTCGCTTCTGCCGTCAACCGTTATAATCAAAAATTTTCCGTTTTTTAATTTGGCAACAGCCGTGCGCGGATGTTTGGTTTCGACGAATGATTTACTCGATTTTTCCTGTTCCCAAGTGATTTCGATTTTACCGTTTTTGATGAGCTGCGGAACGCCGTTGGTGATGTTTTCGGCAGTTTTAAACAAAGTTCCCGTACTCGAATCTGTCGGCGAAGTTTGTTTGACGAAATGAACAACTCTTGTTCCGATTTGTAATTGATTTATTAATTCTTCTCGCATTTTTCCGCTTGCAGAAAGAATATAACCGCCTTGCGGAATTTTGTTACTGCCTTTTTGGTCAATGATTTGCACGACTTTATTGTTTTGTATAAAAAATTCGATTCCATTATTATTAGTCAAAGTTGTGTAATTAAAATTATTTGAGAAAAGCACGATGTCATTTTCATTGCGTTCACGATTTCTGCCGACATTGTAACTTTTGTCATTTATCTCAATAAAATCGGTAATATTTGCTCTTTCGATAGACACTTGAGTTCGGGTGGGATTATTTTCAATCATCAATGCAACTCGTCCGTTGTAAGATTCGCTGTAAAATTCGCTATTTATAACTAAAACGCCTGCCGCATCGCCCGCGAAAATACTTTTATCAAGACGGAAAAACCCTGCGTTGATCGCCGCAATCGCGCCGTGTCGCGTCGCCATTGACGAAACGGTTTCCGTGCCGATTGCCGCGTCCATCGCGTGGACGACATCAAGGCGAACTTTTGTTAAATCAAGACGCAGAAGATTCATTTTTACCGGCTGTTTATCAATTTCCCGCGTCATTTCGGCGTATTCGATGCCGTCTTGAATCGTTTTGAAATCCTGTGCGTTGATCGAAACGAACAGGAAAATTAACCACAGATTGACACAGATAAACACTGATATTTTTTTCATAATTTCTACTTTTGCGTTTTCGCTTCTAAAACGTGAAAATTTATTTTAATATGAAACAAATCAGCGAAAGAGTCCAACTTCTCAACGAAAAATCCGAAAATAAAAAAGCGAAATATGTCCTTTATTGGATGCAGATGTTCAAACGCGCACATTACAATCACGCGCTGAAATTTGCGATTGAGCAGGCGAATGAACGCGATTTGCCGCTCGTTGTTTATGAAGGTTTGAAATTTTATTATCCGTGGGCTTCGGACAGACTGCACACATATATTTTCGAAGGCGTTGAGGAAAAACGAAAAGCATTTGAAAAACTCGGCATCAAATATGTTTTTTATCTGCAAAAAGACAAAAAATCGCCGAAGCAAACCGTCAAAAAACTTTGTAAAAATGCCGCTTTGCTCATAACCGATGATTTTCCGTGTTTTATCATTCCCGATCATAACGCGGCGATTGTCGAAAAGGCGAATATTCCGGTTTACGCGGTGGATTCAAACGGCATTATTCCGATGTCGAAATTTGAAAAAGAAGAATACGGCGCATACACGATTCGCCCGAAAATCAAGAAAATTCTCGACGATTATTTTGTGCCGTTTGAAGAAACGAAGATAAAAGTTAAAGACTTGGACATCAAAGTTGATTGCCCGGACACGGAAGTCAACGCGAAAAATATTGCAAAATTAGTTGCGGAATGCGACATTGACCACAACGTAAAACCTTCGCTCGTTTATCACGGCGGGACGAAAAACGGGCGCAAGCGTTTGAAATTGTTTATCGAAAACATCTTGCCTAATTACGACGAAGCGCGCAATAAACCTGAAATAGACGGTTCATCGCGGCTGTCGTCTTATCTGCATTTCGGTTTTTTATCTTCTTTGGAAATTGCGCTTGCCGTCAAAGAATCTGACGCGCCGAAAAAATCTAAAGACGCTTTTCTGGAAGAATTAATCGTGCGCCGCGAACTTGCTTATAATTTTACAAAACATAATCCGAAATACGATTCGCCCGTATCCTTGCCCGATTGGGCGCAGAAAACGATGCACGAACACATTGATGACGAAAGACCGGAAATCTTTTCGCTCGAAGAAATGGAAAATTGCAAAACTTACGACGAACTTTGGAATGCGACGCAGCGCGAAATGAACGAAAGCGGCGAAGTTCATAATTACGTCCGAATGCTCTGGGGGAAACTCGTCATTCAATGGTCGAAAAATTACGAAGAAGCGTTTGCGATTTTGGAACATCTCAACAATAAATACTGTCTTGACGGGCGCAACCCGAATTCTTACGCGGGAATTTTGTGGTGTTTCGGCAAACACGACCGCGCTTGGCAGGAACGCGAGATTTTCGGCAAACTGCGCTATATGACTTCAAATTCGACGGGCAAAAAATTCGATTCAAAAAAATATATTGAATGGACGCGCACACTGGCGGAAAATCCTAAATTGCCGAAAGTTACCGAAAAGTGAGCGAAAGAAATTATTAAACACAGATGAACGCGGATGAAATCGGATAAGAGAAAGATTTAAGAAATATTTATCTGTGTTTTATCTGTATTCATCTGTGTTTATCTGTGGTTAAAAAATAAATTTGCATTTAAAAGCTGCCGAAAAGTAAGTCGGACGTTTTGATTTTCTTCTCCGACAGGCGAAAATAGAAGTATGTCAGAAATAAACGAACTTTATCAGGAAGTAATTTTAGATCACAACAAAAATCCGCGAAATTTCCGCGAGATGGAAAAGGCGACGCAGACGGCGGACGGACATAATCCGTTGTGCGGCGACGCGCTCAAGGTTTACGTGGAAATGGAAGACGAAAAGGTCAAAGACGTTTCGTTTCTGGGTTCGGGCTGCGCGATTTCAAAGGCATCGGCTTCGATAATGACGCAAACCGTCAAAGGCAAATCGCGCGAAGAAGCCGAAATGATGTTTAATGAATTTCACAAAATGGTTACGGGCGAACTCGACGAAGAAACGGAAGAAAATTCGCTCGGCAAACTCAAAATCTTCGCCGGTGTGCGCGAATTTCCGGCGCGTGTCAAATGCGCGTCGCTGAGCTGGCACACGCTTCACGCCGCGCTGCACGGTGAGGAAGAAGTTTCAACCGAATAATCTACTCCGATGAAAAAAGACATCGAAACGCGCGAAGATTTGGAATATCTTTTAGACGAATTTTATAAAATTGCCATAAAGGACAAACAAATCGGGCATCATTTTGATGATTTGGATTTGGAAACACATTTGCCGATAATTGTTGATTTCTGGGAAAAAATACTTTTCGGCAAACCCGTCTATTTTGGTAATCCGTTGTTTGTTCATCAAATTTTACACGCAAAATCGCCTCTGACTTTGTCGAACTTTCAGCATTGGGTCAAAATCTTCAGCGCGACGGCTGACAGATTATTTGCCGGAGAAACAGCGGAAAATGCCAAACTTCGCGCCAAGATGATCGCTCACAGTCTAAATCAAAATCTCAATCGAAAACCGTAAATTCGCTCTGCCATTCATCAAAATAAACTTGTCATAAAACATCGCTTTGCGGTGTTTTCCTTTTGTAACGCAAATAAAATCTAAAATTGAGGAGTTCTTTTATATGTCTAAAAAATTACAAAATATAATATTTCCATTATTTAGTTTGGCGATTGTCGTACTGGTTTTCGGCTCATACATAATTGTCGCGCAAACAACTTCGACAGGCGATTGGACGGCAACAACCAAAGCCGAAAAACCCGACAAAATTTATTTATCTTTTGAACGCCGCAGCGAAAAAGGCGGCAGAAATCAAACAGGACAAAGTTATAATTTTGCCGATTTGCAGGGATTATCGCGCGAACAGGCGTTAAATAACGGCGCGGTCAAATTTTCTTTGGTGCGTGAAGCCGGAACGATTGACTGTGAAGGCAGTTTTACAAACGGCAAAGGCGCGGGAACTTTTCGTTTTACGGCAAATCCGCAGTTTGTTTCGGCAATGAAATCGCGCGGCTTCGATTTTGAAAAAAGTTCTTCAAAAAACGAGCGCGACACTGAAAACAGACTTTTCGCCGCGACAAATTTGAATGTTACGACCACTTTAGCCGACGATTTGCTGTCGGCGAATTTTGGCAAACTCGATGTTGACGATCTTTTCAAGGCGGCGATTTTTAAAGTTGATTCGCAATTTATGCTGGAAATGAAAACGAGCGGTTTTGCTAATTTGACGTTTGATGATTTGGTAAAAGCACGAATTTTCAAAATTGATGCCGATTTCGTTCGACAGGTCAGCGCGATGGGTTTTGATAACGAGCCTTTTGAAAGTTTGGTAAAAATGCAGATTTTCAAAATCACACCGGAATTTATCAGCGAAGTTAAAAACACGGGTTTGAATAATCTTTCCGTCGAAGAACTCGTCAAGATGAAAATTTTCAAAATAAATGCCGAGTTTATTCGCAGTAATCCGAATCTGAGCGTAGAAGAATTGGTAAGGAAACGCATCGGTGTTAGATAAATTTTATGCTTTTTGTTGCTGTTCGCTCTGCGAGAGAATCTTTTCGTAAAAATGGATGTAATGCGGAATGATAATTTCCGAACTGTAACGTGAAACGGCGAGTTCGCGCGATTTTGCGCCGAAGTTTAAGCGCATTTCTTCATTGTTCAGAAGTTTCATTACATCGTCGGACATTTTTTCCGTATCGCCGATGTCGCTTAAAAATCCCGTTTCGCCGTCGGTTACGACTTCGGGAATGCCGCCGATGCGCGTGGCGATAACGGGAACGTCGCAGGCGGCGGCTTCGAGTGCGGCGAGTCCGAACGATTCCAATTCGGACGGCAGCAGAAAAATGTCGGCGATGCCCAAATAATCGGCGATGTTTGCGCGTTTGCCGACAAATTCAACATTTTCTTTGACGTTTAACTGCTCGGCTCTGTACAAACAAGCGGCGCGTTCCGGTCCGTCGCCGACCATAATTAATTTTGCTTTGCCGCCTTTTTCGATAACTTTGGCGAGAATTTCGATGCAGTCGAATGGACGTTTGACGGGGCGAAAGTTGGAAACGTGAACGAGAATTTTTTCTCCGTTCGGCGCGAGTTCGCGGCGCAGAGGCGAATCTTCGATTTTTTGATAAATCTGCGGACAAATAAAATTCGGAATGACTTCGATTTCGTCAAAATCGAAAGTTTCAATCGTCGCCTGTTTCAAAAATTTGGAAACCGCCGTTACGCCGTCCGACTGCTGCAAACCGTAGCGCGTAATCGGGAGATAACTTCTGTCCGCGCCAACCAGAGTAATATCCGTTCCGTGAAGTGTTGTAATCACGGGAACAAAACGTTTCTGTTTGATTGATTCGCGGGCGAGAATCGCCGAAATCGAATGCGGAATCGCATAATGAACGTGCAGTAAATCCAGTTTTTCCGCCCGCGCGACCGTCGCCATTTTCGTCGCCAGAGCCAAATCATACGGCTGATGCTCGAACAATGGATACGTCATCATCTCGACTTCGTGAAAATGCACGCGCTCGCTCAATTCGACGAGGCGCGTCGGCAACATTGACGAGATAAAATGGACATTGTGACCGCGCTCCGCGAGTTCACGCCCTAATTCCGAGCCGACAATTCCGCTTCCGCCGTAAGTTGGATAAACAGTGATTCCGATGTTCATAAATTAAAAATTATCTTCAATCTTCATTTTAATTTATCATTAACCAGCCGTAATTTACCATTAACAAAAGTTGTTCGTCCGTTCGCCTTTCGCTTTGCATTTATTACTTGTTAGAATTATATAAAGAGGAAAATTTTATGCAGAATGAAAAAGAATTACGATTTACAGGCGCGGTTGATCATTTGGCAATCAAATGTGAAGACCTCGAAAAAGATGTCGAAGAATATAAGCGTTTGGGTTTTACGGTCGAAACAATTTACGAAGATTGGGCGATGATGCGCGACGCGAAAGGTTTCGGCATCGCGCTTTTGCCGCCGAATTCAAAACATCCGACGCATCTCGGTTTGCGGGTCGAAACGATGGAAGAATTGAAACAAGCCGCCGAAAAAGAAGGTCGCCCGATCAAACCGCACCGCGACGGAACTTCGTCTTTTTACACCAAAGGCGTTGGCGGGCAAATCGTCGAACTTATCTATTATCCGCCCAATTTTAATGGATAATGTTTTAGTTGATAAGTAGTCGGACAAAAAGATGGTATATTATTTCCCGAAATGGGGAAAATCAAGAAACTTGAACTGAGTGTAGCAGAAAGCGAAGCCTTAGAAAAAGGTTATCGCCAGGGTGAAAAACATACT
>JBBSIE010000064.1:0-22815 GCA_038232235.1 Pyrinomonadales bacterium | reverse complement strand
TGGTGCGGACCGTGCCGGATGATCGCGCCGTCGGTCGAAGCGATTGCGGAAGAATACGGCGACAAAGCGGGCGTTTATAAAATGAATGTGGACGAAAATATGAACGTGCCGCAACGTTTCGGTATTCGCGGCATTCCGACTTTGATTGTCTTCAAAGGCGGACAGGAAAAAGAACGCATCGTCGGCGCGGTTTCGCGCGAAGCGATTTCAAAAGTCATTGATAAGTACATTTAGTTTCAGTTTTTTTAGCCACGAATCGCGCGAATAACACGAACAAGATTTTTAAAATAACTTGTGTTATTCGCGCGATTCGTGGCTAATCTATTTTAAATATGAAAGCAATTATCGTCAGGGAATTCGGCACGCCGGAACAGATGAAACTTGAAGAAGTTTCCGATTTGAAGCCAGAAAAAAAGCAGGTTTTAGTACGCGTTAAAGCCGCCGGAATCAATCCGGTCGATACGTATATTCGTTCGGGAACATACGCGAACAAACCGGAACTTCCTTACACGCCCGGCAAGGACGCGGCGGGAATTGTTGAAAAAATCGGCGCGGATGTCGAGAAAGTAAAAGTCGGAGATCGTGTTTATACGGCGGATTCGATTTCGGGAACTTACGCCGAATTTGCTTTGTGCGAAGAAAACCAAGTTCACAAACTGCCGGAAAATATCTCGTTTGAACAGGGCGCGGGCGTTTTTGTGCCTTACGCAACGAGCTATCGCGCACTTTTCCAAAAAGCCGAAGCAAAAAAAGGCGAAACGGTTTTGGTTCACGGCGCGTCCGGCGGAGTCGGAATTGCCGCCGTTCAATGGGCGAAAAATGCTGGTTTGAAAATTATCGGAACAGCGAGTTCGGAAGATGGAAAATCGCTCGTCAAAGAACAGGGCGCGGATTTCGTTTTCGACCATTCAAAAGAAAATTATCTCGAAGAAATTTTAGACGCGACGGACGGAAAAGGCGTAAATATTATTCTGGAAATGCTCGCCAACGAAAATCTCGTCAAAGATTTTGATGTTTTGGCGATGTTCGGCAGAATTACAATTATCGGAAATCGTGGTTCGATTGACTTTAACCCGCGCTTGACGATGGGCAAAGATGCGATGATTCGCGGGATGTCGTTATTTAACGCTTCAACCGAAGATTTTCGAGAAATTCACGAAGCAATTTATAAGGGCTTGTCGGAAAGTTATTTGAACCCGATTGTCGGCAAAACATTCCCGCTTGCCGAAGCTGCCAAAGCTCATCACGAAGTTATTGAATCAAAAGCGTTTGGAAAGATTGTTCTCACAAATTAGAAAGTTTTCAAAAATACAGAAAAAATTCACAGAGATTACAGGATAAATGGGATTTTAAAATCAAAATAAAATGATTTATCCCTGTTAATCCTATTATCCCTGTAAAAATTCTTCGTTTTGTTACTGAGTAATTCCGACTTGGCTCAAAGCATACGCATAATCAAAGGCGATTTCCTTCAATCGGTCGTAGCGTCCCGAAGAACCGCCGTGTCCTGCGCCCATATTGGTTTTGAGCAGAATTACATTGTCGTCGGTTTTCATCGCGCGAAGTTTGGCGGCAAATTTCGCGCCTTCCCAATACGGAACCTGCGAATCGTTCAGCGAAATTTCGATCAGCATATTCGGATAATTTTGCGCTTTCACGTTGTCATACGGCGAATATTTTATCATATAATCGAACGCTTTTTTCTCGTTCGGGTTGCCCCATTCGATCCATTCTTCGGTCGTCAGCGGCAAACTCGCGTCCATCATCGTGTTAATGACATCAACAAACGGAACCTGTGCAATCGCCGCGTGAAAAGTTTCCGGCGACATATTGACCACGCCGCCCATCAACATTCCGCCCGCGCTGCCGCCTTGAATCACCAATTTATCGCTCGATGTGTATTTGTTGGCGACGAGCCATTTCGCCGAATCAATAAAATCGTAAAAGGTGTTTAATTTCTTAAACATTCTGCCTTCGAGCCGCCAATTTTCGCCGAGTTCGCTGCCGCCGCGAATATGCGCGATGGCGTAAATCATTCCGCGATCAACAAGACTTAAACGCGCCGTCGAAAAATTCGGAGTCATTGATGCGCCGTAGGAACCGTAAGCGTAAAGCAGCATCGGCGATTTACCGTCGAGTTTTGTGCCTTTTTTCATCACAATAGAAACCGGAACTTTTACGCCATCGCGTGCCGTCGCCCAAACTCTGGTCGTTTCGTATTTTGATTTGTCATAACCGCTCGGAATTTCCTGCTGTTTCAGCAGTTCGCTTTGGCGCGTTTTGAAATTGTATTCGTAAGTCGAAACCGGCGTAATCATCGAAGCGTAATTGTAGCGAATAACGGGCGTGTCAAATTCGGGATTCGTTCCCAAACTCATCGTATAGACGTTTTCCGGCGTGGCGATTCTGGCTGAAGCGCGTTTCGTTTTCAAATCCATCACTTTGAGATATTCCAGACCGTTTTCGAGTTCGGCAACAACCGCGTAATCTTTGAAAAACTCGACATTTTCGATTTTTATCGCCGGATTATACGGAATAAAATCTTTCCAGTTTTTCTCCGACGGATCGGAAACGGGAACGCGAACGACGCGGAAATTTTCGGCGTTTTTATTGGTCGTGATGTAAAATTCGTTGCCGTAATGGTCAACCGAATATTCGTGTCCTTCGGAACGCGGCACGACAATTTTCCACTTCTCTGACGGTTTATCGGCGGGAATGTATTGATATTCGCGCGAAGTTTTCGCAAAAGACGCGAGCATAATCATTTTGTCGTCACGCGTTTTCGTCACGCCGATATTATAAAGCGGGTCTTTTTCTTCGATAGTCAAATCGTTTTTGTCCGTGCCGACTTCGTGCCGGAACATTTTGTCCGAACGTTTTTCGACTTCTTCTTCGGTCACATAAAAAACGGTTTTGTTATCGTTCGCCCACGCCACCGAAGTTACGCGCTCGATTTTTTCCGGGTAAATTTTTCCCGTCCGCAAATCTTTAAACTGCAAAGTATATTGACGATATCCGGTCGTATCGGTCGCAAACGCCAAAATATTGCCGTCGTCGGAAACGTCAAATTCGCCGATGGCAAAGTATTTATAATCTTTCGCCATCTCGTTTTGATCTAACAAAACTTCGGCATCTTTGCCCTCTTTCGCTTTGCTCCGGTAATAAACCGGATATTGTTTGCCTTCTTCCGTTTTGGTGAAATACCAATAATCGCCTTTTTTATACGGCACGGAAGTATCGTCCTGTTTAATGCGTCCGAGCATTTCCTTGTAAAGATCGTCAACAAAGCCTTTATGCGAATCCATAAAGCTGTTCGTGTATTTATTTTCGGCGTTCAAATATTCAAGAATCGCCGGATTTTTCTCTTTGTTGCGGTCGCGCAGCCAATAATAATCGTCTTTCAGCTCAACGCCGTTGACTTTTGTAATTTTCGTTTCTTTTTTTGCAATCGGTGGTTTCATATCGGTTTGGGCAACAATTACGGTGTTGCCGATAACAATAATAATGAATACTAATGTTAAAGCACAAAACATCTCTCTCATTTTATTAAACTCCTTAAATTTTCTAATGTTTGGGTTGATTAACGCTGGACAGTATTTTAATTCATTATTTCGATATTACATAGTCATTTTGTAATTTTTAACATTTTGGAAAGTTTTTACGATAAATTTCAATTATTTCGTTAACATTTTTGATTTCAGTTCGTCTATATTAACGGGAATACATTAGAGCCGGTTTTCATCATTCATCAATTTGAAAAAAATGCCTGAAAACGAAATGACGGGAAATATTTTTCTATTCGCCCGAAGCGAAACTAAAGCCGCGCCGATCAGTGAAAAGGCACAAGCGCAATCGCGGATTGTCGAGCGTGTCTGCGCGGGCGACGAAGAAGCCTTCGGCGAACTTTACAAAATGTTCGCGCCGATGGTTCACGGCATTGTGCTGGCGCGTGTGCCGCGCGATGAAGCTGCCGACATTGTGCAGGAAGTTTTTTTGAGCGCGTACAAAAATCTGCACACGCTCAGAGAAAAAAGTGCAGTCGGCGCGTGGCTGGCGATGATTGCGAGAAATCGCGCAACGGAATTTTATCGGCAGTTAAAACCGACGGAAGAATTGACCGAAGATGTAAAAGGTAAAAACGATTCAAACGCGCGAGCGCGAGAGATTTTAACGGCGATTCGTGCGCTGCCTGAAACTTATAAAGAAACTCTAATTTTGCGGCTGATTGAAGGAATGACGGGAAACGAAATCGCCGAACAAACCGGATTAACGCCCGAATCGGTGCGCGTGAATCTGCATCGCGGAATGAAAATGTTGCGGCAAAAACTCGGAGTAAAAAGATGAAAGAAGATTATCTTTGGAACAAAACGGGCAGCGATCCCGAAATCGAAAAACTGGAAAATGCGTTAAAAGCGTTTCGTTATCAGGAAACTGCGCCGCCCAAACTTCCGGCGAAAGTTATTCCGTTTGAGAAGAAAACTTCGCGCAAGTTCTTTCGATTATCATTTGCCTTTGCATCTTTTGCGGCAGTTTTACTGATTTGTTTGGGATTTTGGTTTCAGTTTTCCGATAACAAAATAGAAGTTGCAAAAGATTCGTCTGAGATAATTTCGCCGCCAATTGCCGAAAATACTGTGAAAGAAATTCCGGTTGAAAAGCAAGCGGATTCGATTGTCAAAAAAGTTGAAAAGCCAAAGCAATCAGTCGAACGGAAAATTACAAATGTTAAAAAAGTAGTTCCGCAAGTTATTCGTCAGAATAAATTGACGATGCGAAACATTGAAATTAAAAAGCCGGACGATTCGATTGTTGCTCAAAACCTCGAAGTTGAAAAACCGACGGTTAAACTGACGAAGCAGGAAAAATACGCTTACGACCAACTGATGCTCGCGCTTTCGATAACGAGTTCAAAACTGAAATTGGTAACGGACAAAATTGACAATATTGAAGAAAGTAAAGTTGTTGATAAAAACGAACGATAAATTTATTTAGGAGAAAAAAATGAAATCATTAAAAATTATTTTGCCGATGATATTTCTTTTTGCGGCAATTACAGCAAACGCCCAGGACGCGGCGCGGCTGCATTTTGAAAATTTGAACGGTCTGGAAACCAGAGCGCAGGATGTCGTCGAAGTAAATATTGACGGGAAAATGCTCGATTTGGCGAAGCGCGTGATGGTCAAAGTCAACGACGAAGACGCGAAAAAAGTCGGTCAGGCGATCAATGGACTCAAGGGAATTTACGTCAGAGTTTACAATTTTGCCAACGAAAACGAATACAATGTCGCCGACGTTGACCAGATTCGAGCGCAGTTAAACGCGCCGGGTTGGGAAAAACTGGCAAATGTTCACAGTAAAAAGAATAATCAAAAAGTTGACGTTTACACGATGTTTGCCGGCAACGTAATGAGCGGCGTGGCGGTCGTCGTGTCCGATACGAAAAGCATCGCCGTCGTCAACGTCATCGGTCCGATTGATATTGATATGCTGATGGAAATGAGCGGCAAAATGAACATTCCGAAAATTGACATCGAACGCGATAATCAGCCGAAACCCAAAAACCAATAAGGAGAAAATCAGATGGAAATCAAAAAGAAAATTTTAATTGCGCTGTTTCTCCTGTTCGTGATTTTCGCCTTCAACGCGCCGCAAACGAACGCGAAAGGCGGCGAATATGACAAAATCGTCAATCATTTGAAAACAAAATATCAGGCGAAAAAGGTCAAAATCCCGATGATGTGGCTGGCGCGTCTCGCCGTCAGCGTCGCGCGTCCGGCGGGCGTGAAAAGTTTCAGTGTCACGCTGTTTGAAGATTTGAAATTTTCAAAAGAATCGCTCGATGTAGAAATGCAGATGGCGATGCGAAATTCGTTCGACGCGAATTGGAGTCCGGTTTTTCACATCCGTTCGCGCGACGGACAGCAGGTTTATATGTATATGCGCGAAGCCGGAAACAATGTGAAAATCGCGCTCGTGACGATTGATAAAGAACAAGCCGCCGTCATTCGCGCCACGTTCAGCCCTGAAAAACTTGCGGAATTTATCAACGATCCGAAAATTTTCGGTATTTCTTTGAATGACGACGATCAACAGGCGGTCAATAAAAGTTCAGAGTCGGAAGAAAACAAAGAAATTAAAGTAAAAACAATAGAAGCAAAAAAAGACAATTGAATTTTTACGGATCCTAAAATCAAAAATGCGGGGAAACTTCCTCCCGCATTTTTGGCTTAAACTAATCAGTTTCGCATTTTCGCCAGTTTAGCGTTCTTCAATTGGCGTATATTTCAAATCGCGTTCGCCGACGTATTCGGCGCGTGGACGAATCAGTTTGTTATTGGCATATTGTTCCAAAATATGTCCCGTCCAGCCGGAAATACGCGAAAGTGCGAAAATTGGCGTATAAAGGTCGAGCGGAATTCCCATCAAATAATAGGTCGAAGCCGAATAAAAATCCACGTTCGGAAACATTCCCTTTTTATCGTGCATCAACTTTTCGAGTTTCTGCGACATTTCAAACCATTTGGTTTCGCCTTTTTTCTCGCCCAACTGTTTCGAGAATTTACGAAGCCACGTCGCGCGTGGGTCTTCGGTTTTATAAACGGCGTGTCCGATGCCCATAACTTTGCGTTTTTCTTCCAATGCTTTGTCGAGCCACGGTTCGACGTTTTCGACGCTGCCGATTTCCTTGAGTGTTTCCATCACTTTCGTATTTGCGCCGCCGTGCAGCGGTCCGGCGAGAGCGGCGATTCCGGCTGTTACCGCGCCGTAAATATCCGCCAACGTGCCGGCAACGACGCGCGTCGTAAAGGTCGAAGCGTTAAGTTCGTGATCGGCGTGCAGAATCAAGCAAATATCGAACATTCTGGCTTCGTCGGTTTCCGGTTTTTCGCCGCGCAGCATATACAGAAAGTTTTCCGCGATGCTCAAACTTTTATCGGGCGCGACAATTACTTTACCGTTGCGAATTCTGTCCCAAGCGGCAACCAGCGTCGGCAATTGTCCGGTTAGTTTGACGGCAGTTTTTAACGCTGCTTCGCTGTCAGTGCCGTGTCCTTCCTTGTCAAAGAAATCAAGCGCGGAAACCGTCGTGCGAAGAACGTCCATCGGATTCGCGTCTTTCGGAAAGGTTTCCATCATTTCCAAAATTTGATCGGGAACTTCGTAATTCGACTGAAATTGCTTGATGAAATCGGCGAGTTCACGCGCTTGCGGCAAACGTCCGTTCCAAAGCAGATACACGACTTCTTCAAACGTCGAATTTTCGGCTAAATCATGAATGTCATAACCTTGATAAATTAAAATGCCTTTTTCACCGTTGACATCACCGATTCTACTCTGCGCGGCGACGACACCGCGAAGTCCGGCTGTCGCGGCGGTTGATTCTGTTGCTGTACTCATTAGTGTTATATCCTTATGTTTATAAATTTTTCGGTGCTTTAAATTTAACAAAACAAATTGCAACTGACAAGTATAGGCTTTATTTCACTGGTTTTTTTCCAACAGAAGTTTTTGCGAGATACCGACTTTTAATAATTTTGCCGCTGAATCTTGAAACGCTGCTATTTCTAAAAATCCTGAACTTCCCAGTATCATAAAAAGTTCGCCTTTATTCGATTCGGCAAAAAACTGCTGTAATTTGAGAATTTTTTTCCCATTGATTGTAACTGCGAAATCGTCGGGCAAATCTTCTTTTCTGAGATTTGAAATCAAATTACCGAAACGATCTGTATGAATAATTTCGGCTTCGATTTTGTCATCTGAAAATTTTCGCGGCTTGCCTTCTTCAAAACGCACAAAATCTTTCAGTTTATTGCCGAATTCATCAGGTTTTACGCCGTTTGAGAGATGTGCGGCGGCAGGTGCGAAAATGTCGCGCCCGTGAAATGTGTCGCTTACGGGATGTTTGAAATATTTTTCATTTGCCAATTCAAATACACGAAAAGTTTTATCTTCGTTAAAAATAAAACTTAGTAATCCGTTGTCCGGCGCAATGAAATAATGATCTGCCGTTTCGACCAGAATCGCTCTTCTGTCAGAACCGACTCCGGGATCAACTACGGCTGTGAAAATTGTTTTTTTTGGAAAATCACGATAACAGGCGCGAAGTGTAAAACCTGCGGATTGTATATCCTGCGGCGGAATTTCGTGAGTGATGTCAATAATTTGCGCTTCTTTATTGATAGACAAAATTGTGCCTTTCATCGCTCCTACAAAGTAATCTTGTATTCCGAAATCGGTCAGCAAAGCGATTATCATAAAAAAAACACCCACGAGATTCAGCAAAGCCAAAAAGGAGAACAAAAAACCTTGCTCAATCTCGTGGAATGCAGCGACGCAAAATCGGCAAATTTTACGTCGAGAGTGACCGGTAATAAATTACGAAATATTCAAAGCTTAATGTGAAATTCGCAATTGATTATCTGATTTGAGTATCATAAGCCGATTTAATACGAAGCTGTTGATTTTGATTGAGCCGGATGTGTTTTCCGCGCTCAACGACAACTGCGCCGACACCGAAAGCCGCACCGACACCTGCGCCAACTGCCGCGCCGACCGGACCGCCGGCAATCGCGCCGATGACTAAACCTGTTCCGGTGGTTGCGCCGACTGTGATGCTGTCTTTTTTGACCGAACTGCGCCCTTCGACCATTCCTTCATCGTCAACCCGACGGACATTATCACCTTTAATTGGTAAAACTTCAATTAAAATTGCGTTGAAATTACTCCAGCGGTTGTCATTCAGAATAATCCGGTCAAATGATAAAAGAACTTCCGAGCGGCGTTTGATCCTGCCGGGTTTTTGAATTTTGGAAATTCTGCCTTCGACGGTCGCACCGGCAAGTTCATAAGGCGAAATAACCCGCGCCGTGAATTTGTCGCCTTCACGGTTTTGTTCGGTGTTGATGTTATCAAGCAATTCGACAATTAATTCGGTGTCCGTCGGAATGAGAAGCGTGTTTTCGTCGGGCTTCAAATATCTGACGTTCTCCGTTTGGGTTGCCGGATTTGGCTGTTGAACGGGCGCGGCAGTTACGGTTGTCGTTGTATTTTGTGTACCGGCAGTCGTTGTCGTTTCGGCAGCGGTCGTTTCAGGAACGGCTGGTTCGGCGACGGTTGTGTCGGCGACAGTCGTTTCAGGAATTTTTTCTTCGATTGCCGGTTCAACGCTTGTTTTCGCCGCCACAACGCCGCGTTTTACTAAACCTGATGGAATAGTCGCGTCAAACGAGCGTTTTTCAAATCCGGTATCATATCCGGCTTCAAAACCTTGCTGATAACCGTCGCGGTAATCTTCGAGCAAACCATAATCTTTGTTAAAAGCACGGTCGGCGCGTGTATATTCACTGTGTTTATTATAGCTTTTCGCCGCGTTATCAATCGTATCGCGGTAGCCGGACATATAGCCGTCCGAATAGCCGGTTCTAAAACCGCGCTGTAATGCGATATTGGTTTCTTGGGCGGAAACATTTTGGATTGCTAAACTCAGGAAAGAAAAAGAAACAAGGGAAAGACTCAGGAAAGTTACTAGAAAACTTTTGCTTAAATTCATTATTATCTCCTTATCAAAAAACAAGAAATGTATTGTCCGCTATGATTTATACAATATTAGTTGAGAAATTACAAGAAGAAATTTCTCGTCAAATTATTTTTGAAGCTCAACCTTTTGTAGAAAAAGAACTTCTAGTTATAAAAAAAATCATAAAATATGCTTTTCAGAAACGGATTTTAAGTCAAAGCGATGATTTATTTATAAGACTTTGATAATTTTGCTATTCTTGTCAGATTCTTCTGAAACAAAATAATCGAGCCGAATTAATTCATTAATTCGGCTCGATTCCATTTATAAATTAGAAAACATTTAGCTTGTATGTTGCGGAATATCTTCGCCTTCCGGGAAAAATTCAAGTGAAGCCGAGTTTATACAATAACGCTGTCCGGTTGGCTGCGGACCGTCAGGGAAAACGTGACCCTGATGCCCGTCGCAGCGGGCGCAGCGCGTTTCCGTTCGCACCATTCCAAATTTTGTATCGCGTATTTCTCTGATATGTTCATCGTCAAACGGCTCGTAAAAACTCGCCCAACCCGTGCCTGAAGTAAATTTTGATTTTGAGTCAAAAAGCGGCAATCCGCATAAACGACAAGCATAAGCTCCCGCCTTTTTATTATCCAGAAGACTACCGCAAAACGGTGCTTCCGTCCCTTGTTTGAGAAGAACATCATATTCTTCTTTTGTTAAATTTTGTGCCAATCGTTCGCGTGTTTCCGCGCTGATCGGCGCAATGTCATAGCCCGATTCGGACAATTCTTTTTGTTTTTCCGGTATCATAAAAATTTCTCCTGATAATTTACTCTGTAAGTATAAACCGCTTTAGTTAGAAAATTATTTCAAAAACGGTAAAATATTTGAAACTTAGAATTATTTTTTATATAAAAAGATGCACAAAATCATTAAGTCGAAAGGGTAAATTAAAAACTATTCTTTTGTCTTTATCCTTTACCCTTTCGCCTTTCAAGATTAGCCCCACCAGAAAGATGCGGCGATTATGCAGTAAAGACCGACTAATGCTAATCCTTCGAGCCAGATTGATTCGCCGTCATAGACGACAAATGCCGTAACGACGGTTGATAAAGCAAGCGCGACGACTAATAAAGGCGATAAAGTCAGCGTCAGAATTGCGCCGCCTAGAACAAACGAAAGCAGAACCAAAACTGGAAACAAACCGAGCGCAACTTGCAGCGAACTATTTAAAATTACGCTGACGGCATAATCGGCTTGGTTACGCCACGCAAGTTGAATTCCGACAATGTTTTCAATGGCGTTTCCGGCAATTGCTACAATCACGAGTCCGGCAAATGCTTCCGTGATATTTAATGCTTTCATCGCCGGCTCCAGCGCAGATACAAACCATTCGGAAACAAAACCTGCGCCGATTCCGGCGACGGCTAAAATCCCAATCGTCAAACCCAAAGACCATTCGGGATGTTGGTCACTGTCTTCGGGATTCGGGCTGACTGCTTTGTCGCCTTTGACGGAAAAAATAGTGCTTGCCGCAAGTAAAACGAGCAGCACAATCGCGCAAAAAATATCAAGACTGTCAACGTGCGGTTCGGCGGGCGTGTGAAGTTCCTTTGCTAGAGTCGGAATCATCAAAGCGGCAACCGCCAGAATCATCAAAGTCGCAATCATTTTCGGCGTTTCGGATTTGAAACGCTGCGTGCCGTTTTTCAATCCGCCTAAAAACAAAGCCATTCCGAAAACGAGCAGGGAATTTCCTAAAATCGAGCCGACCAAAGCCGCCTGAACAACATTTGCCAAGCCAGCGCGAAGAGCGAAAATACAGACGAAAAGTTCTGGCAAATTTCCCAAACCCGATTGTAGAATTCCCGTCGCGCCCGGACCAAAACGGCTTCCGAGTTGTTCGGTGGCATCGCCGACGACAACCGCCAGCAAAGCCAAAGCCGCCGCCGTTACGAAAAACCCGATGACTTCATTCACGCCGACATAATGCAGAATTCCGGCGATAATTGTTATGGCAACCGCCAATCCAATAATGACTTTTTCTTTTTTTTCCATATTTTGAGCAATTTCTCAGTATGATTGAAAAATTCTACATTAGTCGGTCAGTGAATAAAAGCAATCAAAAGTCGGAAGAACATATAAAAGTGAAACCTTTCGCGGATTTTGTCAGTATTAACAGCCAAACTTTTCTATCAAAAGTCAAAAAATCAAATTTTCAGGAGAATTTATAATGTTAAAACGTAGATTGTTGAGCGTCTTTGTGCTCTACGCTTTTCTGTTTCCGACGTTTGCTTTCGGACAGGCAGCCGCGCCTGCGCCGTATCAGGCACCGAAGGATGTAATTGATAAAATCAAAGAAGAAGGCTCGAAGAATTCACAGGTGATGCAGACTTTGAGTTATCTGACAGATGTCATCGGGGCGCGTTTGACCGGATCGCCGTCGATGAAACACGCTAACGAATGGACGCGCGACACGATGGCGAAATGGGGTTTGAAAAACGCCCATCTCGAAGCGTGGGGTCCGTTCGGGCGCGGCTGGACATTGAAAAATTTTGACGCGCAGATTGTCGCGCCGTATGATATTCCGCTGATTGCGTATCCGAAAGCGTGGTCGCCTTCGACAAACGGCGAAATAACGGCTGATGTCGTCTATTTCGCTCCGAAAACGGATGCCGATTATGACAAATTCAAAGGACAGTTAAAAGGTAAAATCGTTTTGGTTTCCGACGAGCGCGAAGTTAAAGCTAGTTTTGAACCGATGGGAAGCCGCCGAACCGATGAAGAACTGGCGAAAATGGCGGAAGCTCCCGATCCGGCAACTGTTCCGCGAAATAATAACGGCGGAATTTCGCCCGAAAGAATGAAAATGTTTATGGACAGATTTGTGCAAAGTGCAAAACGAATGAATTTTCTGATGCAGGAAGGCGTGGCGGTCATCGTTGACAACAGCCGCAATGGAAGCGGCGGAACGATTTTTGTTCAGCAAGCCGATGTCGCGCAGGAAGTTCCGAAAAGTCCCGAAGATTTTTTCAGCAGCAAACGCCTGTCGGCACAGCAAAAAGAAGCCGAAAGCCGAATGCTGCCGCAAATGACTTTGGCAACCGAACATTACAATCGTCTGGTGAGAATGATAAAACAAGGCGAAAAGCTGAAAATGACCGTCAACATCAAAGCCGAATATGACGATAAAGACCCGATGGCTTACAACACTATTGCCGAAATTCCGGGAACAGACCCGAAATTAAAAGATGAAATCGTGATGCTCGGCGGACATATGGATTCGTGGCACGCCGGAACGGGCGCAACCGACAACGGCGCAGGCGTTGCCGTGGCGATGGAAGCGGCGAGAATTATTCAAGCGTTGGGATTAAAACCGCGCCGCACAATTCGCGTCGCTTTATGGTCGGGCGAAGAGCAGGGACTTTTTGGTTCTTCAAATTATGTCAAGCAGCATTTCGGCGAGATGAAAGGCGGCGGCAGCGCAATGCAGGCGGCGTTCGGTGGCGGACAACTGGCGAAACCCGAACTTGTCAAAGGCACGGATTATGAAAAACTCGACGCTTATTACAATCTCGACAACGGCACGGGTAAAATCCGCGGTGTTTATTTGCAGGGAAATGCCGCAGCTGCGCCGATTTTCAAAACGTGGCTGTCGTCATTTTCAGATATGGGAGCGTCAACTCTGACACTTTCAAACACGGGCGGAACGGATCATCTCTCGTTTGACCGCATCGGGCTTCCGGGATTTCAATTTATTCAGGACGAAATCGAATACGACGCGCGGACACATCACTCGAATCAAGATGTTTTTGACCGCATCCAAGCCGAAGATATGAAACAAGCCGCAACAATTATGGCTGCTTTTGTTTATCAAACGGCGATGATGGATGAGAAGATTCCGCGTAAGGAAATGAAATAGAACAAAGTCTAAAGTCTAAAGTCCAATGTCCAAAGTCAGTTTATTTTTGACTTTGGACATTGGACTTTGAATTCAAGACTAGTTTTTCAACGCATCAACTTCCAGATTGCCGCCGTTTTTCATCACATATTCGGATAGATAACGCTTCAATTTGTCACGATTATTTTGGCGATAATCTGCATAATCTCGTTTGATTCCGGCATCTGCACGGGCAGTTAAAATATAGGATTCGAGTAAATCTTCATCGTTTAATTTTTTCAAAGCGGCTAACGCGGGAGTTAATTTTTTGACATCTTTGCTTTCCTTTAAAACCGTCAAAACCGTGTGCAGCGCGTCTGTTTCTTCTGCCAAACTGTGGCGATAAACTTTTTCGTTCGGATATGCTTTAACAAACTCTTTGCTTAACTTGCCGTCTTTGCCGGTTTGCCACGCGGCACGCGATAAACCGTAAGTCGTCCACGCAAAAGAGCCGTCATCGTTTTTATCGCCCATTCCCAGAGTAATTTTTGTGTTTCCGTCGCCTGACGTTGAAAAATCCACCGGAATTTCAATCTTCGGATGCGCGAGTTTTATGTCGTTTGTTTGGGCATATTGAATCAAACCGCGCCACGCCGAACTGCTGTAAGGTTCGGCAACTATCGCATCGAGATATTTATCAACTGCGCCTTTTTTATTGCCGCTTAAAGCCAATCCGTCAGCCCAATAGCGATGTGCAATTTCACGATTCGGATCGAGCGCGACGGCTTTGGCAAACCAGATTCCGGCTTTGTCGTAATCTTTCAGCGCGTAGTAAGAATTACCCGTATAAAGCGCGGCTTCATAATGAGTCGGGTCAAGATTTGCGGCTTTTTCGTAAGAAGCGGCGGCTTTCTTGAAATCACCGGCGGCGAATGCTTTAAACGCTTCTTCCTGAGCGGCTTGCGATTGCGGATTGTCCGATTGATTTTTATCGCCTCCGTCGGGTTTAATGGAAGCGAGCATCAAATCAATTTCGGGAATGGAAATGCCGAGTTCTTTGGCTTTCAAAAAGCAATGCGAGCCTTGAGCCGCATTTTTTTCCACTCCGCTTTATCTTTTATCGAATTCTGAAGCTGCCACGCCGATAAACCGATTCCGAGAAAAATATCTTTATCGGCACGTTTGTCAGCCGCGAGTTTTTCCAGTAAAGGCAAGGCTTCCGTATATTTTTCTTCATTAGCAAGCTGAATCGCATGTTCGCGCTCGGAAATATAATTGTCCGTCTGCTGCGCCGAAAGCGTCGCCGTGCTGAAAATCAGCGTCAGAAAAATTATCAAACCTGAAATGATTTTCCGTCTTTGAGTTGCTGTTTGCATAAATTTTAATTCCTTATATTTAAATTTTGATGTTAAGGAGAGCAGTTTTATCTTAAAAAACCCTTCAAAATCTGTCAATAATTTTTGGAATGAAAAAAATGTGGTGAAATATTTCTCTGCTTCGCAAATACTTCAAATTATTCCGAGCAAATAAGTTTAGTTGAAGTTATCCAGAACGAGTTCCATAAAAAGCGTTTCACTGTATTGATTATGATAATAAGCCCGAATCGGGCGAAAGCCGTAAGATTCGTAGAGTTTTACGGCTTTCGTCATTTTATCCGGCAAAGTGTCGAGCCGCATTTTTTTGTAACCGATAAGCCGCGCTTCTTCGATCAATTTTTCGATGAGTCTATTGCCCAAACCCAAACCGCGAAATTCGTCGCGCAGATAAAGTCGTTTCATTTCGCAAATATTTTCTTCCAACTTTCGCAATGCGATGCAGCCGGCAATTTTGCCGTCAACTAAAGCTAACAAAAGCCTTCCGTCCGGTTCGGCATATTTGCCGGGCAAATTGGCGAGTTCCGCTTCAAATCCCTGAAAACAAATGTCGAGTTCGAGCCATTTTTCATATTCGCGGAAAAGTTTTTTTGTTTCTGCGATTTGTTCAGGAGTTTCAGCCTGCAAAATTTTAATCATACAAATCCGAGTTTTTGCAGTTTTTCCATCGTGATATTTTCCGTTTTCCTTTCCGTTTTGCCGTAAAGCATAATTCTCTCGACATATTTGGCAATCACGTCAACTTCCAAATTAACTTCGTCGCCGTTTTGCAAGCCCGCCAAATTTGTCAGTTCCCAGGTTTTCGGAATGACCGCAATTTCAAAATAATCATCGCTCAAATTGGCGATTGTCAGCGAAATTCCTTCGACGGAGATCGAACCTTTGTAAACTAAATACTGCGAAATATCTTTTGGAAATCCAATACGAACCGTCCAAAAATCGCCTTCCTGAAAGGCTTGCAGAAACTTTCCCTTGCCGTCAACGTGACCTTGCACGATGTGTCCGCCGAGCCGCGTCGAAGGCGTTACAGCGCGTTCGAGATTGACATTTGAGCCGATTTTTAAATCCCCAATCGTTGAACGTGCCAATGTTTCGTCCGAAACGTCCGCCGAAAATTCGTTCGGTTTGATGTTCAAAGCCGTCAGACAAACGCCGTTGACGGCAATCGAATCGCCTTCATCTGTTTTATTTGTAACGGTTTTCGCCGCAATTTTCAATTTCGCGCCGCCCACGTATTTTTTTAATGCCGCAATTTTGCCTAATTCTTCAATAATTCCCGTAAACATAAAATTCTCTTTTATTTATTCGATTAAGCTGTTTATTTGTAATAACTTACAATCTAATTCGTGATACATAATAACCTTTATGTATCTAATTATGTAGCCGGTTGCTGTAAATCTAACATTTTTAGACTGCTTTTGCTTTTCTTTTCTGCATTTGATTTGCCGCGTCTTTTTTTCTCG
This sequence comes from Pyrinomonadales bacterium, assembly GCA_038232235.1. Taxonomy (GTDB): domain Bacteria; phylum Acidobacteriota; class Blastocatellia; order Pyrinomonadales; family Pyrinomonadaceae. Next base: position 6,582 of record JBBSIE010000064.1, on the reverse strand, counting down.
ACTCCGACGGATGCGCGTATCGCATCACTTCGTCAAGTGATGAATGTCCGAGCATCGAAGCCAAAGTTAAAAGGTCAACTCCATTTTCTAAAATTCTTGTCGCAAACGTATGACGGCAATCATACAGCCGAAACTTTAACTTTGCCCGTTTCATCGCCGTTTGATGCTGATCATTTAATTGGTAAGTTGGCAATTCGCCGTTTTTATCGCCTTTCGGAAAAAGATATTCGCAGGTAAATCTATCAATTCTCGATTCAAAAATCTGTGATGTCCGGTCCGACAGCCAAACCTTTCGATTTGACGATTTTGTTTTACTTCCGACGACTCGCAAAAAACCTTGTTCGAGATTTACATTTTGCCGCTTAAGTTCGTAAATCTCTGAAGGGCGCATCCCGGTTGCGAACATCAATGTTGCCACGTCTTGAAGCGGTTGCGGGCAAGCCATCAAATATAGCTTTTCTTCGTCATCTGTTATGACGTGAAAACTTCTTTCATTCGGCGCAAGCTGCTTTATATCGCGCGCCGGGCTTTTATCTAAAATATCCTTTGACACAAGCCGTTTGAAAATTGTTTTTAAGGCAATCAACTCTAAATTGATCGTATCACGGGTTACGGGCTTGCCGGTCTTTTGCGACGTTTGCCGGGAACGCCAACGGATAAAACTTTCCACGTCTTTCGGCTCGATGCGGTCAACCTTTGTTTCTTTGAAATAGATTTTCAAAGACTGACACGAATATTTGATGCGGCGAAATGAATTCGGTTTTTGGGCGTGTTCAACTTCCGACATTTTCAAAAAGTCATCGGCGGCTTGAGTAAATGCCGGTGCTTTTTCTTTCGGTTTGAGTTTGAGTTTCCCGAGCGCAAGCTGCGTGCGATACGCGCTCTCAACCGTCAAAGCATCGCGTTTATTTGTAACCTGCGAAGATTTTTGAATAAGTTCGCCGTTAAAATAGAACTTGAACCAATAGTATTTTGAATTTGTTCGTCTAAATAATGACATTTTTCTTTTTCCTCAATTCTTTAAGTTTTTTATTTTGTTCGTAGTTTGCGCGGCGTTTTTCTTTTATTGCTGCTTTATTTTTGTTTTGAAACACTCTTTGCCGGTAAATAATCGAACATTTTGAACAGGCTTTTTTGTCCGAACGAAACGCCCAAAATATATCAGCGCAAACAGGGCAAACTTTGAAACGTCTGACATCAAGATTCTCGAAATTCTTAAAACCGATATTCTTAAATGTCAGTTGACCGCTCGGATTTACTTCAATAAGAACTTGCGCGGAAATGATATTGATAAATGTTTTGCCGGTGTTTTCGGTGGCTGATTTGTTTGATAGTTTTTCGACCGTCTGCAAAAGCGTTTCGCGGTCATTTCTGAATGTTTCGTAAAAACGTATTCTTTCCCAAAATTTATCGTCGGAAATTTCTTCATCCGGCGACTGTCCAAAAATATACCGGCAAAATTCGGAATGGCTTTTGATAGTTTCGAGCAAAATCTTTTGTGTCGCGTCGCGGGCTTCCCAAATCGCTTCGCCACTGTTCCCATATCTGAAATGTTCAATCAAAACCGAATAGCTCGGCAACTGCCAGCCGTGCAGTAAATTGACCGTTTCCAAAAACTTGAAAAAGTCGTCTGACGGCTTTTGAATTTTCAATCTTATTTTTTGCATAACATTTAATTCGATTTTTAAGAAGCAAAATAAAAACGCAATCATCTTGAATTTGATTAGGTATTATCGAGCATTTTCAAGATAATGAAGTCTAGCAAAGGCAAAACTCTTTTGCAAACAAAAGTTATACTATTGAGTTGTTTTAGAAGTTAAGAGTAGTCAAAAACTTGCTCAAAACAACACTAATTTTTTTCAGATAGTCTTGAATGGTTAGAAATTTTACGGATAGGAGAAAAAGAAAAATGATTACAGATGTTACGAACACAAATAGAAAAATGGCTTATTCGGTTAATGAAGTCAGCGAATTAACGACGCTTTCAAAATCGTTTCTGCGGAATGAGATTCGCGCCGGAAATTTGAAGGTTCGGAAAATATCGCGCCGAATTTTGATTCTGAATGAAGATTTAACAGCTTATTTGAATAAAGAAGCTGTAACTAATGGAGAAAAATAATGAAAAACAAAAAGAAAACCAAAGCTGTAAACTTCAGTTTTCATAAAGATAAAAATTTGTTTTTTGACAGCTTTGATTCTAAACGAAGTTATCAAAAATATCAATGCTTAAACTGCGAGATTTGGATGCGCGGCGACAAGTTTATTCCAATCGGACAATTTGATTTGTCGAATATACAAATCTTTGTCTTTCGTTTTTGCGTGGCGTGTTGGCAATCTTACAAAGACGTTTCGCCGGAACTTCGACAAGATTTTATAAACAATGTTCGCCGGAAAATCAAAACGGCTTCGGAGGTGAAAATTGATGTCTAAACCACAACAGAGCATTGATGCCGATGATATTTATACCGAACCCGAAATCATTTCGCAGATCGGTATAAGTAAAACATTCAATCTTACAGACTCCGACAAAGAACATCGCGGCGAAAGTTTTCTTGACGAGAAAACTTTGCGATTCGGCGGCATTCGGCGCGTGTCCGAAGATACCGCAAATCAAATTCTAGTAATTGACCGACCACAAAAGGATAAGGAATATCACGGTTTAGCTATTCCTTACTTTAATGTTTGGAACTCAAATAAAATCATTGAGTTTGAGATTAGGCGTGATAAACCGGATTACGAAAAAACCGGCAACGGCGAATTAAAGGAAAAACGCAAATATCTCAAACCGCGAACAAGTAAGAATCTGCTTTACATTCCGCCGATGGTCAAAGCCGAATGGCTTGCGGATAAAAAGAAAAAAATAATCATCATTACTGAGGGCGCATTCAAGGCGTTGGCTTTGGCTCGGATCGCGTCAAATGATTGGACATCCGACAAATGGCATTTTATACCGCTTGCAATTAGCGGCGTGGATAATTACAAAACAAAAGCGACGATCACACAGCCAAACGGCGCAAAAGTTTCGGCAAGCGTCGGACTTCCCGAATTTGAACAAATCGAATGGAAAGGCGCGAAAGTTATCATTTGTTTTGATTCGGACGCGGACAAAAAGCCAAATGTAAAGTTTGCAAGAAATCGAATAAACCACTTTTTTAGAGAAAAGAATATCAAAACATTTAATCTCGATTTGCCGAAAGATTTTGAAGGCATTGCCACGAAAGGAATTGATGATTATTTGGGAGCGATTGAAAAAAATCACAATGTAAAGACGGCAATTGATGCGGCTCTCGAATTAGTGGAAAACGCGCAAAAACCGAAAAAGGTAAAAACGCCGATTGCCGATAATTTCGAGTTGATAGAAAACGGGATGGGCGAAAATCCGGGCGTTTATTTCACAGACGAAAACGGCGAATCTTTCAAAGTTTGTTCGCCGCTCAAAATCGTTGCCGAAACTCAAACCGAAACCGGCGAAAATTACGGACGGCTTTTAGAATGGAAAGACTCTCAAAATCGTCTGCATCGTTGGGCAATGCCGATTGAATTTGTCCATTCGCAGGGCGCGGAATTGGCAAAATATCTCGCATCAAACGGGCTTGAAATAATGCCAAGTCGGAAACATCACGAAAAAATTGCTTTTTATATTGCCACTTCACAAGCGGAAAAAGTCATTATTTCGACTGACAAAATCGGTTGGCACAACGAATGTTTTATTTTGCCGAATGAAACTTTCGGCGAATCTGAAAATGAGATCGTTTATCAAACCGAATATGACGGACATCATAACTTCAAAACATCCGGGACATTAACAGAATGGCAGGAAAATATCTCAATTTACTGCAAAAATAATTCCCGTCTTTTGTTTGCCGTTTCAACAGCTTTTGCCGCGCCGCTGCTTCCAATCGTTCAAATTCAGGGCGGCGGCTTTCATTTTCGCGGCTCAACTTCGACTGGTAAAACGACGGCTTTATTAGTTGCCGGTTCGGTTTGGGGCGGCGATTCTGAACACGGCTTTTCACAGACTTGGAAAGCGACGGCGAACGGTTTAGAAGTCATAGCCGCCGGCCATAATCACGCTTTACTTTGTCTTGATGAAATTGGCGAATGCGAAACCCGCGAAGTTGGAAACGTGGCTTATATGCTTCCTAACGGGCGCGGAAAACTGCGAATGGCAAAAACTCTGCAAGCGCGTCATTCGCTAACTTGGAACTTACTTTTTTTATCTACCGGCGAACAATCACTTGCCGACAAAATCACGGAAAGCGGCGGAATAATCAAAGGCGGTCAAGAAATCAGACTTTGCGACATCGAAGCTGATACCGGCAAATTCGGATTGTTTGAAAATTTACACGACTTTCCAAGCGGTCAAGCATTTTCCGATCATTTGAGAGCATCATCTTGTCAGTATTACGGCAACCCGATCAGAGAATTTTTAACTTGGCTAACGGAAATTGATTTGAGCGACATCCGCGAAAGATGGCACAGTTTTAAAGATAATTTTATAAATGACGTTTTGCCGGAAAAAGAAAAAGTTCCAAGTGAAGTTTTTAGAGTTGCGGCGCGCTTTGCTTTGGTTGCGCTCGGCGGCGAACTGGCAACGGAAGCGGACATTACCAAATGGCAACCCGGCGAAGCCTACGAAGCCGCCAAAACTGTTTTTCATCAATGGATGGACGGACGCATCGGACACGGGCAAAGCGATGTCGAGCGCGGCATTATTCGTGTAGCTGATTTTCTCAATTCCAACGAAAGCAGGTTTTATAAATCAAATCCACCGATAACTATAAATTCAACTACTGTCTTTGATAACCAGCGCGTTCCGAATGCCGCCGGATATATCAGAAAGAATACTTATGATAAAACTGAATATCTGATTTTTCCGTCAGTATTTCAGAAAGAAATTTGTAAAGGACTTGATTACAGAAAAATTCAATCGGCATTATTCGAGAAAAAATGTTTGGTTGGTGATGCGGCGGGTAAATTTACTACAAACTGCAAAATTGACGGAAAACAGCAACGCTACTATGTCATCACTCAAAAAATATTCGAGTTGGCAGATGAAAAGGAAAATGAAAATGAAGTTATAAAATCCGCAAATGTTTAGAAGTGCCATAAAACCCGTGTAACCTGTGTAACCCGTGTAACCTTTTTGAAAACAAAGAACTTAACCCGGTTACACAATAAAAACAAAGCGTGTAACCGGTGTAACCCGAATGCTGTGCGGTTACACAGGTTACACAACTAAAATAAATCGTGTAACCGGATTAAGTCCAATAGAATCAGTAAGGTTACACAGGTTACACAGGTTACACGCCGTTTTATACGGTTTCATAAAAATATGGAAATTATCACGAAAAGAAAACCAAAAAGAATACTCGATAATTTTTTTGACAGATTCGGCAAAAATCAAACGGAAGCGGATTTGTCTTTTGTAAATTTCTACAATTCCAAACTCGAGAAGGTTTTGAATGATGAAAAATTATTCGATGATTTTGAAACGATTCTTGACGAACAAAAAGCCGTTTTGATGGCGCGCGGAATGTCGGACCGGGAAGCGGAAACTTTTATCACTGATTTTGATAATCTTCGGGAAATTGTTTTAAGCGTATGAAAGATGAAGAAATAAAATTGATTTTGCCTTATCCGCCATCGGTCAATTCACTTTATGCAACTTTTCGCGGACGGCGCATCACGTCCGCCAAAGGCAGACGGTTTAAGTCAGACGTTGCCGTACTTGCCAAAAGGCAGGGCGCGAAGCTGCTTTTTGGTGATTTATCGGTAACTTTTAGAGTGTTTCGACCAAAAAGAATAGGTGATCTTGATAATCGTTTGAAAATATCTCAAGACGCGCTCAAAGGCATCTGCTTTGATGATGACAAACAAATCATCGAAATTCACGCTTTCCGCTTTGATGACAAAGCAAATCCGCGCATCGAAATTGATATTAAAAAAGTTGAAAACTAGAAGAATTACACTCAATAAGAGAGAGGAAAACTCTACAAATTCGACACAATAAAAGAAAATGTCGGACTTTGACCGATTTTGACAGTAAATAATCAGATATGCCGAAACATACAAATAAAGAAAAAGTCTTGAACGCCTTGCTTAACACGGCTTCTATTTCGGACGCGGCGAAAACGTGCGGATTGTCGGAAAAGACGATTTACAGATATTTGGAAGATGAAAGTTTTCAAAAGGAATATAGACGGGCGCGGCGTTCTTTGGTTGAAAGGTCAATCGGACAAATTCAGACGGCGACTGGTGAAGCTGTCGAAACTCTCAAACGAAATTTATATTGTGAAAATCCGTCGGTTGAAGTCAGAGCCGCGCAAATCATTTTAGATGCGGCAAACAAAGGTGTTGAATTACTTGATGTGATCGAAAGGCTGGAGGCTTTGGAAAATGCAGTTAAAACAGAGAATCAAGAAAATTGAAGATAAATTAGAATTTACGAAAATAAAATCAGACGTTTGCAATTGCGAAGCGCGAAAAAATGCGGAGGAAATTTATTACAATGAATGTATCGCAGACGGCGCAAAAAATTATTTGTTCGCTGAAAATAAAACAGAAATCGAATCAATGAAT
>JBBSIE010000063.1:0-23230 GCA_038232235.1 Pyrinomonadales bacterium | reverse complement strand
TGGACGAACAAACTTTGATTTGCTCAGAGCCAGAGTTCTTTATCAAAACTAACGGTGGCAAATAGAAATCAGTAAATTTGCAGAAAGCGGAAGTCTGTCGGAAAACCGCAAATCTGCCCCAAATGAGATACTGCTGGCGAATTCATTGCAGTTGATCAAGAACAAGCGTAATATTTCCTCTAATCAACGTTTATTAAGGAGGATTATCAATATGTCGCGCGCGTCCACAATCAGTTCCGTCCGTTCCCAAACAAACCGCTCGCATTGCTCGCGCCGCTTTTCCGAAAGGCAATCTGTATTTGAAAATGCGCGATGAACTCGGCACTTTTTACGAAGATGCAGATTTTGCTGATCTGTTTCCAAATCGCGGACAACCGGCTTTTTCTCCGTGGCGATTGGCTCTGATTACGGTGATGCAGTTTGCCGAAGGACTTTCTGACCGGCAGGCGGCGGAAGCCGTCAGATCCCGGATTGATTGGAAATATGCTTTAAGTTTAGAACTTGAAGACTCGGGCTTTGATTTCAGCATTTTGTCTGAATTTGGGCAAAGACTATTGACAAAAGGCAAAGAAGCTAAACTTTTGGACAAGATGCTGGTATGCTTCCAAGATAAAAAACTACTGAAACCCGGCGGGAAACAAAGAACTGATTCGACGCATATTTTGGCGAAAGTAAGACATTTAAGCCGGATGGAAAGTGTGGTTGAAACACTCCGCGCCGCCTTAAACGAATTAGCTGAGTTTTTCCCCGAATGGCTGCAAAAACAAATCACGCCGCGATGGTTTGAGCTGTATTCAAGACGAATCGAAGAATATCGGTTGCCGAAAGGCGAAAAAGCTCGACAAGAATATAATGATGAGGTTGGCAAACACGGTTTCGCTTTGCTGAAAGCAATTGCCGGAAGCGAGTCGGAAAGGCTAAAGAATCTGCGACAAGTCAAACTTTTGAAGCAGATGTGGAATCAGCAGCTTGAAATTAAGGATGGAAAAGTTTGTTTTCTGGCGACGGAAAAGTTAGCTCCGGTCGGAGAAAGATTTGATTCACCATACGATGCGGAGGCAAAATTCGGAAAAAAGCGTTCGACGAGTTGGCGGGGCTATAAAGTTCATTTGACGGAAACCTGCGGTCAAGAACGACCGCATCTGATTACCAATGTCATCACGACCGAAGCGTTTCTGCCGGACACGGAAGTAAATTCCAAGATTCACGAAGACTTACAAGAAAAAGGTTTATCACCAAGGATTCATCTTGTTGATGCCGGTTATCCTGAAAATGAGTGGGTATTGAAAAGCCGCAAAGAAGGGATTCGAGTCATCGGACCGGCAAGACCGAATCATCATTGGCAGGCAAAAGAAGGAAAAGGATTTGCATTAAAAGATTTTATAATTGATTGGGAAAACAAACAAGTTGTTTGTCCTAACGGAAAAATCGGTAGAAATTGGTCAACTGCCAAGTCTAATGGAAAAGAAAAGTATCGGGTCAGATTCAAATCATCGGATTGTTTAAATTGTGATCAAAGGATCAACTGCACAAAATCAAAGAGATGGCGAGTCGTATCATTTGCGGGTAAGGAAGAACAGGAGTTTTTAGAAAAGACACGATTAGCTGAACAAAGTCCCGAATGGAGAAATTTGTATCAGGAAAGAGCCGGAATTGAAGGAACAATTTCGCAATCGGTCAGAGGCTACGGATTAAGACAAACCAGATATATCGGAAAAGAGAAAACACATTTGCACAATATAGCTGTTGCATCAGCGGTAAATATTGTCAGAGGAGTTGCCTGGCTGGAGGGCAAACCACTAGAAAAAACAAGGATTTCACGGTTTGCCGGACTAGCTGCAACAAATCATTAAGAATTCGCCAACAGTATCAAATGACCGACAGAGCCGTTCGGACGCGCCTGATTGATGTCGGCGAGAATAATCAGATCGTTCGTGCGGTTGCCGACGTAGCCGAAATCTACGAGCAGATTTTTCAAAATTTCATACTGAATAGTCAGATGAAAACTCTGAACATACGCCGTCGGATTATCGAACGGCGTGTAATTGACGCGCGAACGAAGCGCGTTAAACGAAGTCGGCGCGAGCAGTCCGGTCGGATAACCGGCTTGCGTCGGGCGAAAACAATTCGTGAAATTACTGCCGACGCACAGCGGCTGCGAAGCGATCTGGTCAATCGTCACGTTGAACACCTGCGGCGGATTCAGCGACAGAATATTTTCGCCGCCGAGCCGATTGAAATGAATATAACTGATGCCGTAACCGCCGCGCAGAACCGTTCGCGGCGCGGCTTTCCACGCGAAACCGAGACGCGGCGCGAAATTATTTTTGTCAGGCTTGACCAACGCGCGGTCGGCGAGCGAACCGCTTGACGCGACGATCACCGTGTTCGTCTGCGGATCGAAATTTGAAAGCCGATTTTCGGCTTCATACTGCGGCGTGGCGAATTCGTAGCGCAAACCGAGATTCAGCGTCAGATTTGGATTGACGTTGAAATCGTCTTGCACGTAGCCGAAGTGCATCCGCTGGCGATACTTGGCGACAAAGGTGTCGGTCAATTGGTACGAACTACGCGCGCCGAACAGAAAGTCGGCGACGTTGTAAACGCTATTGCTCGCCGCGCCTGTCGGACGGCTAAACTGTCCGCTGTATGTATCCTGCCCGTATTTCGGGTGCGAATCGGAAATATCCGTGTTGATGCGCTGATATTCGTAGCCGACTTTGAAGCTGTAACGACCGGCGATGAACGTATAATTAACGCGCGGATCAATGACGGTCGGATTTTGAAACTGCAGATTGCTCGATTGCCGTCCGAGCTGCGTGAAGCCGCTGATTGACTGCGAATTCAAACCGCCGGCGATGCTCGGATCGGTCGGCAAACCGGAAATGCCGTAATTGGTCAGCAGATTTCCCGCGCCGAGATTATACGGTCTTTTGCCGGCTTTCGTGCGCGATACGCCGAGCCGAAATTCCAGCACTGAAGTCGGTGTCAGCGTGAAAGTTGCGCCGCCCGCGATTTGTTCGTTGATGACGAAAACATTGGAATTGCTGTTGCCGCCGCTCGCGCCTTCAATCGTCGGAGCTTCAAAATTATAAACTTTGCGCGAACTGCCGCGCGCGAAAGCAGTTAATTTATTGTTGACGGTGTAATCCAATTTGACATCGCCTTTGTCGGTGAAAAACTGGCTGCGCGGCAGAACCGAATAATTATTCGCCGCTCCCGGCAGATTCGGCAAAGGCAGATCGCCGAAAACTTTCGCGGCAAACCCCGTAATGTCGCTCTGCGGCACAATTCCGTTGGCGTAAACCGTTCCGGTCAAAGGATTGCGAATCGGAATCGGCGTGCCGTTGGCGTTGCGGAAAATTCCCTGACGCTGTTCGAGCGTCGGCAGCGTGGCGAACGAAACCTGTTTGGCGATGCGGCGATAACCTTCGTAATCCATAAAGAAAAATAAACGGTTTTTGATGATCGGACCGCCAAAGGCGAAACCGTATTGATTCTGAATCAGCACAGGTTTTTGATTATTGACGGGTTTGAAAAATCCGGTCGCGTTAAACTCCGTGTTGCGAACGTAATCCCACACCGAACCGTGAAAACCGTTCGTTCCCGAACGAATCGCCGCGTTAATCACCGCGCCGCCCGCGCGTCCGAACTCCGCGCTGTAATTATTCGTCTGCACCTTGAATTCTTCGATGGCATCGGGCGAAGGCTGTTCGACCTGATTGGAAAATCCCTGATTGCTCGTGCCGTAGGAATTATTGTCCACGCCGTCGAGAATAAAATTATTCAGCGAACTCCGCAGACCGTTGACGTTAAAAGAAGCGTCGCGCGCGCCGGACTGTCCCGGAACATTGATCTGCGACTGATTAACGCCCGGACTCAAAAGCGTTAAATCGGCGTAAGCGCGACCGTTCAGCGGCAGATTGATAATCTGCGCCCGTTTGATAACCTGTCCGCGTTCGCTCGTGTCGGTTTCCAGCAATTCCGGCGTGTCGTTGACCGTCACCGTCGCCGAAACCGCTCCGGCTTGCAGCGTTACGTCAACGCGCTGGCGGGCGTTGACTTCGGCTGAAATGTTTTCGACGATGACTTTTGAAAAACCCGCCGCTTCCGCAACGACTTGATAAGTTCCGATTTTGACGTTCAAAAATTGATAATTTCCTTCACTGTCGGTCGTGGTGGTCGCGGTAATTCCCGTTTCCGTATTTTTCAGCGTCACGCTCGCGTTCGGCACGACCGCGCCCGCCGCATCGCGCACCGTGCCGAGCATAGTCGCGCTATCGAACTGCGCGTTCACTATTGATGTTAAAAGCGCGATGCAAAGTATTGCCGCCGCGCCGATAAATTTGATGTTTAATTTAATTATTTGATACATTTTATCTCTCTGACTCCTGTAAAATATAGTCTTCTCCTGTTTCAAAAGTTCCAAAGTCCTTCTGACATAGATAGTTTTTTAAAGGCTTAAATATTAAGGAGAAAAATAAGCGTAACGGAGCAAAGTTACCAAAATGTGTCAGGGATTTGACCTAAAAGTTAAGTTTCAATGAAGTTTCTGTAACAGATAAAAATTAGCAGTTTGTATAATCGAATAATTTTTTTACGAACCGGAAAAATCACTGTGGTTTGGTTGATTCATCCGATCAAACAAAAGCCTCTGTCTGTTAAATGCGATGACCGGTAAAATGTTTGAGAACTGAATTAGGTGAGCAAAAGGTTAAAAATCGCGGTCTAATGAGCGTCGGCAAACTGCGACTTTCAAATTAAACTTGCTATTATGTCATAATTAGTGCATTCTTATAAAGATATTCCTTCTCTCTTTCATCAACGGTGAGTTCGTCGGCACAAATAAATTTTGCGGCGGTTTTAAATCGAATGAGATTTGGTCGAATTTTTTTTGTCAGAAGCGGTTCATTTTTATTGAACCTTCAAACGCAAGCCTTCTACTGCATACCGTTACACTGAAGCACACTTTCGTAGGAAACTTCTTTGACTCCTTAAAATTTAAGGAGCGGAGCGTTATTTTGTTTGCATAAAGTATTGACAACAACTTCCGGCTTCACAATTTCGGCGAAGATTTGAGCAAAATTTTTTCATAAACCGACGCGATCAAATTAGCGGCAAGTGTTGCGGCTGAATATACTCTTGTCTTTTTACAAATCACGCCAGCACAAATTTACAAAATGCTCCCGGAAAATTTCGGTCGAGCTGAAAATATTAATTACAATTATATGAGTTTTAAAGATTTAGGCTTGCAACCTGCTTTGTTGAGCAGATGCGAGTCGCTCGGTTTTGTTAAACCAACACCGATTCAGGAAAAAGCTATTCCGGTTGTTCTGGAAGGCTCGGACGTTATGGCTTGCGCCGAAACCGGCACAGGCAAAACGGCGGCATTTCTGCTGCCGATTTTACAAAATTTGGATGTTAAAGGAAAAGGAACGAAAGTTTTGATTCTCGCGCCGACGCGCGAACTCGCCAATCAAACCGAAGCCGCCTGCCGCGAACTCGCGCCGAAGAAAGTTCGCTGCGTGTCAATCATCGGCGGCGCGGGTTACAAAAAACAAGCCGACGCTCTGCGAAGCGGCGCGCACATTATCGTCGCCACGCCCGGGCGTTTGATGGATTTTATGCAACAGGGCGCGATTGATTTTTCTCAGCTTACCACGCTCGTTTTAGACGAAGCCGACCGAATGCTTGATATGGGTTTTCTGCCTTCGATCAAAAAAATCGTCAATGTTCTCCCGAAAGAAAGACAGACGCTGTTTTTCTCGGCAACGATGTCGTTTGAAATCGAAAAAATCGCGCGTTCGATTATGAATGACCCGGAAGTCATCGGCATTAAACAGCAGGGAAAACCCGCCGAAACGATTCAGCAGACGGTGTATCCGGTCGCGCTCGCTTCAAAAACGGGACTGCTTTTGGATTTGCTGGAACGCGAAAAATTCGAGCGCGTTTTGGTGTTCACCAGAACGAAGCGCGGCGCAGACCGGCTTTCGCATATTCTGGAAAAGCGTTCGCATTCAGCGACGCGCATTCACGGAGATCGTTCGCAGTCGCAGCGTGAAACGGCTCTGCGGAGTTTCAAGAACGGCAAAACGCGCGTTTTAGTGGCGACCGACGTGGCGGCTCGCGGCATAGATGTAGATTTGGTTTCGCATGTGATAAACTATGATGTGCCGGAAGTGCCGGAGGATTACGTGCATCGCATCGGGCGCACGGGACGTGCCGGAAACGAAGGTCGCGCGATAACACTTCTAACCGCCGCTGACGAACATACGATGCGCGCCATCGAAAAATTGACCGGACAAAAGGTCGAGCGCGTTTTGCTGCCGGATTTCGGCGGAAGTTTGTCAGTTGCTAAAAATCCTGTGAAAAAAATCGAACCGAACAAAAAGAAAACATTTCGTTCTTTCGGTCGGCGACGTTTTAGATAATTCTAGAAATTGAAGGAGAATTTATGATAGATACAAAATTTGAATTGGGTCAAACAATGGAAATGCCCTGCTCGGTTTGTGATGGTGATCAAGATCATACAGCGGAATCCGTCACCAAACTCGGCAAATTGACCAAAGCCGTTTGTAATGAATGCGGTACGGTCAGCGCGTTTCGGCGCGGCAAAAAAGTGTCAATTGATTCCGGTAAATCTAAAGCCGGAATGCCTTATAGCCAAACACAAAAATACAAAAAAGGTCAGGCGATGATGCACTCGACTTTCGGTCAGGGCGAAGTTACGGCAGTTGTTGACGCTCAGAAAATTGACGTATTGTTTGGCGACCAAACCCGCCGGCTGGTTCACGCCCGCGAATAAATATTCCGGCAATTCAAATATTTGAATTGCCTTTCCTATTTGAATTGTGAAAACAATTATCTTTTTCCGCCGCGCAAAAGCAAGCCGAGAACCAATCCTGCCGCCGCTGAAATAAGCAACGCCTGTCCGGGTTTTTGACGTGCATAATCTTTTGCGTTGTCAACTAATTCCTGCGGGTCTTTTTGCTGCAATTCCTTGAATTTATCGCTGGCTTGCGAAATTTTCTCATTGGCAAAATCCTTTGCTTTGACTGCCGCATCCTGAAACTTTTGTTGATATTCCTGTGCTTGTCCTTTAAAATCATCCATATATTGATTAGCTGTTTTGTCCTCGCCGTTCGGCATTTCCTTTTTCACTAAACCCTGATCGTTACTTGTTTCCGTCATTTCCATAAATCTCCCTTTTAAAATTTAAATTAACCAAAAGTTAAAAATCAACTCGTCGGTTTCGGCTTTGATGCCATTTTGTTTCAAAAAGTTCATACGGATTTTTTGATAAAAAGTTCGCACCTGTGAACTTGACAAATAATTATCACAAATGAGAAAGTGAGTAAGTGCTTACTTATTAGATAAAATACGGAGTTGAAATTGGAAATTAAGACGGAAACAACAACACGAATGGCGGGCGACGAACGCCGCGAGCAGATTTGTGAAATTGCAATGCGGCTGTTTTCAAATCGCGGGTTCAGCGGCACGACGACGCGGGAAATAGCTAATTCGGCGGGCGTTTCGGAAGCGACGGTCTTTAAACACTTCGCCAATAAAGATGAACTTTATGCAGCGATTTTAGATAATAAAGCGTGTAATCACGGACTCGACAATCCTTTTGCGAAAATCGCTGACAAAATCGAGCAAAAAGATGATTTCGGCGTGTTTTACGGAATGGCTTTGAACGCGCTGAACAAACACAAGGAAGACAGCGATTTTTTGCGTTTGATGCTTCATTCGGCACTCGAAGGTCACGAACTGGCACGCGGATTTTTTGAAAATTTCATCACTCATATTTATGATCGTCTCGGTGAATATATTCGGCAAAGACAAGCCGACGGCGCGTTTCGTGAGATCGAACCGCGTGTCGTCGTACGAGCGTTTATCGGAATGTTTATTCACCATTCGCTCAATAATATTTTGTGGGACAGTGAACAAAAATTACTAAAAATATCCAACGAGGACGCGGCGCGCGAATTTACCGAAATTTTATTGCGGGGAATCAAAAAGCAGGATAATGAATAAATCTTATTTTAATAAACTTACCGTTTTTATCTTAATTATAATTGTCGGTTTGTTAATGAACGCTTGCAGCAGTTCAAAAGCGGAAAACACCAACGCTAATGCGAATACTGCGACGACAATTGTTGACGTTTCAACGACGCAGGCGATTGTGCAGAATATTCCAACTTATTTCGAAGCGACCGGAACGCTCGCCAGCGACGCGCAAACGGATGTCGCTCCGGCAGTCGGTGGAAAAATCGTGCAGGTCAATTTTGACATCGGCAGTTATGTGCAGAAAGGTTCCGTTCTGGTTCAGCTCGACGACCGCGACGCGCGAATTCGGCTCGAACAGGCGAACGCGCAAGTCGCGCAGGCGCAATCGAGCGTGAATCAGGCAAAATCGCAGGTCGAACAGGCAAAGGCGAATGTGCGTCAGGTTCAATCTCAACTTGGTTTACAAGACGGCGGAACATTTGAAATCAATCAGGTCGCCGAAGTTAAAACGGCAAAAGCTGCGCTGGATTTAGCGGAAAAAGAATTAACCCGCGCTGAACGATTGGTGGAAACCGGCGACATTGCCAAAACGATTTACGATCAGCGAAAAGCGCAGCGCGATCAAGCGGCGGCACAGTATCAGGCAGCTCTAAACGGCGCAAATCAAAGATTTTCGGCAATTCGCGTTGCGCAATCGCAGGTTGATGCGGCGCAGTCGGCGGTTCGCACGGCGCAATCAGCGGCGGACGCGACGCAGACTCAAACGCAGACGGCGCGCAAAGCCATTTCCGACGCGGTGATTCTCGCGCCGATTAGCGGTTTTATCTCGGAAAGAACCGCCGATGTCGGCGAATTCGTCTCGACTAATCAAAAAGTTGCGACAATTTTGCGAACATCGGTTTTGCGCTTGAAGATTGACGTTCCCGAACAATCAATCGGAAAAATCGCCGTCGGACAGAGCGTTTCGGCGCAGGTCAGCGCGTATCCAGACCGAAATTTTGCCGGAACGGTCGCGCGAATTTCGCCGAGCGTCAACGCCACTTCGCGCGTTTTGACGGTTGAAGCGGAAATCGAAAACGTCAACGGTTCATTGAAACCCGGACAATTTGCCACTGTCAGAATCACGCAGTCAAAGCCCGAACCGGCGGTGATGGTTCCGGCATCAGCGGTGCGCGCCGACGGCGACATCAATAAAGTTTTCGTCATCAAAGATGGCGTGGCGGAGGAACATCAGGTGCAGCTCGGCTTGCTTGAAAACGATGTGATCGAAATCAAGCAGGGAGTTCAGGAAGGCGAAACGGTGGCGACAAATAATTTGGACAAGTTAGGTGACGGCGTAATCGTGCGCCAATAAAATTAAGGAATTTAAGAGGTTTTATGCAGTGGTTGGCAGAAATTTGTGTTAAACGTCCGGTGTTCGCGTCAATGTTGATTTTGTCGCTGGTGACGGTCGGCGCGTTTTCGTTTTTTTCGCTTGGCGTTGATCTTTTCCCGAAGATTGACTTTCCGACGGTAACGATAACGGTTATTAATCCGGGCGCGTCGCCGCAGGAAGTCGAAACGGAAGTTACCGATAAAGTCGAAGAAGCGGTCAATAATATCAGCGGAATTGACGAACTGCGTTCGACTTCGATTGAAGGAATTTCGCAGGTTTTCGTGCAGTTTATTCTCGAAAAAGATGTCAACATCGCCGCGCAGGAAGTCGAAAACCGCGTTCAGACGGTGATTCCGAATTTGCCCGACACTGCCGAACAGCCGACCGTGCAAAAACTCGACACGGATGCCGCGCCGGTTTTGCGAATCGTCGTTTCCGCGCCGGATTCGCTGCGCGACGTAACCGATACCGCCGATAAAAAAATCAAACGGCGGCTCGAATCCATTAACGGCGTTGGACAAATAACAATCATCGGCGGACGCGAACGTCAGATTAATATTTGGGTTGACCCCGACAAAATGCGTTCTTACGGCGTAACGGCGGGCGAGATTTCAACCGCTTTGAGACTGCAAAACATTGAATTTCCGAGCGGCAGATTGGATCAGGGACAAACCGAAACGAGCGTTCGCACGCTCGGGAAAATTCAAAAACCCGCTGAATTTGCCGATGTCGTCGTCGCTACGCGCGGCAATTATCCGGTCAAAGTTAAAGATTTAGGTTACGTCGAAGACGGCGCGGAAGAACTTCGCACGCAGGCTCTTCTAAACGGTCAACCGGCGGTAACGCTCGTCGTTTCCAAACAATCGGGACAAAATACGGTCGCCGTCGCCGAAGAAGTTAAAAGCCGTCTGGCGGAAGTCAAAAAAACTCTGCCGCAACATTACACGGTCGAAGTCATCGGCGACAATTCGATTTTTATCGAAAATTCGCTTCGTTCAATCGAAGAACATCTGATCGTCGGCGGATTTCTGGCGGCAATTGTCGTATTTCTGTTCTTGTGGAATATTCGCACGACGTTCATCGCCGCGCTCGCCATTCCGACTTCAATTATTTCGACCTTCGCGCTGATGTATGCGATGGGCTACACGCTCAATTCGATCACGATGCTGTCGCTGACTTTGATGGTCGGCATCGTGATTGACGATGCGATTGTCGTGCTGGAAAACATTTACCGATACGTCGAAGAAAAGGGAATGTCGCCGTATCAAGCGGCGATTGAAGGAACGCGCGAAATCGGTCTGGCGGTTTTGGCGACGACGCTTTCGCTGATGGCGGTTTTCGTTCCCATCGGCTTTATGCAGGGCATCGTCGGCAGATTTATGTCGTCGTTCGGCTTGACCGCTTCATTTGCCGTCGGTGTTTCTTTGATAGTTTCCTTTACTTTAACGCCGATGCTCGCGGCGCGTTTGATTAAGCCTCCAAAGTCCAAAGTGAAAAATCCAGAGCCGGAAGAACTTGAAATTCACGGCGACGGAATGCTCGAAACGGACGAGGAAATCGAAAAACGCAAATATAAAAGTGAACATCAGTCGAGCAAAGACTCGTGGTTTTACAGCAGAATTGACGGCATTTACACCTGGCTTTTGAGATTTTCGATGGCGCATCGCTGGGTGATCGTCGTGCTTTGCGCGTTGGTTTTTTTGAGTATTATTCCGCTGTTTATGTTCGTCGGCAAAAACTTTTTGCCGGTTGACGACCAATCGCAATTTGAAGTTTCCGTCCGCGCGCCCGAAGGCAGTTCGCTGCAAAATTCGACCGTTTTGATGGAACGCATCGCCACCGATATTCGCAAACTGCCGGGCGTTACCGACACTTTGGTAACAATCGGCGGCGGTCAGCAGCAAGTCGTCAACAACGGTTCGATTTACGTCAAACTTTCCGATGTCGGCGAGCGTTCAAAAGCGCAGGAACAATTGATGTCGGACGCGCGTGATTTGCTGAAAAAACCGGAATTTCATCCCGAACAACTGCGAACGGCGGTGCAGCAAGTCCAGGCGTTCTCCGGCGGCGGTTTCCGCAACGCGAATGTGCAGTTTTTGATTTCGGGACCGGATTTGAAAGTTTTGGAAGAATATTCGGAAAAAATTCTCGAAAAAATGAAAACGATTCCCGACGCGGTTGACGTTGATTCGACTTTGATTTCCGGCAAACCGGAAGTTCAGCTCGTAATTGACCGTGACACGGCGGCGGATTTGGGTGTACGCGTTGGCGATATTTCGCAGGCGTTAAATACGCTCGTCGCTGGTCAGGAAGTAACAAGTTATAACGAAGGCACCGATCAATATGAAGTTCGCGTCCGTGCGATTAACAATTTGCGAACGAGCGTCGAAGGCTTAAACCGAATGGTCGTGCCTTCTTCAAAAGTCGGACTCGTAACGCTCGACCGCCTGATAAAAGTCAAAACCGGAACCGGACCGAGTTCGGTTGACCGCGTTAATCGTCAGCGTCAGGTTACGCTGCTTGCCAACACGAAACCGGGCGGTTCGGCGACGAATATTACTTCGCAGATTGACGCTTACGTCAAAACTTTGAATCTGCCGCCGGGTTACACGACCGGCTACGTCGGACAGTCGAAAGAACTCGGTAAATCTTTGCTGTATTTCGCTTTAGCGATTGCGCTGTCATTTATTTTTATGTATATCGTGCTGGCGGCGCAGTTTGAATCGTTCATTCATCCGGTCACGATTTTGCTGACTTTGCCGCTTTCGATTCCGTTCGGCATCGTCAGTTTACTTGCGACCGGACAGACGGTAAATATTTTCTCCGGTTTAGGTTTGCTGCTGCTGTTCGGCGTGGTTAAAAAGAACGCGATTTTGCAGATTGACCACACCAATCAACTGCGCGAAAAGGGAATGACGCGCTACGACGCGATTATTCAGGCGAACCGCGACCGCTTGCGTCCGATTTTAATGACGACAATTGCGCTCGTCGCCGGAATGATTCCGCTCGTCGTCTCCAGCGGGGCGGGCGCGGGAACTAACCGTTCAATCGGCGTGCTGGTCGTCGGCGGACAAAGTTTGTGTCTGCTTTTGACCTTGCTTGCCGTGCCGGTTTTCTATTCGCTGTTTGACGACGTAACACAGTGGCATATTTTCGGTCGCATCAATGATTTTTCATCACGCTCCTTCGGCGGCATCAGACGAAGATTTACGACTGCGGCGAGTTCGATTTTCAGCAAGCAATAATTAAAATTTCGTTATTTTGTAGAACGAAAAGTGTTCAATTTATTTATTTTATGAACAGACAATTATTTTTAGGTTTAATAATTTTCATTATATTCGGCAGTAGTTTAGCAAAGGCGCAGGACGCGACTCCGACACCGACTCCGACTGAAGTTTCAACGCCGATTCCGGCAGAAACCGCAGCTCCTTTGCCAAGTCCGACACCGACGGTTGACGACGCGCAAAATGTCCAGCCGGAAAATTTGCAGGAAGTTCCGCGTATCGCGCCAAATTACCAATCGGACGACAAATCGCTGCCGGAGTTAGGTTTAGTCGGCGTTGATATGATGCAGCAGCAACCGCTTTCGTTAAAAGAAGCGATTACAATGGCACTCGAAAACAACAAAGACATCGAAGTTTCGCGTCAAAACGTGCGGATTGCCGAGTTTGATCTGCGTTCGGCGAACGGCTTTTACGATCCGAAATTTACCGGACAAACTTATTACGAACGCGCGACGATTCCGAATGTCAGTATTTTCAGCAATGTCAATAAAATAACGACAAGTTCGATTGTCGGAAATGCCGGTTTTCAGGGAAATATCAAAAAATACGGCACGATTTTCAGCGCGACTGCCAATAATCAACAGGTTTCGTCGGGAAATCCGCTGTCGGTTTTGAGTCCGCAATATAATTCGAGTCTGGTTTTCAGCGTTACGCAGCCGCTTTTTCGAGGACGCAGGTTTGACCAGCCGCGACGGACAATCGAAATAGCCAAGCGCAATCTTTCGTTGACCGATACGCAGTTTCGCCAGCGTTCGATTGATATTATTACGAATGTGCAACGCGCTTACTGGGATTTGACTTACAATTTGCGAAATTTGCAGGTTCAGCGCGATTCGGTCAAAGACGCGAAAGACCAGCTCGCGCACAATCAGCGGCTGGTTGACGAAGGACAGCTCGCACCGATTGATGTCGTCGCGGCGCAAACGCAGGTCGCCAATTTCGAGCAGAATGTTTATTCGGCTTTGGATGATGTGAGCCGCGCCGAAAACACGCTCAAAAACCTGATCGCGCAAAATCAAACCGCGCCGATTTGGAACGCTTCGATTGTGCCGACCGATTCGGTTGATTTGGACGCGCCGAACACGACTTTAACCGAAGCTCTAGATTTGGCTCTGCAAAATCGTCCCGAAATTGAAATCAACAATGTTCAGCGGGACATCAACGCGATTGATCAGCGATTTCTCAAAGATCAATCAAAACCGCAGATTGATTTGATTGCGAGTTATACGACTTCGGGAATTGCGGGAACGGCGAATCCGAACGCGATCAGCATTTTTTCAAACAACACGACCACCGCCACGCTTAATCAAATAATTCCGCGTGTTAATGCCAATAATCCGACATTGCCGCCGATTGACTTGATTCCGATTCAGCCGCAGCAAACTCTCTCGACGAGTTTGACGGGCAGCAATTTCAGTTCTTTCACGGACATTTTCGCCAATCGTTATCCGACTTTTCGCGCTGGTGTGCAGTTTAATTTGCCGCTGCACAACACGACGGCGAAAGCGCAGCTCGGCAAAGCGTTAGTGCAGGGCGAACAGATTCAGACGCAACGCGAACAAATCGCGCAGACTATTCAGGTTGATGTGCGAAACGCTCTGCAATCGGTCAGAACTGCCGAAGCGCGTTTGCGAACGGCGGCGATTTCGCGCGAAAACAGTCAAAAGCAGTACGAATCCGAACAGAGAAAGCTCGACGCGGGACAATCGAATATCTATATGGTTTTAGACCGCCAAACCGCTTTGACAACTGCCAGAAGCGCGGAGCTTCGCGCTCAAACCGAACTAAACAAAGCGATTGCCGACTTGCAGAAAGCGACGGGAAATTCTCTCAAAGCAAATAACGTCGAAGCGCGATTGAGAAAGTAAAAATTTATATAATAAATAAAAATGGCGATTGGTGATTTTATGAGAATAAAATCACCAATCGCCATTTATCATTACGCAATCTTTTGCGCTTTTTGAAAAAAAACGACATAATAACAACGTATTTTAAGGTTATAAAAATCAATGAAATTTCTTTCGGATGTCAGACTTTTGTTAATCGGTTTGTGGCTCGGCGCGGCGGTTTTTTTTATCGCGGTGGCGCAGAGTTCGTTTGCCGTTCTGCCTTCGCGCGAACTTGCCGGTTCGGTTGTTTCGAGAACCTTGCTGATTTTAAACGTCGGCGGGTTAATAATCGGTTTGATTCTGCTGGCGACTTCGTTTTTTAAAAGATTAGATATAAAACCGATTTGGCTGTGGACGGAAAGGCTTTTAATCGTTGCTTTAACTGCCGCCTGCGCCGTCGGGCAATTTGTAATCGGTTTATGGATGTCGTGGATTCGCGCTCAACTCGGTCGCCCGATTGAGGAAGTCGCGGTTGACGATCCGCTGAGAATTCAGTTCGATAATCTGCATCAATATTCGGAATGGATTTTGATGGCGGCGATGTTTGCGGCACTGATTTTGTTCTTTTTAATCGCGCGAAAATCAACTGTCAAGGTCGTCGAAAAGAAAAACGCATTCGGTATTGACCCGAATCTATTTAAAACTCCGCAATAATAAAAATGTTGAATTCAATCAGAGAAAATATCGAACGGCGTTTGGGAATCGCAAGTCGTCCCGCGCCGGCGATGAACGACAGAATTGTGGAAAGTCTGACGGACTTTTCGGGACGCTTCAAAAGTTGGCGGGCGAACGATGATTTAAGCAATTATCCGTTTATCGAAAACACGAACGCGCCTTTTACGCCGATGCGCCGCGCGCTGCCGATGCTGAATTTGGCGTTGATTTCGTCGGCTGGCGCATATATTGACGGCACTGAACCGTTTGACATCACATCGCGCGACGGCGACGCGGTGTTTAAGGAAATTCCGATCGAAGTCGAAGCCGAAGATTTGCTTTTCGCGGCTCGCGGCTACGATCCGGCGGCGATTTTGCAGGACATAAACTGTCAAATTCCGATTGAACGTCTGCTCGAATACGAAGCCAACGGTGTAATCGGCAGACTGAATCACGTTTGGTGGAGTTTGAGCAGTTATATTCCGAACGCACGTCTGGTCGCCGAACAAATCGCGCCGCAGATCGCCGAACGCATCGCACGTTACGAAGTGCAAGCCGCGCTGCTCGTTCCGGCTTCGCGTCTGTGTCATCAAACGCTCGGAATTGTCGCTCGCGAACTCGAACAACAAGGTATTCCGACGATTATGCTGGCGGTTGATCGCGGAATAACCGACAAAGTTCGCCCGCCGCGCACGGCTTATTACGCCGGAGAATTCGGCGCGGTCGTCGGCAAACCGAACTGGAAACAGTATCAATTGCGCGTTTTGGACGAAACTTTGCGCTGGATTGAAACCTTCGATCAGCCGGGCGCGAAGCGTTTGGTTGTCAATCTTGAAACAGAAGTCGAACAGGAACGCGGGGAAAGATAAAAAGTAAAAAGTAAAAAGTAAAAAGGCAAAAGTTAAGATAATTTCTGACTTTTGCCTTTTTACTTTGAAAATTTTACTTTTTACTTTTGCCTTTTTATATTTATGAACAAACCAAATGTTCTCATTGTTGAAGATGAAGAATTGATGCGCTCGATTTTGCGGCAGTTACTCGAAGGCGAGAACTGCAATGTTTTTACGGCGGACAGCGCGGAAAATGCGCTCGAAATTTTTGCGTCAAACGAGATTTCCGTAACTTTGACCGATATAAAAATGTCGGGAATGGACGGCATCGAATTGCTCAACCAATTAAAAACGATTGATAACGAAGCGATTGTGATAATTATGACGGCATATTCGTCGGTTGATTCGGCAATCGCCGCGCTTCGCAAAGGTGCATTCGATTATGTTACCAAGCCGTTTGTTAATGAAGATTTACTGCAAACGATAAAAAATGCGATTCGCACGAAGGAATTATTTAGCGAAAATCGCGCACTTCGGCGGGAATTAAAACAGAAATACGGTTTTTCGGAAATTATCGGTAACAGCGAAACACTGCAAAATGTTTTTCGCATCGTTGAGAAAGTTGCTGACACGAACGCAAGCATTTTGATTCAAGGCGAAAGCGGAACGGGCAAAGAATTAATTGCGCGAGCGATTCATTTTAACAGCAAACGCGCCGGAAAAGCATTTCTCGCCGTCAACTGCGGCGCATTGCCGGAATCACTGCTCGAAAGCGAACTTTTCGGACATACGAAAGGCGCGTTCACGGGCGCGACCGGCGACAAAAAAGGACTTTTTCGCTCGGCTGACGGCGGAACTTTGCTACTCGACGAAATCGGTGAAATGCCGCTGAATTTGCAGGTCAAACTGCTTCGCGCTTTGCAGGAACAGGAGGTTATGCCAATCGGTTCGAGTCTTGCTGTTAAATTCGATACGCGAATTATCGCCGCGACGAATAAAAATCTGGAAAATGAAGTGGCGGAAAATCGTTTTCGGGAAGATTTATTTTATCGTTTGAATGTTATCGAAATAAATCTGCCGCCGCTGCGCGAAAGACGCGAAGATATTCCGCTGCTTATAAAACATTTTGCCGTGAAAACCGCGCGTGAACAAAAAACAGTAGAAAAATCAATCGCCAAAGAAGCGATGTCCGCATTGGTCGGCTATAATTGGCAGGGAAATATCCGCGAATTGCAGAACGCGATTGAACGCGCGTTTATTTTGTCGGGCGAAGAAATTGACCTCGAAAGTCTGCCGCCGAAAATTAAATTGGATGTCAGCGGCAGTTTTGAAATGCGCGACCCGGAAGGTTTGCGTCCGACGTTGGAAGAAATGGAACGCCGATATATTTTGGAAATCTTAAAATCAGTCGGCGACGACAAAACCGCCGCCGCCGAGATTTTAGGCATTGATTTATCAACGCTTTACCGGAAATTAAAACGCTTTGAAGAAATGTAGATTAAATTAATTTTCCGTAGCTTTCTCAATCTCTGTCTTATCTCCATTAGCCGATTGAATTCCGCGCAAATTTTCCAAAAGTTCTTTATCAACAATCTTTAAATTCAAATCGCGCTGCGGAAACGGAATTTCAATGTCCGCATCGGTCAACGCTTTATTCATCGCCACGGCGAGATCGCTTTGAACGACAACCCATTGTGAAGTTTTCCCCGTCCACGCGCGAGCCTGAAAATCGAGCGAATTATCGCCGAAGCCGAGAAACAGACAGTTCGGCGCGGGTTCTTTTAAAATATCCGGGTGATCGGAAACGGCTTCGGTTAAAATTTTTATAACTTCTGCCGGATCGTTTCCGTAAGCGACACCGACATTGATGTCGAGCCGCCGCCGTTGATCGGAAAAAGTCCAGTTTATTACTTTTTCCGAAATAAGCTGCCCGTTCGGAACGATGACATCCGCGCCTTGCAAAGTGCGGACGACACTCGCCCGCAGACCGATGCGCCGTAAATCGCCCTGATTTTCGCCGATTTGCACGACATCGCCGACTTTGACCGGACGCTCGAACAATAAAATCAAGCCGGAAACAAAGTTATTGACGATATTTTGCAAACCGAAACCCAAACCGACACCGAATGCCCCTGCCAGAATTGTAAATTTTGTTAAGTCAACATTTAACGCTGCAAGTGCCATAAAAAATCCGACAAGCAAGATGACATAATGCGTCATTGTCGTAATCGCATACGGAATTCCGCCCGCCAGATTTACGCGCGGATAAACGTCTTCTTCTAATACAAACCGCACGAAGCGTGAAATTAGAAAAGCCAGCCAAACCGTAATTGCAAAAGCAATAATGTCGCCGAGAGAAATGTGAAATGAACCGAGATTAAGCTGCGCCGTCAAAATATCTCTGAAAAGAGTGAAAATCGGTTCGCGGATAGAAAGCACATTGAGCGTTAAAATTATCCACGCGACAAATGCCAGCCAGCGCAGACCGAGCAGAATTTTGTCAAGCAGCATCCGGCGATGAGTTTTGACCATTCCGAGCGAAGAAAACGGACGTACACGCACGGCGAAAACCAATAGACTTTCGGCTATTTGCAGCGCGGTATATAAAATCAGAGCGATATACGCGCTACCTAAAATACCGTTTCCGACAATCCGTGCTAGATTGACGAATCCGAGCGCGTTGGCGATGAACGCGCCAGTGAAAATTCCCAGCGCGAAGGGAATAATCTTTTTGATAGTTGTAAAAATACGCTGATGTTTGACTGGAATTTTGTCGGTCAGGCGTTTTGAGCGTAAAACCCATAAGAGAAAAATGATTGCGCCGAGCATTTCCGCCAAAAACAATATGCGGGAAATTACCGGCAGTGAAGCCGTTACATCACGCAGCCGATCAATAAAATAAAATATCATCAGCGCGTTAAGTATCGGAAATAAGGACTTTTCGATCAGGTTGCGAAGAATAATAATTCCCGGAATAAGCGCGGCGGCTCCGAGCAGTGAACTTAGAATACGCGGTGCCTGCGGATAAAGCCAACCGCTTAAAAGTATAGTTAGAATCAAAGCCGTCGAGATCGGATATTCAAAAACGACAGTCGCTTGCTTGAGTTTCGGTTCTTCTTTGACTTTCGGGCGCACATCCTTTCGCCCCCAAAATAGTCCGCCAATCAACAAAACTAATAAAATGCCGTGCAGAAAAAATCTGTCGCTCTGCCGGTAAGCGTATTCATTTAACGCTTTAGCTTGTGTAATAAATGAATCTTCCGTTTGCTGAACCAAGCCGTTTGCCGGGTTTGTGCCGCTTTGCAGCTTCCAAATTGCCGGACTGTCTTTGCGAAAAAGATGCGTCAAGGCTTCTTCGCGCACTTTTCCGACAGTTTCGAGCGTTTGGCGGACCCTTGATTCCTGTTCGCTGATGCGGGTTTGCAAAGTCAGTAATTTTGTTCGCTGTTCTTCAACCTGTTTTTGTGTTTGCTGAATTGCGGCAATCGTCGTCTGGGTTCGCTGCGAAATTTCCGGCGGAATTTCACTGCCGATATTTGGAGTAACTTCTGAATTACTGTTTAAAGAAACCGCCGAATTGCTGTTTGAAGAAATTTCGGTGTTCGCATTTGTCGAAGATTGTGAAATTTTCAACGCTTCCAGTGTTTGAAGCCACAGCGCGTTCAAATTTTTGAGTTCGTCAATTTGCCGCTCAAACACGGCTGCCTGAGTTTTCAAACCTTCTTTCCAATCAGGAAATCTCGACGCGAATGATTTCCAAACCTGCTCGGCTTTGCGAAGTGTTTCCAGCGAAGGCTGCGATGTCAGCAGTTGATTGGTTTCCTGTTCCTGTGAATTTAATTCTTCGGTTAGTAAAGGCAATTCGCGCTCGACATCCGAAATATTCGGATTGTCCGAAAGTCCCGTTTGAATTTCACGCAGTCTTTTGGAAGTCGCTTCCGCCTGTGTAATTATATCAGACACCGGAATCGGTGTTGGCGCAGGCGTTGGCGTTGGACTTGGAATTGAAGTTTGATTGGTATTTGCTGAATTGTCCTCCTGAGCGTTCGCGGACGAAATAAATACATTTAAACTTATTCCGAATAATATAAAAAGTGCGGCAAATAAACGCGCAGAGTGATTTTTCCTCATAAAAATTTTCTTCTCCATAAAATTCAAACGCCGTCGTTACAGACAGCGTTACGAAAGACGGGAAGTTTCGGTGATAAAAAATGTTTGAGGATTTTTGAGTGTTTTAAGTTGTTTCCGAATCTAAACGTCAACGGGAACGAGTGCCGTGCGAAAACCCAGATAAGTCCAGCTTGAGGCAGTTTCGATTTCGCTGATGTACGAAAAATCGTGCGGCGCGTTTGAACCAACAGCATAACATTTCGCATTGCCATGATCGTCGCGGTAAAATCCGAGTTCCAACGATTCGGTCAAGCTCCATTCCGGGTGAAAAACAGTTCCGATCAAATTAAAAACAACCGGCGGGCAAATCGTCAGTCGAAAACCGTTCGGCATCAATTGGCGCGCGTTCCAGTCTTCGTTGACGATATTTATAAAATTGAGCAAAGCTCGAAAATTGTGTCCGTAACGATTTCCCGTTGTAAAACCGGCACTTTCCATATAAATCAGAAAAGGGTCAACGCGCGGCTCAAAACCATACGGCGTTCCGTAAAGTTGTTTGTTTTCGGGCAGATATTTCGGTTTTGCCGTAGTTTCAACACCGAGAATTCGCCCTTGATGACGGCGATGTCCTTCGATAACGGCGCGATAAGAACTGGTTTCTTTGTACTCGATAGGTCTGAGTTCACGTTGAAGCAGCGGATAAAGTTGTTTCCGATAATTTTCGTCTTCCACCGGAGTAGTTTCTTCTCGCGGAATAATGTGCCATTCGATATTAAATCGTTTGAGGTGTTCGGCAATGTATTCCGGCATCTCGAACGACTCCGTTCTTTCTTTTGAAATTAGTTCGGTTTCGGGAGCAAGTTCAAAGAATTCGCGTAGTTTTTGTTCTCTATCAGTTATCCAATTCATTTTTTGTCAATAGTTTCAGCAAAAGCCGAAATGTCATTAATTTTTGTCAAATGATACACATTTACTTGTTCAAACGCGAACGATCTGGAAACAAAAAAATAAAACTCCACTAGAATTCTAGCGGAGTTTTATTGATCTCAAAAAATGATTGAGTAAAAATTAACGATAAATATGTTCACCGTTGTAATTGTTCCATTCATTTTGGAAATAGTCGGCATCGGCAGCGTTGCGCGGTTGGACACCAACTACAATTCCGCCGTCATTGATGCCTGATTCATACTGTTTAGCGGTATCTTCAGGAATTCCCGAACCAACTAACGCGCCAACCAATCCGCCAGTCAAACCACCGGCTCCGGCTCCGGCTAATGCTGCCGCCAAAGGTCCGGCGACAAGTAAACCTAAACCCGGAATCAAAACGCTGGTTCCGATTGCTGCGATACCGGCGATAACTGCGCCGAGTGTTCCGCCGACTGCTGAACCGACACCTGCTCCTTCCATTGCTTTGCTGCCCAATTCCGTATCTGCGCCATCAGCAAAATGAGTTTCGCGTGTCTTGTCGGACATCAAAAGATTTACATCATCTTTACCATATCCGCGACTCGTTACTGAATTATACGCTCTTTCAGCATCTTCACGGCTTCTGAACATTCCCGTTACCATTCCGCTGTTGCCGGTTGATCTTGACGCGCCTGTATTTGAACCTAAAACATCATTATTTTCTTGTCTGGCGTTGCCCATAGCATTTTGAGATTTGCCTTCTCTTTCGAGGCTGCGATCTCCGGTAACTGCGCCTGTTGCGTCTTTTACATCGCCTACTACTCTGTCTTTAAATCCACCTAATTCTTCTTTTACTGTTCCGTCGTTATTCATAATTATCTCCTGTTTAAATTATTTAATTTAGCTGTTTAGCCTAGAATTACAAAGTGCAATAGACGTGCCAAATATATTAAATGCTTATGAATAAAGGAAAAGTGTCTGAGCCGCCGCTTTTATGAAAGTTGATATTTCCAAATATGTCCTAAATCAAAACACGACGGTAAAGTTTGATTTGTCTTTTATCAAAACAGTATTTGTGAAATTTTTATCAAACGAATAATTTTTGAAAATCATCTTGCGACTTTCAACTTTTGAGTTAAAATCAAATTAAAAACTTCTTGTGATGTATATGTTTAAATCAATTGCGGCTTTTATCTTCATTGTTCTTATGGCAAATTTAGTTTTCGCCCAAATTTCAGACGACAGTTACAAAATATATGATTCAGATGGAAACCCGGCAGCGATTAATCAAATTATAAACGCGGTCGGCAAAGCAGACGCAGTATTTCTCGGTGAAAATCACGATGATGCGGCGGCACATTATATTCAGGCGGAAATTTTTAAAAAAGCAGTGGAGAATTACGGCAAAAACAGAAAGGTCACGCTTTCGATGGAAATGTTCGAGCGTGATGTGCAAATCGTTTTGAACGAATACTTAAAAGATTTGATCACGGAAAAGAAATTTTTAGACGACAGCCGCCCGTGGAATAACTACAAAACCGATTATCGTCCGCTCGTCGAATATGCGAAACAAAACAAGCTCGATGTGATTGCCGCCAATGCGCCGCGCCGGTATGTAAATGTGGTTTCGCGCAACGGACGTGAAGCACTTGAGCAGCTTTCGCCTGAAGCGAAAAAATGGCTTGCGCCGCTGCCTTATGCCAAATCTTCGGACGCTTACGCCAAAAAATTTACCGATTTAATGGGCGGAATGCCGAGCAATACACAAAGCGTATCGAAAATTTTAGAATCGCAAACTCTGTGGGACGCGACGATGGCTTTTTCGATTGCGGAATATCTGAAAAATAACAAGAATGCTCTTGTAGTTCATTTGAACGGAAGTTTTCACACCGAAAACCGACTTGGAACGGCGGAGCAGCTTTTGAAATTTAACCCGAAACTAAAGGTTCTGGTTGTAACAATCAAATCCGAAGATGATTTCAATAAATTCGATAAAGCCAAACATTCAAATCTTGGTGATTTTGTTATCTTGACCGACGCAAAAATTCCGCGAAGTTTCAAAAGCGGAAATTAGAAATTATACCAAATGCGAATCAAGAGTAGGATTAAGTATTTGAAAATACTTGGTTTTACTTTGCCTCCTTTGCGCCTTTGCGGGAGAATAATTTACAG
>JBBSIE010000062.1:0-23352 GCA_038232235.1 Pyrinomonadales bacterium | reverse complement strand
ACGATGACAGGTCGAACAACTCGTCAACATTTCTTTACTGCGTATTTTATAATCGGCTTTGAGCTGTAATCTCTCTTCCGCCGACAAATCGTTTCCGTCCCACTGCATATTGTAAATTTCAGATTTCGGACGAATATATTTTTCCGGCTCGCGGTGGCAGCTCAAGCACCATTCCATCTGCAAAGTGTTTTGCTGAAAAACGGCGGGCATATTGTCAATCTGTCCGTGGCAAGTCGAACAGCCGACACCTTTGGCAACGTGAATGCTGTGATTAAAATAAGCGTATTCCGGCAAATCGTGAACTCTTTCCCATTCAATCGGCTTGCCCGTTCGATAACTTTCCCGAATCGGCTCAAGATAAGGCGCATCCGACCAGAGCTGACTGTGGCAGTTCATACAAGTCTGCGTCGGCGGAATTCCGGCGGAATATGAAGTCTCGACAGACGTATGACAATAACGGCAGTCAATGCCGTCATCGCCGACGTGATGCTTGTGGCTAAACTGCACGGGCTGCTGTTTTTCCAAATAGACACCGGTCAGATAAGACGACCGCGCGATCTGTGTGTAAAGGAAAAACGCAACGCCTCCCAGAAGTATCACCACGACAATACTTATTTTCGCAACATTGTTCGCTCCGCGATTAAATATCTGTGCCATTTTTATCTTAATTCCAGCCTAATAATTTTACCGAAATCTATAGTTTTCCGAGTCCTAGAATTATAACTCTAAGTAATAATAAAAAAATTCAACTATTGATGTTAAGACCCGATCTGCAAAATCTACTTTTGATTTTACAGAATCTTATAAATTCCGCAAATTCTATATCAAAAATAAATCCTTTTCAGACTTTGTGCAAGTTTTCACTAAATAAGTTTAACTCATAAACCTGATTAAACTTTTCAATTTTTGAAACATTACATTTCGACTGAAAGAAGCGCGGCACCGACGGCGGAGGCATTTTCGCCGAGTTTGCCCTCGACAATTTCAGTTGTCTTAAACGAAGGAGCAAAAGCGAGTTTGCCGGCGCGTCGAGTAATTGCGTCTAAAACAAGATGTTCGGCTTGCATAATCTCGCCGCCGATGACAATTTTCTCGACATCGAGTAAATTTATCACGCCGGCAAGTGCCGTTCCGATATAATTTCCCGTTCTTTCGAGCATCATTCGGGCAAAATCATCTTTATTTTGCGCCGCCTGCACGATGTCGGACAATGTTATTTCCTGCTCGTCAAATTTACTCAATGAAGAAGTTTGATCCTGATGAAAACGGCTTCGTGTGCGCCGGACAATATTGGCTGACGAAGCGACATCTTCGAGTTTTCTTCCTTCGGCAGTGATGGCTAAATGTCCTAATTCACCGGCAAAACCGGACGCGCCGCGCCATATTTTACCGTCAAAAATAAATGCGCCGCCAACGCCCGTGCCGAGCGTCGCGTAAAACATACTTTGTGAACCGCGTCCCGCACCAACCATAAATTCACCGTAAGCGGCGGCATTGGCATCATTTTCAATCGTAATTTTTAATTTGGTAACAGTTTCGAGTTCGGTTAAAAAGTCAATTTGCTCGTGTTCGGGAATAAAAGTCGAAAAAGCGACTCTTTTCGTCTCCGCGTGAACGAGTCCCGGCACGGCAATTCCAATGTTTTCAAAATCGCCGAACCGATTTTTCAGTTCATCAACAAAATCGACAAGCTGCTCAAGAGTTTCGTATTCTTTGACAGTAGAATTCTTATAAGTATCCGCCAAAACACCGTTTTTGTTTACACAAACAGCTTTTAGCGCGGAGCTACAGATTTCCACACCGACAAGTTTTTCCGTGTTCGCAGTGCTTTCACCCATCACTTTTAAAACCTTAATTTGTATACTATTTAGCTAAGAAACTAACGCGATTTTAGACACTCAATTTAAAACTGTCAACCGAAATTTTACTTAATTTAAATCCGCACTTTTGTGCGGCAATCTACTTTATTGTTTGACCGAGATTCCTTCAACAGTCTTCAAAGTTTCAATTTCAATAAACAGGTTGACCTTTCAAACACTACTTTTGAGCAAGTTCGTTTTTATGCTGTTTCGTAATTCTTGCCAGAAATCGTAATGCTTCGTTCACAGCTTCGGAACTCGGAAAATCTTCGGCAACGTCCGAATCTAAAACAACTGTTATTTGCATTCGGTTATATTCTTCCGCAAAACGGTTCGGACGCGCTTTCGAGTAATCAAATCTGTACTCCGACTTCATTTCATCTTTATCTGCATCATTATCCATTTTCTTCATAATCCTCACGTTCAATGCCAGTCGGTTTTCGTGCCGAAATAATTCGCAACTTTCTATTTTCACGCTCAGTAAAATAAACGACTAAAAGCCTGTTCATTTTCGAGTAACCGATGATAAATTCACGCCTTTCATTATCAGAATGTTCATCATAAAACATTTTAGCAGACAAATCGCCGAATACAGTTTCTGCTTCCTCAAAACTCACACCGTGCTTCCTAAAATTGTGCGCGGCTTTTTCTTTGTTCCATTCAAGTTGCATTATTTCAAATGAAAAGAATCAAAAAATTTCTGTGATTGGTTGTTAAAATTATTTTCCATTTCCTGGTTTCTTCCGTTACCTTTGGGAACTATTAAGACTGCTGTTAGATTAAAGACACCAACTTTATTTACTAATACGAATTCCCTCCAAAGGTCTTTACCACCAATTTCAGCCTCAAAAGTTCTCACGGGAAATCCGTCTCTCTGTAAATCTTCTTTCTTCAAAAATACTACCTCAAGATTTTTTTCTTTAAACAACTCTGGCAGATAATTCTCTTTTGCTGTCAATTGTTGAGGAACTCGTTTTTCATCAAACCCATCCATGTGTTCTTTAACTTCAGCAGCATATTTGATTCCTTGATTTTCGCATTCATAGGAAAAAACTCTTATCGGTCGAGGTTTTTCCTGAAAGGTTTTGAAAAAAGTTCTTTTCATCTCACAAGGCGAGTCTACTGACAAACCTGAGTCCTCAAAAGAAGCATTACTCCAAACAGTTTCTTTATTTTTTTCTTGTGCTTTACAAGAAACCATTAACAGAGTAACTAAAAATAACACTATAATTTTGTGCATAATATTTATTTTAACCTCGCGCCAATATCTACATTTTCGATAAATGCCGCTAACGCCGGCTTTTCGCCTGTGCCGTCTTCCAAACTTGCGGCGCAGATCATTCCCTGCGATTCGAGTCCGCGCATTTTTCGCGGTTTTAAGTTGGCGACGACGACGACTTTGCGACCGACGAGCGTTTCGGGTTCGTAATATTCGGCTAAACCAGCAAGAATTTGACGCGGTTTTTCTTCGCCCAAATCTATTTCAAAACGTAATAATTTATCGGCTTTCGGAATGCGTTCGGCGACTTTTATTTCACCGACCCGCAGTTCGACTTTAAGAAAATCGTCAATCATGATGAAATCTTCTTCGGCGTTTTGTTCGGCGGTTGATTTTGCCGTTTCTTCGGGCGCGAGTTTATTTGTAGCATCAACAGCGGCGGGCGCGACCGACGAGCCTTTCGTCAAATTAGCTTCGGTATTATTTTCTTCATTTTCCATTGTCAATTTTTCATTTTCCATTATCTTGTCGTTAATTTCCTTTAAGATTTTTGATTTGTCGAGGCGCGGAAAAACTGCTTGTGTTTCGCCGATGCGCGTTCCTGCTTCTAATTCTCCATATTCTAACTTTTCAGGATTTATTTCTGAAATATCTTTGTCCAAACCGATCTGCGAGTAGATTTTTTCAGCCGATTCGGGCATTACCGGATAAAGCAAAACGCACAGCCAGCGCAGAGTTTCGACGGCGCGATATAAAACGGCGTTCAAAATTTCAGCGTTTTTGTCATCTTTAATAAGTTCCCAAGGTTTCGCGTCGGAAATCATTTTGTCTATTCGCGCAATCACTTGCCAAATTACTTCCAAAGCCTGACTAAATTCATAATTATCAAAACGGCGCACAAATTCATTTCGCGCGTTTTCCAAAACAGAAACAAGTTCCTGTTCATCGGCGTTGATTCCGGCGCGTTTTGCCAAAAGATAATTCGACTCCTGAATTTTGCCGTTTGGAATTTCGCCGTTGCGATATTTGGTAATCATCGAAAGCGTCCGGCTCGATAAATTCCCCAAACCGCTTGCTAAGTCGGCATTGGCGCGGTCAATCAAATTTTCGTAGCCGAATTTTCCGTCTTGCCCGAAAATCATTTCGCGCAGCACGAAATAACGAATCGCGTCGGTTTGAAAATGCGTCTTTAAGGTTTCCAAATCAATGGCATTTCCCAAAGTTTTGCCCATTTTGCGTCCGTCCGCATCAAGCCACATTCCGTGCGCGTAAACCGTTTTCGGCAAATCGAGATTCGCCGCCTTCAAAAAAGAAAACCAATAAACCGTGTGGAAACGCAGAATATCTTTGCCGACCAGATGAGTTACGTTTTGCCAATACTTTTCAAAACCGATATTTTCGCGTTCTTCATTGCCGTAACCAATTGCCGTTATGTAATTTGAAAGCGCGTCAAGCCAAACATACATTACGTGATTTTCGTCGTCGGGAACGGGAATTCCCCAACTGACCGATTTTTTTTCGCGCGAAATTGACAAATCCTGCAAACCGCCTTTGATAAAAGACAAAACTTCATTTCTGCGCGCTTCGGGTCGCACTAAATTTGCGTCATTTTCGATCTTTTCAATCAAAAATTCGTCGTAATCCGAAAGCCGAAAAAAATAACTTTCTTCGGAAACTTTGTCCAGCGGTCGTTCGTGAATCAAACAGCGCGGCACATCTTCGCCGTCGCGCAACTCAAACTCGGTTTCGGTTTTAAATTCCGCGCAGTTCGGACAAAACCACGCTTCATAAAAGCCTTTGTAAATATTTTCTCTGCCTTTCGGCGTTTTATTTTTCGCAATCTCGCGCCACAGATTCTGCACCGCTTCATAGTGAAACGGTTCGGTTGTCCGCATAAAAATATCGTAATCGGTCAAACCGAAATCGGCGAACATTTTTTTATATTGGTCGGAAACAAAGTCAACATATTCTTTCGGTATTTGCCCGTTTTTTTCGGCAACGCGCTGAATATTTACACCGTGTTCGTCAGTTCCCGTCAAAAAATATGTGTCAAAACCGCGCTGTTTCCTGTGTTTCGCCACAATGTCGGCAACCGTCGTCGTGTAAAGATGTCCGAGATGCGGCAAACTGTTGGCGTAATAAATCGGCGTTGTAATGTAAAAAGTTTCGATCATAAAATATAAAAAGATTTTGCCACGAATTACACGAATAACACGAATTGAGAAAGTAAATCCAATTCGTATTATTCGTGTAATTCGTGGCTGATTTTTTTCGAGCTAAAATTTATTTCCGATTCGGCTGCGCGGCGGCAAATTCGTCGGACGATTTAAAAGCCGGAAGTTTCGGCGCGTTTGACACTTTCATTCCGATTGCCAGCGAAATTTCGAGATTTTGCACAAGTCCGTCGTAACGCCACGTCGGATCGAAATTGTCCGACGGCTGATGATAATGCTGAGTGTTATATTCCTCAAATCTCTTTCGCGCCGCTTCTTTGTCCTGCCCGACGTAATCCGTTCCGCTTTCGACATTCAGCGACGGCACGCCGACTTTGGCGAACGGGAAATGATCCGAGCGGAAAAAGAAACCTTGTTCCGGGTGTTCGTCGCGCGAAAAAGTCATTCCGCGTTCTTTCAAAACTTCGTTGATAATAGAACCGAGCGACGAGCGTTCTGCGCCGAGTGCGCCGTAATCCGTCGTCAAACCGTAAAAATTCGCGCCGTCGTGATTGATGTCGGCGGCGGTTTTGTCAAGCGGAAAAAGCGGATGTTTCGCATACCATTCCGCGCCTAAAAGTCCTTGTTCTTCGGCGGTTGGAAACAGAAAAACCTGCGAGCGTTTTGGCTGTTCGGTTTTCGGCAATTTTGTAATCGCGGCGGCAATCGCCAGAATCGAAGCCACGCCCGAAGCATTATCAAGTGCACCGTTATAAATTTTATCGCCGGTTTTGTCCGGTTCGCCGATTCCCAAATGATCCCAATGCGCCGAATAAATGACGTATTCGTTTTTCAGCTTTTTATCGCTGCCTTCCCAAACGCCGACGACGTTGTTGGAATTGACGGTTTT
The DNA here is from genome assembly GCA_038232235.1 of Pyrinomonadales bacterium. Taxonomy (GTDB): domain Bacteria; phylum Acidobacteriota; class Blastocatellia; order Pyrinomonadales; family Pyrinomonadaceae. Next base: position 17,211 of record JBBSIE010000062.1, on the reverse strand, counting down.
CGTTGCGCTTTCCACGTCGAGTTTGGCTTTTACGCCAAGATTCACCGGCTGAAAATCGCGCGATTTGGCTTTTTCGCGCAGTTCGTCGAGATTTTTTCCAGCGTTTGAAAAGATTTTTCGCGCCGTGTCTTCGGTCATCCACGAACGAAAATTGAGAAAAGGCGTTTTATCGTCGGGCGTTCTGGCGGCATCGAAACGCCAATTGCCGTTTGATGTGCGAACAACATTCCAGCCGTAACCGGCGGATTCCGGCGTGTGAATCAAAATCACTCCCGCCGCGCCCATTCGCGCCGCCTGCTCGAATTTATAAGTCCAGCGTCCGTAATAAGTTAAGGCTTTGCCGCCGAACAAATCCGGTTCGCTCGTGGTCGCGGGCGGATCGTTGACCAGCATCACGAGAATTTTCCCACGATAATCCGCCGCGCCGCCTTTGTAGTCGTTCCATTTCTGCTCCGGCGCGTCAATGCCGTAACCGACGAAAACCAAATCCGCATCGAGTTTCACGCTCGCAGTTTGCGCTCCGGTCGAACCGACGAAATCGTCGCCGAATTTATACTGCTGATCGCCGACCTGCAAAACCGTATTCGGATTCGTTTTAACGGCGTAGAGCGCGACCGGCTGAAAATAAGAACCGTTATTCGCCGGTTTAACGCCGATTTTTTTCAGTTCATCGGCGATATACTGCGCCGCCGCTTCGCCCGATTTCGTTCCGGGCGCACGACCTTCAAATTTATCGTCGGAAATATATTTGATGTCCGCTTTGATTTTCGCTTCGTTGAAAAGATTCGTGTATTTGCCTTTCGTCTGCGCGAAAATGGCTGGACAAATTGTTAAAATCAAAAGAGCTGAAAGAAAATGTTTTTTCATATACTTTATTTTTATTCCTCAATTTCGGGAAAATTTTCATCATAAACGATTTCCGCGTTTCGCAAATTCTCGACCAACGCCGCCGCTTCTTCCGCGTCTTCGGCTTTGACGCGAATTTTAATCCAGCCGAGTGCCGGCGCGAGCAGATTAAAAGTTCCGACGATGTTATCGTCTGCCAGAAACACTTCAAAACCGGCGGCTTCAAGCTGATTTCGCAAAAATTCGGCTTCAATCTGTTCCGCCGCCGTCGAAATCGTGATTAATTTGATATTCATAATTTTCAACCTTTTATCAAACTCATCGCCTCCGCCCGCGTTCGCGCGTCGGTGCGGAAACCGCCGAGAACGCTCGACGTGATCGTTTTCGCGCCCGGTTTTTTCACGCCGCGCAGCGTCATACAGGTATGTTCGGCTTCCATCACAACCATCACGCCGCGCGGTTCGAGTTCTTCAAATAATGTCTGCGCGATTTGCTGCGTCAGACGTTCCTGCACCTGAAGGCGATGCGAAAAAATCTCCGCGATTCTGGCTAATTTCGACAGACCGACGATGCGCCCGTTTTTCGGAATATACGCAATGTGAACTTTGCCGACAAACGGCGCGAGATGGTGTTCGCAAACCGACGCGATTGCAATGTCTTTGACAATTACCATTTCGTCGTGCGCTTCGCCCGGCAGCGGCACAATGTGTTCTTTTGCGTCTTCCCACATTCCTTCCGTCAGTTCGGCGTAAAATTGCGCGACTCGTTCCGGTGTTTTCTGCAAACCGTCACGCTCAGGATTTTCGCCCATTCCTTCGAGCATCAAGCGCACACCCGCCGCAATTTTTTCCAAATCTACTTTTTTCTTGTTTGTTTTAGCCAAAATCTTTACCTGTTTTAATCTGCTGAATTGTAAATGATAGTTTATCAGTTGATAAGTAGTGAAACAAATTTACTAAAGACCGAAGAGCGAGGCAGTTCGCTTCGAAGTCTTCTACAAAATAATTCTGTCCGGTTATTTAACGCAGCGATAATATATTAAATACTTGTTTTTCAAGTATCGAACAACCTCAAGCCGAAGTCGGCAATAGAACCAAAAATCTCAGTTAAAGAGAATGGAAAATTTTTAGCCGGCAAAAATTAAAAATTCTTGTATATCAATAATCACTATGTTATTTTAATTAAATAAATTTGTTCAAGGGAGGAGAAAATTATGCAAGGTCCGTTAAGAGGTATTTTAGCAGGTGTCGCCGCGTGGAAAATGGGCGGCGGCTGTATTTCAACTATCATTATCTTTTTGGTGGTTTTTTATCTTCTTGGTTATGTGCATTGTTAAAATTTCAGTTGATGAAATATAAAAAAACTGCTGCGAACTTAATTTTAGGCAGTTTTTTTTATATATTCAAGGCAGTTTTTAATTGGATTTAAACCTTATCGCGCCACTTTAAAACTTCTTCGCGTAATATGGGATTTTGCTGAAAACTTCCGGTTTGTCCCTGCGCGGCGGTGGCGCGTTGAATGTGCCAATAAGTTAGTCCGAGTTTGCCGACGGCGCGTAAATATCGGCGGCGGGCTTTGTATTTGCCGTCCGTTAATCCGCCTAAAATCCAGAACAAACTACCGAATAATGAAGTTGCAGTACTTAGATGTTCCTGCGGAATAAGTCCGCGGGCGACATCAATCGCCAACATTTCCTTTAAGATTTTGTTTTGGCGATACATTACATAAATCGTAAAGCCAACAAAAATCAGGAAAAACGGTATTTCGAGAAATATGTATCCGACGAGAAACGCGCCGCCGCCGCCCAAAAACGCCATTCCGTTCCATACAGCGTGGAGCGTAACGGCACAGGTGTAACCCAAAATCGGCAACGCAATTCTAACAAACGGATTGTGCGATTCACGCGAGATGCCGCAGCCGATTCCGGTCATCGAAGTAAATGTAACGTGAGCGAACGGCGACAAAATGCCGCGCATAAAAACCAGAATGATAAGCGAACCGTCCAGCAATCCGCGTCCGTAATAAAGGATATTTTCTACTGTGGAAAAGCCGAGCGCGATGACTCCGGCAAAAACAACGCCGTCTAAAATGTCGTCAAAATATCGGCGGAAAAAGATCAGAAGCAAAAGCAAACCCAAGCCTTTCGAGCCTTCTTCAAAAATCGGCGCGGAGATAACGCCGCCGATGATCCCGCCGAATACCGCGCCGAGAACGGTATTAACGACAAACGAAAAAATCACCGAAACGAGCGCGCCCCAGGCGAATGCCAAAGCCAGCAGCCAAAGCGGTTCGGGATCGTATCGGTCAAGCCAAAGCAGCGGCAGAATATAAAATACGGCGGGAACAAAGGCAATCACGGCGGCGATAATCGCCGCAATCGGTCCGATGCTGAGAAACATTATTCCGACGACAATCAGCGACAGAAAAACGACGGCGAAAATCGCAATTCCGATGCCGACGTATTTTCCTGTCTGATTCGGCGGCTTTTGCAGATGTTCGACGCTGAATCCGGCAATCGAATTTCGCAGATTTACCGGCTGATTTCGCGGAACTTTCACCGCAGGCGGAATTTGCACATTCAGCGGCGGCGGAAAATCCTGTTTCGGAACCTTTGGTTGATCAGCGTCAGCCTGATTTTGAATAAATACTTTTGCTTCAACGCCGTTTTTGCCGAATTGAATGACATCTTTGTCGTTTAGCTTTGCCTTTTGAATTTTTTGTCCGTTGAGCAGTGTTCCGTTGGTGCTTTGGTTGTCAATCAGATAAAATCCGTTGGATTTCGCTTCAATAAATGCGTGCTGTGATGACGCGATTCTTTCCTTAAACGGGTCAAATCTGACCGCGCAGTTTTCACTTCGTCCGATAGTCAAAAAACCGTTTGTTAATTCGAATTGACGACCATTAAGCGAACCGCTTTCGATATTTAACAAAAGTTTCATACTGTCATCTTAAAAATAAAAAAGCCGATGTCAAGTTTTTATTACTCAACATCAACTTTTTTGCGAAAATCACAAAATATTTATTTCGTTTTTTCTGTTTAAGGTTGAACGGAAGAAGGTGAAGAAAGATCGCCGGTTTCCCCGAAAATGCGTCCGCTGAATGCGCCGTTTGAACTGCTCAGACGATACCAACCGTTATTTTCGGGGCGATAAACCGCAACGTCGGTTTTGCCGTCGCCGTCATAATCAGCCGGAATCGGAACGTCGGCGGCATAGCCAAATTTATAAACGCTTAAAGAATTATTTTTTGAATTGAGAATATACCAATTTCCGTCCGTCGGGCGAAAAACTGCGAAATCCGATTTGCCGTCGCCGTCAAAATCGCCCGTCAAAGGCTTGTCCGTGCTGATTCCAAATTGCTGATAAACGGGTATTGAAGACGAACTCGGTAAAATATACCAAATGCCGTTTGAAGGTCTGAAAACAACTAAATCGGCTTTGCCGTCGCCGTCGTAATCGCCGGCGAATGCGCGGTCGCTGTTTGCGCCCCACTGAAAAGCCTTAAATCCGAGTGTGCTTTGCAAAATATACCAGGTTCCGTTTGACGGACGGAAAACCGCGATGTCGGTTTTGCCGTCGGCATCGTAATCAGCCGCAACCGGAACGTCGTCGTTCGTGCCGAATTGCTGTGCTTTAAACCCGCCCGAACTTCCCGAAATATACCAAGTGCCGTTTGACGGACGGAAAACCGCGACATCTGTTTTGCCGTCGCCGTCATAATCTCCGCCGACAATTTTATCGCCAGCCGCGCCGAACTGAATTCCGTTCGCCGAATTATCTGAACTATTTTCCGTTCGCCAAACGCCCGAATCCGGCGAAAAGGTTGAGAAGTCGGTTTTGCCGTCGCCGTCAAAATCCGAAACCTGATTTTTTGCCGGCGCGGTTATCTTGCTTGTATCAACTATAAAAAGTCCGCCCGCTAAATCGCCGATCAAAACTTTGTCCGGTCCCAAAAACGGATAAACCGCCCAATCGCCGTCATAAGTTGTCGGAAGACTGCCTTCGAGATTACTCGTTAAGCCACAGACAAAATCCCACGGCTCATCGTTCAATTTGTCCGCTTTTTCAGTTTCAACAAACGCCGGTTGGAAAGTGTCGTATTGCCCGACCCTTTTCGGATTCGCCGGACTTGAAATATCGAAAATCTGCAAACCCGCCTGATACCAAGCGACATACAGATAATTTCCCATCACCACCGGATTATGCGGCGTTACGGCATTTATTCCTAAACTCTGCATCGTAATCCGATTGACAATCAGCGGTTCTGACGGATTGTGAATATCGTAAACGCGGACATCGCCGTTGCCGTCGTTCGTTTCACGGCAGCTATACAGATAATTTCCGTCCTCGCTCGTCCAACTGCTGTGCATATTATTTCCGCCGGTAACGCTCGTCGGGTCTTCGATAAAACCTAAAAGCGTCGGTGCTTGCGCCGCGATATTTGTAATGTCGTAAATTTCGGTTCTGCCGCGATTAGACGAACTTCCCCAACCGGAAGTAAAAAGACGATTTCCGCGAATGTGCATCGCGTGAACCCAATTGATTTCCGTCGGATTGATGTCGCGGATAAAAACCGGATTCGCCGGATCGCTGATATTGATTACTTTTAAGATTTTGTTGGAAAAACCGTTGTAATTTTCAATCAGGAAATTTCCCCAAACGACCATTTCGTGAATCGAATTATGTCCGTTGCCGTTGGTTGAATTGACAATTCCCAAAAGCTGCGGTTTCGTCGGATCGGTCAAATCAACAATGTGAACGCCGCCGCCGTTTCCGCTGCCGAAATAACCGCGATTTCCGATGACAATCGCTTCCAAAAACTGAAGATTCGCGCCCGGATTGTACCACGAAGCCAGCTTCGGCAAATCGGGATTTGAAATATCGTAAATAAACACGCCGCGGCAAGCGTAACTTCCCTGCACGGCAATATTGCCGTCCGCGTAAATATCGGCAAATTTCAGATTTGGAGCAAATGTGCTGCACGGCGGATTGACTTGCCCGCGAAGCCTCACTTTTTGCGCTGAAACATTTTTGTTAAAACTCAAAAACAAAACGGATAGAACAATTATCAAAAGCGATGTTTTTGATTGAAATAAAATTCGATACAACATAATTTTCTCCAAACTTTAATTATATGAGTGAATAAACGCAGACAAATACTTTTACTCATTTTCGGTCAAAAACAATTATAAATGGTGCAAAAACCCGCACGAAGTAAGGACATTATATCCGAACTAAAGTGCGGATTTCTGCAAATTTTCATTTCATTGAAAATATAAGTAGCCAAATTTAACGCAAATAAGCTGTTTTTGCAGCTTCGCGCATCACCAGATCAAAAGTTCCGGGCGCGACTTTGGTGAACCGACGATTACGATTTAATGAAACGGCGATGGAAATGGTCGGATTATTTCCATTAAACTTAAAGCCGCCGGCGACGAGCAGATTATAAAGTTCGTTGACGTGAAGCGGCGCGTTGGATTCGCGCAAAAGCAGCGTGCAGGACTGTGTGATAGTTCTGTCGGCAAATCTCGTATCTTTCGCTTCGGCACTGCGATTTATCGGCGCAATGTTTTTTGAATTATTCAAATATGCCACCGAATTGCTTCGATGATCGGGCGGCGGTTGATTATTGCCGTTCTGGTTTTTATGACGGCGCGGCGGCATTTCGTAATCGTCATCTTCGTAACGCGGTTTTCTCTGATAATCGATTTCATCTTCGTAACGAGGCTTTTTTTGATATTCGCCGTCGTCTTCGTAACGTGATTTCTTTTGATATTCGTTTTCTTCTTCCTGCGATTTCTTGTGCGCCTTCCATAATTTGCTGCCGCTTCTCATCGTCGGAATCAGACTGTGCAGAGCTTCTTCGGTTTTTTCCGCGCTATTCTGAAGCGCGGCGATTTCGATTTTCAAATCTTCGGCTTCGGCTTCGACCTTGCGAAGTCGTTCCTGCAACCGCGATTCGGCGGTTTGAAACTGCCGCAAACTCTGTTCGAGTGTTGAAATTAGATTTTCTTCGTTTAACATTTTGAATTTTAGACGACAAACTATTTGTTGCGCTCAATCATATAGCCCGGAATTTCTTCCAATGCTAAACGATACTCCGTTTTCTGAAATAGTTCAAGATTTTTTATTGCAAGATCGGCATAATGATACGCTCTTTTGCGTGTTTCATCAAGCAATCCGCCGTTTTTCAGTTTTTCGTAAAGCATTCGACGCGAAACATTTTCATAATCTCCATCGCGCATAATTCTTTCTAAATCTTTTTTCAATTCCGGCTCTTTTTCAACCAGCAAAATCAAGGGCAATGTCAACTTTCCTTCGAGCAAATCCGCGCCCGACGCTTTGCCCAAAACCTCGTCGTTCGCCGTAAAATCAAGCACGTCGTCGGCGAGTTGAAACGCTGTTCCGAGATTCATTCCGTAATCTTTTAATGCTTTTTGTTCATCTTTTCCGGCATTTCCCAAAATCGCGCCGATTTCGCAGCAAGCCGAAAAAAGATACGCTGTTTTGCGCTGCAAAATATCAAAATATTCCTTTTCGGAAATGTCCGTGCGCCCGAGCGTCGTCAGTTGAATCAGTTCGCCTTCCGTCATTTTGCGCGTCAGGCGCGTTAAAATATCGAGAATTTCCAGACTTCTTTCTTTGAGCGAAGTTTCAAAAGCCGACATATAAAGCCAATCGCCCATCAAAACCGCCGACTGATTGCCGAACCGCGCATTAACCGAAACACGATTGCGACGCACATCGGCGTTATCAATAATATCATCGTGAACGAGCGTCGCCGTGTGCAGTATTTCCATCACGGTTGCTAGCCGAATCACATTTTCCTGTTCGGCATTTCCGCCAACCGCGCAATTCGACAACAAAAGAAGCGCGGGACGCACACGCTTTCCGCCAGACGCACGCAGATAATCGCCCAGATAATTGATAACCTGAATATTTGAATTTATCTGATGCTGAAATTCCGCTTCGACCAAAACCATTTCGGATTTTATCAAACTGAAAATCTTTTTCGCCGCGACGTTCGGATTTAATTTTTCTTTAATTGGCGCAAATGTCTGCATTTATTCTTTCGCTTTTGAATAAGTCATATAATGTTTTCCCGTAATCAATTCTTGATCGAGCGTTCCCCAATAACGCGAATCTGAAGAATTATCACGGTTATCGCCCATCACGAAGTATTGATATTCCGGCACTTTTCGCGGTGGAAAATTGGCTTTAGCTTGATTATATGATTCATTAATATAAGGTTCGTCTAAAACTTGTCCGTTTATGTAAACCTGACCTTCACGAATCTCAACTGTCTCGCCCGGCAAGCCGATAATTCTCTTAAAATATGATTTTGACCTGTCTTTCGGGTAAAGAAACGTAATGACATCACCGCGTTTTAGTTCGCTCCAATTTTTATCTATAAGTATTTTATCGCCGTTGTTAAAGGCGGGCTTCATTGCTTTTCCTTCAACTGCAACAGGCTGAAATGAACACGCCGTAAGAAAATAAGCGGTCAATATGAATCCCAAAATTAATAGATATTTTTTCATTCCCCGACGTTTAATTACTCCGATAATTATCAAACTGCATATCAATTCCGAAATCCTTCGTTTTGAGCGCGGCGATGACTTCCTGCAAAACGTCGCGGTCTTTGCCGGAAACTCGGACCGAATCGCCTTGAATCGAAGACTGCACTTTTAATTTTTCGTCCTTGATAAATTTGACGATTTCCTTTGCTTTATCAATCGGAATGCCCTGCTGAATTTTGGCGACTTGCCGAACCGTTCCGCCCGCCGAAGGTTCTACTTTTTCATAACTCAAAGCCTTCAGCGGAATGCCGCGCTTAACCAGTTTGCCTTGCAGAATGTCGTTCATATTGCGAAGTTTGGTTTCGTCTTCGGCGGATAAAATTAAATCGTTTTCGTGCCGGTCAACCAAAGCCTTACTGCCTTTAAAATCAAAACGCTGGCTGATTTCTTTGCGCGTTTGATTGATCGCGTTGCCGAGTTCGGCGTAATCAACTTTTGATGTAATGTCGAATGAATTTTCTTTTGCCATAATTCTGCTAATTGTAAATGGTTATTGATTATTGGCAAAACCGTTGGACAAAATTTATGCTGTAATTGACGATAGTTTGAAAAAATTCAGAAAATTGTTTGTCGTCTGATTTGCCAATTTTTTCAGTTCAACGCCGTAAAAATCCGCCAAAAACTGTGCCGTGTGAACGACAAACGACGGTTCATTGCGTTTCCCGCGAAACGGTACGGGCGTTAAAAAAGGACAATCGGTTTCGATTAAAAGTTTTTCGGGCGGCACGACTTTCGCCGCATCGCGCAGATTATCGGCTTTTTTGAAAGTTACATTTCCGGCGAAAGAAATTAAAAAGCCGATTTCCATCAATTTTTGCGCCATTTCCGCCGTGCCGCCGAAACAGTGCATAATCCCGCCGCGAAAGTTTTTATCTGAACATTCTTCTGTCAAAATTTCAACCGTTTCATCATCGGCATCGCGCGAATGAATAATTATCGGTAAATCTAATTTTCTCGCCGTTTTGATTTGTCTTTTAAAAACATCAATCTGCACTTCGTGCGGTGAATGATCGTAATAAAAATCAAGTCCGATTTCGCCCCAAGCAATGACTTTTTCGTTTTTTGCCAGTGTAATCAAGCGATTTTCAGCTTTATCATCATAAAGTTTCGCGTCGTGCGGATGAACGCCGACGGACGCGAAAACATTTTCATATTGTTCGGCGACTTTAACAGCCTTTTCAATCTCACCATTGTGCGGATTTCCCGTCCCGATTGTCAGCATCAATTTTACGCCCGCTGCATTTGCTCTTTCGACAACTTCGTCGCGGTCTTCATCAAATTGTTCGCCGTCAATATGGCAATGTGAATCAATAAAAATCATATATTCGGAAATGTAATCGTCCTGATTGCATTACTTATTATAACAAAAAAGTTCGCACCTGTTTCCCGAACAAGTGCGAACTTTTTTATTTTGCTCCGTTTTGCCTTTTGCCTATTTTATCAAACGGAGTTTCAGAAAACCGTAGAATTGAATGTAACAACTGAGCATCGCCGTAACGATTAAAAGCGTCATCGGCAAAAACCTAAATGTTTCGGGCAGAAAAACGCCGACACTTCGTTTAAATAATACGCCGAGTAAAACTGCGAACAAAGTAATTGCGCTTCTTCCCAAAAGCCAGCTCTTGAAACTTGGTTTTTCATCGGAAGGCAGAAAATACGGCAGCACGGCAACCATCAAAAGCGTTAGAGCCATAATTACATTGTCAAACGCAATTCCGCTGAAACTTCGACCGAATTCAATTGCTAAAAAGAAAAGGACGAAAGTTGTTTCAACTGTAAAGTTCGTGTTTCTCGTGATTAAAATCCGCTTTTGCTCAACCTGCGCTATTGTTTTCATAATATAGGTCAAAATATGCCGTCATTCAACTCCGGTTATAGAGCCAATAAGACAAGTATGTCACTTTTCGTTCGTCCAACAAAAACTCTCCCAGGATTTACTTTGGCTTACTAAACTGTGTATAAGCCACGCGAAAAAGTTCCGATAACGCTTTTGCCGTTTCGGGTGTCAGATTTTTGTCGGCGCGAAGATGCGCTTCGACAATTTCGGGCGTTGCTTCGTGCGGATAATAAACAACCGCGTCAACCGCTTCGTTATTATCCTGATGTTTGTTCATCACGCGATCAATCGGCATATCCAGCCAATTTGTCAAACGCGCGATGTTGTCGGCATCGGGTTTGCCCGTGCCGTTTTCGATGCGCGAAAGTGTCGAAGCCGAAACTTCCGTCGCGTCCGCCACGTCGCGCAAACTCATTTCCAATTCTTCCCGGCGGCGTTTGATGGCGCGTCCGAGTTCCTGTGTATTTATCAGACTTTCATTTTTATAAGCCATATTTTTTCTCCACTAACTAAAAATCTATTCAAATATCTGAAAGTTTTTCCTACTTCCAAATCGTCCTTGCTAAAAAGAAGTTATCACAAAATAATTTTAGTTGCAACACTGCGTTTCACGCTTGCAACAAATAAAATTGTTTGATACACTGTTTCACAGATGAAACGAATAGTTTTCATTTATATTGCAAACAACTGCAATTAAAACAGTTTGCATAATTAAGGAGTAAAGAGATGACAGCAATAGCAGCAGAAAAAAATTTAACGGATAAAAAAGAAAAAAGAGCAAAATCAATTGCGGCGATGGGATTAGTCAACCGCGAAGGCGATAAGTTTCTAGTTTCAACACCTTCTTTGCGCGGCAAACAGACTTCCTACGAAGTTTGGCGCGATGAAGTTGGAAAAATCCGTTGTAATTGTTTGGAATTTGAAGAAGCGGCTGTCAGCGATCCGGGATTTCGATGCGAACATATTTTGGCGGTGAAATACGCTTTGGTCGCAAAAAACACCGAATCGGCGACAAAACAGCCTATTAAAGTTGAAACTCAAGTCGAGTTAAAACCGCAGCAGGCTGCAAGTTCAGAAGACAAAAACGCATCTGAGTCGCGTGTGTCCGCGCGCGGCGAACAGAAGTTTGATGAAGTTCAGGAAAAGACTTCAGCCGACGGACAGGCTGATAAAAAGTCTGCCGAACCGAATCCACTTGCGAACATAAAAGGAAAAAAAGCAATGAACAAAGAAAATTTACAAGAGGTGCCGTTTGCGAAAACGGAAGAAGAAACAGCGAGCAATGTGTTGAATTTTACTTCGACATTAAAAGAGTTAAGAAAAAATGTTGACCCGGAATTAGTCCGTCAGCGCGAAGGCTGGCGCGATCGCAACGGCAACGTGCAAATGGTTGATTATGTCGAATGGCACACGGTCGCCGACATTTTGGACGAAACCGCGCCGAATTGGTCGCACGAAGTCAAAGATATGCGCCAAATCGGAGATATTTTCACCGTAACTGTTGCCATTACAATTGACAGCATCACGCGCGAAGGTATCGGAACAGGTTTGGCTGGAAGCGAAATGGGGATCAAAAAAGCCGAACACGACGCGCTTAAACGCGCCGCCGTCAAATTCGGAATCGCCCGTGAACTCTACAAAAAAGAATCGGACACCATCGAACGCGAAGGCGCAGTTCCGCCGACAAATAACGACGGCGGTTTTCCGGCAAATCCGATTGCCAGAAGTTTGTCGGATTTGGTAACGGCGAAACAATTGGGAATGATTCGCGCACTTTCACGCGAAATCGGAATTGATGCCGACGAAGAATGTCAAAATGTGATGGAATGCAAAACGGACGAACTTTCAAAACGCGCCGGTTCGAGTTTTATTCAGCATTTACAGGATTTGCAGAAAAATCAGCAAGCGGAAGTGCAAACGCCGATGCGCCGCGCCGGATAAGCTGAAAAGTCCGGGAAGTCTAGGAAGTCTGGAAAGTCAAAGAATGAAGATTTACTTCCCAGACTTTCACGACTTCCTAGACTTTTCCTAAATTTGAGTTGTGAATGACCGTCCTGCTTTCTCCAAAGCTAAAAACTACCTCGCTTCACAACTCAATCCTCAACTTTCATAAAAGACAAATAAAAGAATCATCTACGAAGCCTTTTTGATCAAGCTAAAACTTCTTTTCGCTCTGTTCTCGCAAAGTAAAACGCAATAAAAACAGCCAAAAGCATAATCGCTGCCGCCGTCCAAAAAGTGCGGAAAAGCGGGTGGTCATCAATATTTTCGGGCGCGGCTGCGCTATAAAGCAAAAAGGCGGAAAGCGCGGGACCAATCGCCCGCGCCAGACTCGCCGCCGATTGCAGAATTCCGAGAGTTTTGCCCTGCGCTTCGGCGTGCGCTTCTTTCGATGCAAGGCTGGTCAATGCGGGCGAAGCCAACGAGTTGCCGATTGAGAAAAATGCGATTCCGATAAGCAATGCAGTCAATCCGCCGGATAACGGTCCGACATACGGAACAGCAAAAAAACTTCCTGCCAATAAGATACAGCCGACGACAGTCAGCCAAATTTCGCCGAATTTATCAACTAATCGCGCAAAAATTCCGCCTTGAATCAAAATCGCCAAAACGCCGACATAAGCGAAAAGATAGCCGTTTTGTTCGGCATTATAGCCGAAACGGAACATCGTGTATTGAACGAAAGTCGTCGTCATAATCGAAAAAGCGACAATTACGAGAAAATATAAAAGCGTCACGATGCCGAAACGCGAGTCTTTTAAGGAACTGATGAGTTCGGTAAATCGGCTTCGACGTTTTTCCGCGTTTTTATTTGGTTTGTGCGATTCGGGCAGAACAAAATAAAGCGTAATTGCATTTATCAAAGCCAACGCCGAGACAAAGAAAAACGGTGTGTGTGTGCCGAATTTGCTCAAGATTCCGCCAATTGCCGGACCGAAAATGAATCCCAAACCGAACGCCGCGCCGACCAAACCCATTCCTTTTGCGCGATTTTTTACGGAAGTTACGTCGGCGATATACGCTTGCGCCGTCGAGATATTGCCGCCCGTGATTCCGTCGAAAATCCTGCCGAAAAAAAGCAGCGGCAGCGTTCCGGCAAGTCCGGTGATTAAGGCGGCGGTGCTTGTGCCGAGCAAACTGATAAACAAAATCGGGCGGCGACCGTAACGATCAGAAAGCTGACCGAGAAATGGCGTGGCGATAAACTGCATAATCGAATACGAAGCGATCAGCCAGCCGATGACAAAAGGCGACGCTCCGAACTCGTTTTTGGCATAATCCGGCAAAACCGGAATTGCCACGCCAAAACCGACTAGATCAATAAATATCGTAATAAAAATCGTGATGAGCGGTTTAGTAAAAAATTTTTCGTCGGTTATTTCGGGAATGATTTCCGTTTCTTCGTTCATTTAGCTTACATACAAATTTAAAAACATTGTAAGTATAAAATTATGCCATTCAGCATCGAAAAACTGAAATTACCGTTTATCAACTTTTTCACCAACCACGAGAGTCGCTTTCACTGAAAAAAGAAATGAAAACGTGCCGTCGTCGTTGTCCACAACTTGCGCGAGTATTTCCGAAACCTTTTTTTGTTCTTCCGAATCAAGAAAATCAAGCCAAACGGGTAAAAGAAAATCGGCGACCAGCGGTGAATTTACAAATTCCGCGCCGTTTTCAAAGTCGAAAATTTCCGTTTTTGTAACTGTTTCGATTTTTTTTAGCCCGAGTTTTTTGGCGATTTCTTCGACTTCGGAAACCGTCGGAATTTCGTCTATCAAGCGTTCAACTTCGATTTCTTTGTCGAGTAAATCCAACTCGACAAAAACTTCCCATAAGAAAGAGAAAATCTCGCCGAAACTGCCCGCGGTCGGCAGAAAAAAAGCGACTTGACTGTCGGATAAATCAATAATTTCGGCAATAAACGAACGCATATTTTTTGGTTCGACGAAACTTCCGTCCGCCAAAACAACATCAAAATTTTCGTCCGGGAAAACCGATGAAAAAAATACATCTGATTTTATCGCGTTTGATTTGGCTTGGGCGATGACATTTAATTCTTCATCTTCGTTAAAGCCGGTCAAATTTGAATCTTTTTCCAGCTTTTCGCTGATGGCAAGCGCGTGATTGCCGGTTCCGGCATTGACGTAGAGAATACTTTTTTCGCCGGAAAACTTAAAGTTTGCGTCGAAAATATCTGTAAATCGTTCGGTAAAATCCTCCGCAACATACAAATCGCGCAAAAAGGCGAGTTCTTTTTGTGTTTTGTTCATATAATTATTTAACATTAAAATTCGTAAAGCGTGAATTTTAAATCGTAAGGTGTTTGGTTATGCTAACTTTAACTCATAATTGAATAATATATCATTCGCTGTAAACACGATTTACGATGCACATTTATAAATTAAAAATGATCTAAAAATTTACCAGAGGAATTTGTGACAAAAAACATCAAAGAATTATTTAATTTAACGGGAAAGACAGCAATTGTGACGGGCGGTTCGCGCGGAATCGGCGTTGAAATGGCGGAAGGTTTGGCGGAAGCGGGCGCGAGTTTGATGTTGTGCGCGCGACGCGAAGAATGGCTGCTCGAAACGGTCGAAGAATTTCGCCGAAAAGGTTTCCACGTTCACGGAAAAACCTGTGATGTTGCAAATGAAGCCGACGTGCAGGCGGTTGTGGATGAAACTGTCAAAAAATTCGGCAAAGTTGACATTTTGATCAACAACGCGGGAATCTCGTGGGGCGCGATGCCGGAAGATATGCCGCTCGAAAAATGGCAAAAAGTAATTGATGTCAATTTAACCGGCTGTTTTTTGTTCGCGCAGATTGCCGGACGCGAAATGCTTAAAAATAATAGCGGTTCGATTATCAATATCGCTTCGATTGCCGGAATGACATCTTCGGCGAACGGACCTTTTTACGCCGGTTACGCCGCCAGCAAAGCCGGTTTAATCGGTTTGACGAGAGAGTTGGCGGCGAGTTGGGGACGACGCGGAATTCGCGTCAATGCGATTGCGCCGGGATTTTTTCACTCGCGGCTTGCCGATGCCGTCATTGATGTCTACGAACGCGCCATTCAGGAAAATAACGTGATTCCGCGCATCGGCGAAGAAGGCGAACTCAAAGGAACGATTGTCTTTTTAGCTTCCGATGCTTCAAGTTATATCACCGGACAAACGATTGTCGTTGACGGCGGAATGACGATCTGATGCGGAAAACGACTTTATTCCGGTTTATGATTTTCCAAATTGTTTTTTTCAGCGTCGAACTCGACACTGCCGCACGCTCCGCGCATTCAGGTTGAAACGCCGAGTTTCGGCAAAATAACAAGCTGTAATAGCAGCCACAAAACGACGAAACCTATTATCCCGTAAAATTCTTCCATATTTTAATTTTTTTCGATTGGTAATTGAGCATCAAT
The DNA here is from genome assembly GCA_038232235.1 of Pyrinomonadales bacterium. Classification (GTDB taxonomy): domain Bacteria; phylum Acidobacteriota; class Blastocatellia; order Pyrinomonadales; family Pyrinomonadaceae. Next base: position 1,524 of record JBBSIE010000062.1, on the reverse strand, counting down.
CCACGCGCTTGTGCCGCCTTGAATGTTGTAAACATCATTGAAACCCGCTTTCTGCAAAATTTCCGAACCTTTCTGTGAACGCCGTCCGGTTTGGCAAATCAAATAAACCGGCTTGGTTTTATCAAGCTTTGTAAGTTCATTTTCGAGCGCGTCAAGCGGCAAATTCACAGCTTTCGGCGCGTGTCCGCCCGCATATTCTTCAGTCGTGCGAACGTCAATAAACTGTATATCTTTCGCATCAACGGCATTTTTCGCCTGCTCGACGGAAACTTGCTTTATATCATTTTGCTTCGCGCTCGTCTGCGCGTTCGCTGACGGCGTTGCGGTCAAAGCCTTCTGACAGGCGGAAACCGCGAAAATTGATAAAATCAACGTAAAAATTACTGTTATTTTCATAAAATCCTTTGATATAGATTGATGACGAAATTTTTCTAAAGTATGTCCATCATTTTATTTAATATTTAAGGAATTAACACATACATTCGCCGAAATTTCGGTTTCAAAACCTGCATCCGTCCAAGCCTTTATTCCGCCGGTCACGTTGTAAATTTCGCCAAATCCGGCGTTTTCCAAAATACTCGTTCCCAAACTCGAACGATAACCGCTCTGGCAAATTACATAAGTCGGTTTGTCGGGATTTAATTTGTTAATTTCAGCCGATAAATTATTGAGCGGCATATTTATCGTCTGCGGCGCGTGTCCGGCTGTATGTTCGGCGACGCGGCGCACGTCAACAAATTGGATTTCGTCAGACAAAATTTCTTTTATTTTTTTGACCGAAACTTGTTCAGTTGTATTTTTTTTGTCGGTATAATACTTGAGCAAAATAAAACCTTTGACAGTTTCTATGCCGACTCGCGCCAACCTCATAAACGCTTCATCACTCTGTTCCGGCGTATCGGCAGCAATCGCCACGTTTGTTCCGATTGAAATAAGCGTTCCCGCCCAGGATGCAAACTGTCCGCCGAGTCCGATGTTAACCGCATTCGGAATATGTCCCGCGCCGAATTCGTTATTAGCGCGAACATCCAAAACCACGCCGTCAAAGTTGTTGATCTCTTCAGTGGAAAACTCTTTCGGTTTGGGTAAATCTTCCAAAGCCGCCGAACCCTCCAGATTTTTCGCCGCGCTTTTCGGGAAATACGCCGGAACTTCCGGCTGGTCAGCCGCCACAATTTTTACAAATTTTTCCTTCGACATCGGCTGCAAAGCATAGTTGGATTGCTTTTGTTTTCCTAAAGTTGACCAGGTTTCTTTGGAAAGCGATTTTCCGCACAAACTTCCCGCGCCGTGCGCCGGATAAACTTCCGCTTCATCGGGCAGAGGCAAGATTTTTTCGCGCAACGATTCGTATAAAAATCCAGCCATTTCTTCCGCCGTAAAGCCCTTTGAACCGATCAAATCAGGTCGTCCGACATCGCCGATAAACAGCGTGTCGCCTGTGAATATTTTCAGAGGTTCGCCTTTACTTTCAGCTAAAATCGTAATGCCTTCCGGCGTGTGTCCCGGAGTTTCAAGAAATTT
>JBBSIE010000061.1:0-24192 GCA_038232235.1 Pyrinomonadales bacterium | reverse complement strand
GGCATCAGTCAAATCGGTTGAATAAGAGCGTCGAGAAATAGGCATAGATTTGTCCTCCCTTGAGCGAAATAACTCAAGAATATCAACAACTTCAAAATAAGTCGCTGAAAACGCACTTCTTAAACAGCCTCTAAGAATACATTTTAATTTTATTTTATTCAAAATCTACAGCGACACTTCATACAGATTAAACAAAATTTTTTGATTTAAAACAAAAAATTCGCTTCCGTAGGCAAGCGAATGGGTTTAACAAATCTGATGCTGATTGATAAAAAAAAGATGGTAGTCTGTACGGGATTTGAACCCGTGTCGCCGCCGTGAAAGGGCGGTGTCCTAGACCCCTAGACGAACAGACCACAAAAAGCGGAAGTGTAAAACCAAGTAAATAAATTCCAAATACAAAAAATCACTCTTCAAATATCACGCTCTCAACCGATAACGAAAGAAGTAGAGTATCTCAACTAAACTTTTACTGTCAAACACGATTATAGAAATTTTTGAATTCTGAACATCATTTCGTTAGAATGACGCTATACATACCTTTACAGACACACATCTTCCGAATCGTGTAATATGGATAAATTACAAATTAGAAAAACCAAGCAGATTCGTTTCTCCCATCAATTATTTTTTGGCATTGCAATTGCTTCATTAGTTTATATATTACAAACAAAGGGAATTTTTATGAATGACAAGAACAATCTATCAAAAATAATACTTGTAGTTGATGATTACGAAGACACCAGAATTCTTATAAAATTTTTGCTCGAAGAACTCGGTTATCAGGTTGTCGAAGCGAAAGACGGCTGGAAAGCCGTCGAAAGCGTTAAAAAACAAGTTCCCGACCTTATTTTAATGGATATGGCACTTCCTTTGGTCAACGGAATTTCCGCGACCAAACTCATCAGAGAATTCAAAGAAGCCTCACAAATCCCGATTATCGCCTTCACCGCTTCCGGTCGGCATATTTATCAACAGGCGATTGATGCCGGCTGCAACGCTTTGCTGGAAAAGCCGATTGACGTTGAAAAACTCGAATCAATACTTAAACAATACCTGACAAATTAGTTTTCAAAATAAGTTCGGGTTACTCATTCACCACTTTCTTTTCTCTGTGATAAAATCTTTTTTCATATTTTCATAAAAGATTATGTCGCAAGAAAACCCGAAACGAGTATTTTTAGTTGATACGATGTCGCACATTTTCCGTGCTTTTTTCGCGCCGATGGGCAGAAAAGGCGGAGAGCCTTTACGCAATTCCAAAGGACAGGTTACGCAGGCTGTTTTTGTTTTTACAAATATGCTGCGGAAACTCCTTGATGATGAAAAACCGGATTATATCGCCGCTGTCTTCGACACGGCAGAAAAAACTTTCCGCCACGATAATTATGCTGATTACAAAGCCAATCGTCCCGATATGCCGGACGATTTATCGTCACAAATGCCTTATATCGTTAAGGTTTGCGAAGCGTTCGACATTCCGATTTTAAAATACGACGGTTTTGAAGCCGACGATTTGATCGGAACGCTGGCGAACAAAGTTCAGGCGCAGGGAATGCAAGCCGTCATTGTCTCCAACGACAAGGATTTGTGCCAGCTCGTGCGCGATCCGATGATCGTTTGTATGCGGCAAAATTCGCAGAATATCAAACGCAAAACTCCCGTGCCGCCAGTCGAATGGTGCGATGAAGCGTGGGTGAAAAATAAATTCGGCGTTGAACCGACAAAAATTATTGATCTTTTGGGTTTGATGGGCGATTCGATTGACAATATTCCCGGTGCGCCCGGAATCGGCGAAAAGGGCGCGACCAAATTGATTCAGGAATACGGTTCGGCGGAAGCGGCGATGGCGAACGCCGAAAAAGTGACGCATAAAACTTACCGCGAAAGTTTACAGAATAATCAGGATTTAATCCGCCAGTCGGTTGAACTCGCAACCGTTCATATCGAAGTTCCGATTGAACTGGATTTGGATGCGCTCAAACACAATGAACCGAATCGTCCGTTGGCTTACGCGCTGTTCCGCGAACTGGAATTTACTTCTTTAACACGCGAATTTGCCGATTCCGCGCCGCTTTTTGACGGAATAAGCGCGCCGATTGTCGAAACCGAAAGACGTTATCATTTAATAAAGACGCGCGAAGAATTGGACAAATTGATTCGCCGTTTGTGGGAAACAGAACATTGGAGTTTTATCGCCGACGATACGAATTCCGGCGCGAAAGCCGATTCCTACGCAAAAAAAGAACCGCTCGGCGTGGCGATTGCGACCGGCGCGGGCGCGAGCTATTACGTTGATCTGGAAAATTTTGTTGAAGGCAAAGATGAAGCCGTCGGTCAATTAAAAGACATACTTTCCAACGGTTTTCTCGAAAAAGTAACGCACGACCTCAAATGCAATCTCGCGGTTTTGAACAAATTGGGAATTACGCCCGAAGCCGTCGAAGATGACACGATGATTGCGGCTTATCTGCTCGATTCGAGCCGTTCAAAGTATGATTTGGCAACGCTCGCACAATTAAATTTGGGACAGGAAATTACCGATAAAATTCCCGAAGGCTGGACGGAAAATCAATATCGTATTACGGAAAACGCCGATTTTACATTTCAACTCGCGGCGCATCTTCGCAGAAAAATCGTCGAAGACGGTCTCGAAGAAATTTACACGAAAATCGAAATGCCGCTCGTGCCGCTGCTTTTTGAAATGGAAATGGCGGGTTTGAAAGTTAATGTTGACGCGCTGAAAGGTTTTTCGGATTTTATTTCAACCGAACTCGAAGGCTTGAGCGAAAAGATTTTCGCCATTTCGGGGCGCGAATTTAACATCGCGTCGCCGAAACAGGTCGGCGAAGTTTTGCAGGAATTAAACATCGCGGGCGGCAAAAAAACCGCCACCGGACAAATTTCGACCAGCAAAGATATTTTGACGGAACTCGCCGAAACTTACGAAATCGCGCAGTTTATCATTGATTACCGCGAACTCGATAAATTAAAAGCGACTTACGCCGACGCGCTGCCAAAACTGATTGACGATGACGGACGCATTCACGGAAATTTGAATCAAACCGTCACGACAACCGGCAGACTTTCGTCAAGCGATCCGAACTTGCAGAATATTCCGATTCGCACCGAACTCGGTCAGCAAATTCGCCGCGCATTTATTCCTGAAAAAGGATGTAAACTGATTTCCGCCGATTATTCGCAGCTTGAACTGCGGCTTTTGGCGCATATAACGCGCGACGAAAGAATGCTCGAAGCGTTTCAAAACGGTGAAGACATTCACGCGCAAACTGCCGAATTAGTGTTCGGCGCGAAAACCGCCGAAGAATTAAAAATTGCCCGCCGCAACGCCAAAATCACGAATTTCGCCATCGCCTACGCCGTCGAAGCCTACGGACTTTCGCAGCGCGTCGGCATCTCCCGCGCCGAAGCTAAAAAAGTCATCGAAGACTATTACGAAACTTACAGCGGCGTAAAAAGATTTATGGAAGAAACGCCTGAAATCGCCAAAGAACGGGGCTATGTTTCTTCGATTTACGGCAGACGGCGTTACGTTCCTTCGATCAACGACCGCAATCACAACGTGCGCGGACGCGCCGAACGCGAGGCGATCAATATGCCGATTCAGGGAACTGCCAGCGATATTGTCAAAATGGCGATGCTCAAAGTTGACGATGCGCTGCGCCGCGAAAACTTGAAAACCAGGATGATTATGCAGGTTCACGATGAACTTCTGCTCGAATCGCCGGATGATGAAGTCGAAAAAGCGATGGAAATCGTCAAACGCGAAATGGAAACGGCGGTCGAATTAGACGTTCCGCTGACGGTCGAAATCGGCGCGGGCAAAAATTGGATGACGGCGAAGTAAGAAATTTACAGGGATGTCAGGATTAACAGGGATAATTATTTATAAATTTTAAAATATCCCTGTTAATCCTGTATATCCCTGTAAATTTCTTATTCAGTCAGCACATAAAATATGCGCGGCGAGCAGCGGGATCATAATTTCGTGGTGTCCGGTGATGGAAAATCCGCTTCCCGCGCCGCCTGCGGTTGGACGACGGACAACATTTGTGGTCGGGCGATAATGTTGGATAAAATCGAAATTTGCGGTCGTAAAATCTTCGAGCGAAAAACCTAAATTTCTGATAACCGTTACGGCTTTTAAGAAAATTTCCGGCATCACGACGGCTGAACCCAAATTCAGATAAACGCCGCCGCCGTTTAATTCTTTGATGATTGAACAAAAAAGTTTGAAGTCCGTGTGCGAAGTCGCGCCGAGAGCCGCGCCGTCGCTCGACGGGTGAAAGTGTCCGATGTCCGCGCCGATTGTCAGATGCGCCGTGAACGGGATTTTGCGCTTGTATGTCTGGCAAAGCAACGAAACGTCGGCGTTTGGCGGGTTATTTTGCGAAACTTCCCTACCTATTGCTTCGCCCAAACCGATTCTGTCTTTCATTCCGTTTTTCGCCGCCGTATTTAGAATTTCGCCCGTTTCCCGCGCCGCGCCGAAATCGCCTTTGCCCAAAGTCGCGTCAACGTCTTCGCTCGTAAATCCGACGAGCGCAATTTCCGCGTCGTGTACCAAAACCGAGCCGTTTGAAGCAATCGCCGAAACAAATCCGCGCTTCATTAAATCAATAATTACCGGCGCGAGTCCGGTTTTAATAACGTGACCGCCGATGCCCAGGACAATCGGTTTGTTTAGTTTTTTGGCGCGTCTGATTTGTCCGGCGAGTTCACGCATAGATCGGACGGCTAAAATGTCCGGTAATTTTTCGAGAAAGGTTTTGAGTGAATCCTCTTTTTCAGTCGGCTTGGCAAAATTTTCGACGGTAACTTTGCTTGGGCGCGAGGCGAGTTCGTAAGTATTTATTTCGTCGAAACTCAGCGGCTGAAAATTTTCGTAAATGGACATATTTTTTCGGCTTTTTTCGCAAGACTTTTTACAATTCAATTTAACGATAAAGTTTCTGCAAAGTAAAAAGCTCCAACCGATAAAGGCAAGAGCTTTTTTATTAACTTAGGTTGAATTTTATGAACTTAGATTCAAGTAGTAAGTGCAATATTGTATTTTCACGAAGAAGATGTCGGGAATAGATGTCAGATGTCAGGTGTTAGACGTTAAAATCGCCAATCGTCAATCGTTTTCAGAATTTGAAATTTGTAATTTGGAATTTGGAATTGCTGCTTATTCACCGTCGTTTTGCCAAATAATCAGCGGACAATGAAAATTCGGATGTTTGATGACGCTCACTTTTACATTAAATGTTTCAGCGATAATTTCCGGCGTAAAAACTTTGTCGGGAACGCCCGAAGCGGAAATTTTTCCGTCTTTCAAAAGCAGAATTTTATCGGCATACTGCGCCGCCAAATTCAAATCGTGAAGAATTACCAAAACGGCGGCATTTTCTCTGGCAAAACGCTGCGCGATTTTTAAAGTGCCGTGCTGATGCGCGATGTCGAGATTTGAAGTCGGCTCATCAAGCAATAAATAGCGCGGCGTTTCGGTTTGTTCCCAGATTTGCGCCAAAACTCTGGCAAGCTGCACGCGCTGGCGTTCGCCGCCGGAAAGCGTCGGGTAAATTCGCTCTTCCAATTTATTTTCATCAACCGCTTCGAGTGCTTTCCGCGCAATTTCGTAATCTTTCGCCGTTTCCGCGCCGCCCAAGTGCGGTGCGCGTCCCATCAAAACGACTTCGAGAACGGAAAATTGAAAATTCAGCGAAGAATCCTGGGGCAAAACCGCGCGAACTTTGGCGCGTTCCGTCAAAGTCCATTCGTCGAGCAGTTTATTATTCATCAAAACTTCACCGCTTATCGGAATCAAATCGCCACATAAAACCTTTCGCAAAGTAGATTTCCCCGCGCCGTTTGGACCGAGAACAGCCAGAACTTCGCCGCCGTGCATTTCCATCGAAACATCGTCAAGCAGTTTTTTCGAGTTTATTTCGAATGTGATATTTTTAGCTTCAATCAATGGTTTCGTGAATCGTAAATCGTAAATCGTGAAGAAAAAAACTTCGATTTCCTTACGGTGAATCTCACGAGTCAGTTCGATTTACATCTAAAACTATTTACGATTCACGATTTACGAACGGACGTTTTGCTAATGAACGATTCTCCACTTACGGTCGCGCAGTAAAAGCCACAGAAAAAAAGGTGCGCCGACAATCGCTGTCAAAACGCCAATCGGCATTTCCGCCGGAGAAACCAGAGTCCGCGCCGCGAAATCCGCCGCGAGCAGCAGACACGCGCCCAAAATTGCCGAACCGGGCAAAATATACCGATGATCAGGACCGATTATTAGGCGCAACAGATGCGGCACGACCAAACCGACAAAAGTAATCAATCCGGTAAAAGCGACGCTTGCGCCGACGGAAAGAGCGACCAGAACGATTGTCAATTTTTTAACTTTTTCGATGTCGAAACCAAGATGTCCGGCTTCGGATTCGCCCAAAAGCAAAGCGTTGAGCGGACGCGCCAATTTGGAAAATAATAAAATCGGAACTAAAATAAAAGGCACGATGACAAAAATATTCGTCCAATTTCCGCCGCCCAAACTTCCCAATTTCCAAAACGTCAGCGAACGAATCTGCGTGTCGGTGGCATAAAAGGTTAAAAAGCCGGAAAACGCCTGAGCAAGCGCGTTAATGGCGATTCCGGCAAGCAGCAAAGTGGCGACGGCGGTTTGTCCGGCGATTGTTGAAAGCCGGTAAATGATGACGGTTGTTATAATTGCGCCGATGAAAGCGGCAACCGGAAAAGCGAAAAGCTGCACAAACGGCGGCAGAGAAAATGAAACGACATCACCGACGATGACGACAAATGTTGCCGCGAGAGCCGCGCCGCTGGAAATCCCAATCAAACTCGGATCAGCCAGCGGATTGCGAAAAAGCCCTTGCATCGCCGCGCCCGAAATTCCCAAAGCCGCGCCGACCAACGCGCCTAAAACAATGCGCGGCAGGCGAATTTCCATCAAAGTTGATTCCTGCTGAATCGTAAAATTTACCGAAAGATGGATGCCGATTTTTTTGAAAATTATAGCAAGAATTTGCAATTGTGAAATTTCGACCGCGCCAATATCGGCGGAAATCAAAGCGATGAAAATTAAAAGCAAAAATAAAACGAAAAGGACGACGCGCCCGCGTTTGTATTTTAATTTCGTCCGCAAACCGGGAAAAATTCGGGCGGTTATATTTTCTCTGGTTTCACTCATTCAATCGGCGTTCGGAGATTTTTTATCCACAGATTGACACACAATTGACACAGATAAATCAAAAGATAAAATCCGAAGCGGTAAATCTAAAATTCTTACCCGTGTTTATCTGTGTTTATCTGTGAAAATTATTTCTGTTCGGCTAATTCGGGATGAAATTTAACGGCGAGTTCGCGCACGGCTGTGCCGACACCGGGACCGAAACCTTGAAAATACATATCGGAAACGGCGACAATTCGTTTATTTTTTCCAGCGGGCGTGAGCGCAACACCGGGAAATTTTAAAACACCGTCAACGCCGCCGCTGCGCTCGAAACTTTTTTCGGTCATCAAAATAATGTCCGGCTGTGCGGCAACAACCGATTCGTCAGTCATCTCACGAAATCCTGTAAAATCTGTAAACGGATTTGTGCCGCCCCCCAGTTTTATCATTTCGTAAATTGTTGTTCCCGCGCCCGACATTGTGGCGTTCGGCATATTCGGTCCGCGCCCGACGAACATCACTTTCGGTTTTTCGTTTACATTTGCCAGCATCTTATTGACTTCGCTCATCTTATTGTCAATTTCATTGTTGATTTCCGCCGCTTTCGCGTCCATACCGATGGCTTTGGCAATCGTCAAAACTTTTGATTTTACGGTTTCGATTTTGTAATCGGGCGTTAATGTCAAAACAGCGATTCCGGCGTTTCGCAATTGATCGAAAATTTGCGGCGGCGCGGAATCCGCGCCCAAAATAACGAGCGTCGGTTTTAAAGACAAAATTCCTTCGGCGTTCAAAGCGTTTCGTGCGCCGACTGTCGGCAGATTTTTCGCGCCGGCAATATATTCGCGGCTCGAATTGTCCACGCCGACGACTCTTTCGCCCGCGCCGAGCGCGTAAATTGTTTCCGTGATCGCCGTGCCGATTGAAACGATGCGCGAACTGTCGGCGATTAAAATATCTTTTCCTGCGGCATCTGTTGCAACTGTTCCGCTTACGTTTGAATTATTCGTTGGCGTTTGACACGCGAGCAATAAAAAAGCGCAAACTGCGGCAAATGAAAAAGTTTTGATAAATTTCATTATTAATATCGGAATCTGATTTGAAACTGAATTTCGCGGTTCGGATCAACATTGGCAATACCGCCGATTGGATTGCCGAGCGACGGCGACGGATTGCCAAGCAAAGCATTTCCGTAATTTCCGTTGCGCCCATAAACATTTAAATGATTAAAAACATTAAAAACTTCGGCACGAAATTCCAGACTCATTCTTTCCTTAAAAAGAAAGGATTTTTGCGCGAATAAATCCGTCGAATAAGTCGGTGTGCCGCGTCCGGCGTTGCGTTCGAGATATGTTCCGCTTGCCGGATCAAAAGGACGATCAGCCGTCGAACCGTCGCCGTTTGAATCGCTTCCGGTGGTAATCGCGTAAGGTCTGCCCGACGCAAGTGTTGTTACGCCGCCAACGGTAAATCTATACGGCAGTTGATAATAACCGCTGAAAACAAAACGGTGGCGTTGGTCCAAAAGACTCAAACCGCGCTCGAACTCGCCAAGTTGATTGACATCGAGCGGATCGCCGTTTCCGGCATCCGGCTCAACCGTATTTGTCGTTTTGGAAAGCGTGTAACTTGCCAAAAATGAAAGATTGCGGCTGAACCTTTTTTCAAAATTAACCTGCAAACCGTTGTAATCGCTCACGCCTTCGTTGGTTACAACCTGAATTCTTCGGAAACCGTTGTCAACCGGAATAATCGGTCTGGTCAAATCTGCCGCCGCCGCCGCTCTGGTTTTGTTGGCATCCGTCGGCGTAAATGTCGCGGGCGCGTTCAAATCGAGCGAACGGTCAATGTCTGCCGTGTGAGAATAGACATAATCAACTTTCAAAAAATAATCGTTTCCCAAATCGCGTTCAACTCCGATTGTCGCTTGCTGCGTATATGGATTGAGAAGTTTGGCTGGATAACCGCGCAGTTTTGAAACGTCGAAAAATTGGTTGTAAAAATCGGCGCGTCCGGGACGAATAACGATGTTTCGCGCCGGCAGATCCGCGCCCGCCGGAAATGTCGGAAGCGCGTTGAACGATGTGGGAAAACCGAATTGTCCGGGCGTAACTTGGAACGTAAAAACGCCGTTCGGACCGCCCAAACCGAATTGCGCTCCGAGATTAGCGCGAAGCTGTGAATAATAAATGCCGTAACTTCCGCGCACGATGGTTTTATTGTCGCCTAAAACATTGTAGGCAAAACCGAGTCGCGGCGCGAAATTATTCGTGTCGTCGGTAAATGTCTGCCGATCATAACGCAAACCCAAATTTAATATTAAATCACGGCGCACACGAAAATCATCCTGCGCGAACAACGACCATAAATATTCGCGGACGTTGTAATTGGCGTTGCCGAAATTTTGTGTGAAAGATGCGACATCACTAAAACTCAAAGCGGATGTCGGAATATTCGGATTATTGGTTGCGGCGTTGTTTTTAAATCGAAATTGTCCTAAAACAAAACCCGTGCCGAATTCCTGACCGTTGCCGCCGGACGAAGAAAATTCTACATCGCCGCCTAATTTAATTGATTGTCTGTCGTAAATTAGCGAAAGCGTATCGGCGAATTGATATTGATGATTGAGCAGAAACGCGCCGCGTGATTCGCCTTCGGTTGAAATCGGGCGAATAAACTGCGTTGACGGACTGGTCGGCGTGAATTGCGTAATCGGCGAACCGAGTTGAAATTCAAAACGCGCTTCGTTGACGATTTTTTCGCTCAAAACGGCTGATTCTGAAAGCTGCGCCGAATAAGTATTGCGTTCAAAAACCCGTCCCGCACTCGGCAGATTCAAACCGCCGACGGCATCGTTGGCGTTGCTGTCGGTGAATCTTTCCAAATTAAACCGTCCGGTCAAAGTGTTGTTTTCGTTGATTTGATGATCGAGCCGGGCGAAAAATAACGCTTGTTTATATTTACCGTCAAAAACCGATCCGAAGGCAAGCGGCGATGAAATCACCGTCGAACGTCTTTGCCGGTTGCCTTCCGCGCCGATTAAAAAATGCGTTTTGTCTTCGATAATCGGACCGGAAACAACTCCGCTGAATTGAAAAAGTTCATCGCGTGTGCGCTGTGCAGCAAGCGGTTGTCCGGCTTGCAAACCGCTCGGACGAAGCAGAAAAAGCAGATCGGTATGAAAAGCATTCGTGCCGGATTTGGTCACGATATTGACGACGTTTCCGGCGGTGCGCCCGAATTCCGCCGAAATCGGATTGGTCAAAACGGTAAATTCCTGAATCGTCGCCAAGGGAATATTTGTAAAAATCGTCTGTCTGCCCCAATCGTCGTTTCCGGTGCTGCCGTCTAAACTAAAATTTGTCTGGCGGCGACCGTTGCCGTTGACGACGAACAAAAAATTGTTTAAAAACAAATCGCCCGAGCCGCGAGCCGGACGAACAGCCGAATTTAACTGGACTAGATTTGTCAGTTTGCGTCCTAAAATCGGCGTGTCGTCAATTTTCTGCAAATCGAGCCGTGTGCCGAGCTGCGCCGAATCTGTTTGCACACTGTCGGTCGTGCCGGTAATATCAACCACGTTTCGACTACCTTGCGGAAACAAAGTAACATCAATTGAAGCGGCTTCATTGGCGCGAAGTTGGATTTCGGATTTTACCTCGTCGGAAAATCCGTTGCCCGAAAACGTGATTTTATATTTTCCGGTCAGCGGCAGATTTGCAATCGTGTAAATTCCGTTATTGTCAGTTACCGCATTTCGGCTCAAACCCGTTGACTCATTCGTTACCGCGACGTTTGCGCCGACAATTACGGCTTTGTTTTGATCCAAAACCTTACCGCGAATTGATGCCGTATCAATCGTTTGGGCAAAAACGGAGAACGGTGAAAACATAAAAACCGCCAGCGTCAAACAACAGTAAAACAACTTATTTAAAATAGAAATTTGTTTTTTATTTTTCCGATTAACTGCATCCAAAGAGCGAGAATTACTCATATTTATTTTGTACTTAAAATCCTAAAATTTAATTTTATCGGTGGTTTTTAGATAGAATTTAAAGATTATCTTGGAGTAGGAACTACTACCAGTCGTCGTTTTATATTTGTGGAGTTTATCGCGTTTAGTTCTATAAAACTTATTTTTACTACCTTCAAATATTCGGAATCCAAAAAATTCGTCCGCCGTCTATTATTTTTTTCAGTCCCAAATCGGAAAGGTGATTTTCGGGAACGCCCAAAAAAGTAAAATGCGGCAAATCGGAAATAACCGTTTGAAACCAACCGTGCTTTGCTAAAATTTCACGCACTTTCGGATCGTCGTGTTCGCTGACATCAAGCGCGAGCATCGAAATATGCTGGGAAGTTCCGGGCGGCGCGACTGAATAAATGATTGATTTCGACAAATCTTTAGCGAAAAAAATGGATTGCTCTTCGAGTTTGAAAATCTCGGAAACCTGTTCAAATGGCAACAAACCGCGTACTTTTGACGCTTCCGCTTCGGTCAATTTTCCGCTTTCAACCCAATAAATCAAACCCGGATTGACGCGGCTCGCCCATAATTCAACCGTTCCCGAATAATTTCTTTTGGCGGCATCAACCCCGCGCGGCATGATTGTCAACTCATTTTCCGCCGCTTCTTCAACGGCTTTTTTTAACGCCTTCATCGCCGGAGTTTGCAGCGTGATTTCGATGCCGCCGATATTTTCAGTTGATTGCGGCACGTTTATTTGCCAGTTAAAAACTTCTTCTTCGTTTTTGAAAACTATCGTCTTAGGGGGAATCGCGCCGCTGCCCGCGACGAATATCGCGCCGTATTCTTTCAACAATTTTTGACCGACAAAATCCGCAGGGGACAGAAAATCATTTGGTAAATTCGTTAAAAATATCACGATCTTTTTTTTGAGTGTTGATTTATTCGCTTTAAAGTTCGTTTTTTTAAAACGGCAAATGTTTGTCTTGCCGTAAAAGCATTAAAAACCTACAATGCCGATATGAAAAGATTAACGCAAATTTTAAAAAAAACTCTGTTAGTTTTTTATCTGATTTTTATTCACATATTTGCGGCAGTGTTTATTTATCAAACATTTATCAATCCATATTTTACATACGACGAAGTAAAAATCGAAGCTGTTAAAGAACCGGCAGAAAAAAAGCAGGATTTTCCGACACTTCAGCCGTTTCCTTCAATTGCCGAAGTTCAAACGACAGCCGAATCAAACGCGAATGTCAATCAAGATAATTCAGCCGTTTCAACTGTTTCAGTTTCCAATCAAACTCTTATGATACCTGTCGTCGGCATCAAACGCGAAGAATTACAAGATACTTATAATGATACTCGTTCGGAAGGTCGTGTTCACAACGCCATAGACATTATTGCGCCGGGCGGAACCCCGGTTGCAGCAGCATCCGACGGCGAAATCGCTAAATTTTTTGACAGCGAACGCGGCGGAATTACAATTTACCAATTCAGCCCCGACAAACATTTTGTATATTATTACGCTCATCTGCAAAAACGCTCCGAAAATTTGCAGGAACACGATTTCGTCAAACAGGGAACAATCATCGGATATGTCGGCGACACAGGCGATGCCGGAGAAGGAAATTATCATCTGCATTTTGAAATTATGATTCCCGACAACCCTAAAAGTTACTGGAAAGGCACGGACATTAATCCATATCCTTTACTAAAAAATGGAATTGAATCTCGCTGAATTTTTTTCCAATTCTCATAACCTTTTAAAATATAATAAGGCATACTATTTGCTCTTATTCTCATGGAAAAGATGTTAGAACTTCCAAATCGTATTGATTACATACAACAGCTCTTCCCCAAAAAAAATTATGAAATTTCAACTCAGAGAAAAGTTTGCCAAAAAACCAGCTCTGCTGTTTTTTTTAGGCGCATCAGCGTTATTTACTTTCAGTTGTGTTCCTCCGGAAAATTCAAATACCGGCAGTAACGTGAATGTTGCGAACATAACAACTAACAATAATACAGCCGTTGACAAAGATACGACAACAACGAGTGAAGCGTCAGCTTTGGGCGAAGATCAAAATCCGACTTCCGAAGAAGTTGAAAAAGGACGTTTGGATGAAGATTGGAAAAGTTTTGTGCAGGTTGATCCGGCAACCGAAAAAGCCAAAACTCCTGACACCGAAAAATATTCGGACATTTCGCTGGACAGCGTCAACACCAAAAAACAATACACGCCGTTGATCGGCGACGTTTCCGGTCCTTCGGTCTTCCGCGCTCAACTGCTGCTTGACCACGACCAATTTTCGCCCGGAATTATTGACGGAAAATGGGGCAAAAATACCGAAAAGGCTGTCTACTGGTTTCAGAAAAAAGCGGGACTTCCGGCAAATGGACAGGTTGATCAAAAAACTTATCAGAAACTTGTCGAACTTTCCGGTTCTCAGGACAAACTCATTTCCGAGCAACAGTTAAGCGACAAAGATGTGTCGGGTCCGTTTGTAAAAATCCCTGCGGACATTTACGAAAAGGCGAAAATGGATTGTATGTGTTACGAATCATTGACTGAAAAATTGTCCGAAACGTATCACATTACGCCCGATCTTTTGCAGCAGCTTAACCCGAAAGTAAAATTGGATAACTTAAAAGCCGGAGATAAAATCGTCGCTCCGAATCTTCCGCCGGCTGCCGACAGTCCGAAAAAAGATGTTGACAAAATTATCGTGTCCGACGGCGGACATTATGTTCACGCTTTAGACGCGCAGGGCAATATTCTCGCTCATTTTCCGTCAACGCTCGGTTCTGACTATAATCCGTCGCCTTCCGGCAATTATAAAATCACTTCAGTTACGGAAAAACCGACGTGGCATTATCAACCGGAACTGCTTGATGGCGGCGGCGGCAAAGACGCAATGATTCCGCCGGGACCGAACAACGCCGTCGGTATGGTTTGGATGGCTTTGTCGAAACCGCATTACGGCATTCACGGCACGAGTGCGCCGGAAACAATCGGTTACGCGACATCGCACGGCTGTATCAGATTGACGAATTGGGACGTGCTTGCGCTCAGTCGCCGCGTCAAAGCCGGAACGCCGGTTGAATTCAGCGATTTGTCGGGACGTTCGGATAAATCGGACGGTTCAGACAGTAACGGCAACTCAAACAGCAATAACAACAGCAAATAACTGAAAAATATCGGCGATGACTTTGCAAAGTCATCGCCGATATTTTGCTAATAATCACGTCTTTGAATCAGTTTGTGTTTGGTATCCAAAATTTATGACCGTCAACCAAAATAGGAATTAAACCCAGCGAAGGCAACTTGCTCTCTTCAAATCCCAAATACGTAAAATGCGGCGTATCACTTTTCACGGTTTGAAACCAGCCGTGTTTGGCGAGAATATTTCTCACTCTCAAATCATCAAACTGTTGCACGTCCAACGCCAGCATAAAAATATGCTGCGAGGCACCGGGCGCGGCGACTGAATACAAAATTGATTTGGAAAAGTTCGTGTTGAAATACAAACCGTCGTTTTCCCACTCTAAAACCTGTTTGATTTGCTGACGAATCGGTAAATTTCTGACCTCAAAAACTTCCTGTTGAGAAAGTTTTCCTTTCGCCAACCAATAATCTAAAGCGGGATCAAACCGCGAATTCCAAAACCGCGCCGTATCGTAATAAGAACGCTTTCCGGCAGTCGAATCGCCGCGCGGCGTAATTTGTAAATTTATTTCCGCCGCTTCTTTTCGCGCTTCCAAAAGTGCTTCCATCGCCGATTTTTGCAGAGTTATTGAAGTTCCGCCAATTATATTCGTTTCCGAAACCGTATTGTTTTGATAAACTTCTACATCATTTTGGTTTTCAAAAATACATCTGGTCGGAAAATGAACGCGGCTTTCGGCGACAAAAATCGCGCCATATTCAACAAATATACGCTTTGCAACCGAATCCGTATCAATCGGGCAAATATCTTTGAGCGAAAAATCTGATTTTAAGATTTGACCGTTAAACGTCGCACTTTTTTTTAGAACCGATATTTTCTTTTTGACGACTTGACGGAAATTTTCAGTTTTAATTTTGTAAATTTGCGCGGCAGCGGAACTGTTTTGAAATATCACTCCAAACGCAAAAATCGAACAGAGAACTACTTTAAATACAGCTTTGAATTTTTTGTAAATTTTCATCGCATATTTTAGAACGACAAATATAAAAATTATTTGCCTGAAACAAACTCAAAAAGCATAAAAGAATTACAGAAATCTTTTATGCTTTCGGTTTTGAACTGATTGCAGCTATTAAACGCTCATAATTTCCTGTTCTTTGTTTTTGGCGAGTTCGTCAATTTTTTCCGTATAAGTATTCGTCAATTTCTGGACTTCGTCCATTCCGCGACGCTCGTCGTCTTCGGAAATTTCCTTATCGTTCGCCATTGATTTCAGCGCGTCGTTTGAACTGTGGCGCACGCCGCGAATGGCGATTTTATGTTCTTCGGCAATTTCGCCGACCTGTTTGGCAAAATCTTTGCGGCGTTCTTCGTTCATCGCCGGAACTGAAAGACGAATAATTTTCCCGTCGTTTGACGGATTTAATCCGAGATTCGCCATATTTATCGCTTTTTCGATTGCGCCGATTTGCGTTGCGTCCCACGGCTGAACGGTCAGCATCTGCGGTTCGGGAACGGCAATCGAAGCCATCTGACTGAGCGGCGTTGAAACACCGTAATAATCAACTGTTACCGCGTCGAGAATCCCGACATTGGCGCGTCCCGTCCGAACATTCGCAAGTTTGCGCTGCAAATCGTCAACTACCGCCGCCATACTCGGTTTTGTTTCTTTTAAGACAATATCTACACTCATAAATTCCTCATTTCAAACAATTATAAACCAAAATTCATCAAAGAAAAAATCACTCTGCCGACTGAGTTTCGCTTCCAACCGAAACATACGTCCCGATTGATAAATCGCCCTTAACCGCTTTAGTTATGTTGCCGTTTTCGCGCATATTGAAAACCATAATCGGCAAATTGTTGTCCATACAAAGCGAAATTGAAGAAGCATCCATCACTTTTAGCTGTTTTTCCAACACTTCCTGATAGGAAATTTTTTCAAATCGCGTCGCGTCGGGATTTGTCATCGGATCAGCCGTGTAAATGCCGTCAACTTTTGTGCCTTTTAAGATAATATTGGCTTTGATTTCAAGAGCGCGGAGCGCGGCGGCGGAATCTGTCGTAAAAAAAGGATTGCCGGTTCCGGCGGCGAAAATAACAACGCGCTTTTTTTCCAAATGTCGAATCGCGCGGCGGCGAATAAACGGTTCAGCAAGTTGCGGAATATCAATTGCCGACATTGCCCGCGTATAAACATTGAGTTTTTCCAGCGCATCCTGCAAAACGACAGCGTTCATCACGGTTGCGAGCATTCCGATATAATCCGCGCTCGATCTGTCCATATTGCCCGCGCTTTTGGAAACGCCGCGAAAGATGTTCCCGCCGCCGACGACGACCGCGATCTCAACGCCGAGTTCGTGAACGTCTTTGATTTCCTGCGCGACCGATTCGGCAACCTTTGTGTCAATTCCGTAATTCTGATCGCCCATCAAGGCTTCGCCCGAAATTTTCAGTAAAATTCGTTTGAACATCGGCTCTTTCGCTTTGCTTGTTTTCATACTTTTAAATTTATCCTATCAAACTCAATGTTAAAAGCCGCGAAAAGAAAAAGCCCAAACGACTTTGGGCTTTTTTCATATTTTGTTAATTTCCGACCATCGAAGCGACTTCGGCGGCAAAATCATCCGTTTTCTTCTCGATACCTTCGCCCATTTTATAGCGCGTAAAGCGTCGAACTGTAATGTTTTCTTTAATCGAAGCGATTTTTTCAGCTACTAATTCGCTGATCGTTTTCGACGGGTCTTTGACAAACGATTGATCTAACAAAACATTATCTTCGTAGTATTTGTTGATACGACCTTCGATAATTTTGTCCACCACATCGGCAGGTTTGTTGGCGTTTTTCGGATCGTTTTTAAGTTGATCGCGCAAAATTTCGCGTTCTTTTTCGAGTTCATCAGTCGGAACGTCTTCGCGCCGCAAATAACGCGGGTCGGTGGCGGCAATGTGCATCGCTACGTCTTTGACAAGTTGCTGAAACTCTTCGCCGCGGGCGACAAAATCACTTTCGCAATTGACTTCAACCATCACGCCGACTTTTCCGCCCATGTGGATATATGAACCGACCGCGCCTTCCGCCGTGATGCGTCCGGCTTTTTTGTCCGCCGTCGCCATACCTTTTTTGCGTAAAAGTTCAACCGCCCGCGCTTCGTCGCCATTTGCTTCGGTCAGAGCCGCTTTACATTCCATAATTCCCGCGCCGGTTTTCTGGCGCAGTGCCGTTACTGCTTTACCTGTAATTTCTGCCATAATTTAACTCCAAAAAATATTTTTGATATATGTTTTATAAAAATGCGCAGCCTGTTTTCATATTCGATGAAAAACAGCCGCGCATTTGAGATGAAAATAATCGTTTAACTAGCTGTCGCTTCGGTTGATTCTTCCTGTTTGATTTTTTCGACTTGCTCATCCGTTAATTCTTTCTGCGTCGTCGCCGTAACTAAAGAGTCTTTTGTCACAATTTTCGCCATATCTTCCGATGCCGACGTTTCAACCTGCGATTTGACATCGGAAGGTTTTCCTTCTTCGCCAAACGCACCGGCAACTTCGGGAACACTTTTGCCTTCCGTCGTTGCTTGTCTGTTTATCGGATGAGTTTCTTCAGCAGTTTCCCAAGTCTTATCCGCCACATGAATATGCGGTTCAAGATCATCATCCTCTTTGATCGTCGGCATTTCAACGGATTTGCTTTTTGTTTTCCTCATTTCCGCCTTCGCTTCTTGGCTCAATTCGGGTTTATCGTCAATTCCTTTTTCAGTCGAAGGCGATTGAGTTAAAACCGCATCTTCACCTTCACCCGCTTCGTTTTCGACTTCAACTCCGACCCCTTCCGTGCCGACGTTTTTGCCTTCTAAAATCGCATCGGCAATCCGCGAGGTAAAAAGCCGAATCGCGCGAAGCGCGTCATCATTGCCCGGAATAACCTGATCAACGCCTTCCGGCGAACAGTTCGTATCAACCACCGCAACGACCGGAATGTCGAGCCGATTTGCTTCGGCAACCGCAATGTCTTCCTTGCGAACGTCAATAATAAAAAGCATATCCGGCAAACCGTTCATATCACGGATTCCCGCGAGGTTTTTCATCAAACCTTCGTGCTGACGGTCGAGCTGCAAGCGTTCTTTTTTCGTCAACATATCAAAGCGACCGTCTTCTTTCATCGCTTCGATGTCTTTCATTTTCTTAACCGATTGTTGCACGGTTTGCAGATTCGTCATCAAGCCGCCGAGCCAGCGATTGTTGACATAAAATTGCCCGCAGCGTTCGGCTTCTTCTTTGATCGCGTCCTGAGCCTGACGTTTCGTGCCGACGAACAAGATTTTCAAATTCGGTTTTTCGGCAACTGCTTCCTGCACATAATTAAGCGCGTCGCGGAAAAGTTTTTGTGTTTTTTGCAGGTCAATAATATAAATCCCGTTGCGCTCACCGAAAATATATTCCTTCATTTTCGGATTCCAACGTCTAACTTGATGCCCAAAGTGAACGCCCGCTTCGAGCAATTCCTTCATTGTAACTGTAGCCAAAATTTAATATCTCCTTAACTTATTGGTTTTTGTACTCGCCGAAGTTTAGTTTTATAAACCAAAAAACTTCGACAATGGTTTATTTAATGGATAATTGATAATGAAAAATGGATAATTATACAAATAAAAAATTATCCATTATCAACTGTCCATTATCAATTATTAACGTTTCGAGAATTGGAATCTCGCACGCGCGCCTTTTTGACCGTATTTCTTACGTTCTTTCTGGCGCGGGTCGCGCGTGACCAACCCGGCTTTTTTCAATGCCGGACGTAAGTCCGCATTATATTCCATCAAAGCGCGTGTAATTCCGTGACGTACCGCGCCGGCTTGTCCGGCTGTTCCGCCGCCTTTGACATTAATTAAAATGTCAAATTTTCCGGCGGTATCGGTAAGACGAAGCGGTTGATTAATAATCATTCGCAACGCTTCATTCGGAAAATACTCTTCAAAATTTCGCCGATTAACGGTCAATGTGCCGTTTCCCGGACGCAAATAAACTCGCGCCGTGGAAGTTTTTCTGCGACCTGTGCCGTAATACTGAATGTCTGCCATATTTTTTGATGTCAGATATTAGATGTCAGATGTTATATTCATTTTACCGTCATCTAACATTTAATATTCTATTAATTATTTTGTTTCAATCTCAATCATTTGCGGATTCTGAGCAGCGTGACGATGTTCACCGTCGGCATAAACTTTAAGTTTTTTCACCATCGCTTTGCCGAGTTTGGTTTTCGGCAGCATTCCTTTGACCGCTAATTCAATAATCTTTTCGGGATTTTTCTCGAACATATCTTTAACCGCGACTTCACGAAGTCCGCCTGGATAAAGCGTGTGCCGACGATACATTTTCTGATCGTTTTTTGAACCTTTAAAGACAGCGTGACGTGCGTTGATAACGACGACGTGATCGCCCATATCCATAAAAGGTGTCCACGCCGGATTGTTTTTGCCTGACAACATTCGCGCAACTTCCGTTGCAAGTCGTCCGACTGTTTTACCGTTTGCGTCAACCACAAACCATTGACGATTTTCCGCCAAACCCTTTCCGCTTGGAAAATAAGTACTCATAATTGCCTGCTTTGTTTAAAATTTCCGCCAAAACGCGAACAGCTAGAATATCGAAATTAATTTTTTACGTCAAGTATTGTTTAACTTTTATATATAAAACCGAATTTTGCGCCCGCCATAATCAATCCGAGCATCGTTTTCGCGTCTTCGATTTCGCCGTTTTTGATTTTTTCAAAGGCTTCTTCAAAGGTAATTTTTTCGATTTCAATCAGTTCGTCTTCTTCAAGATTTTGCTGCGTTTCGGTCAAATCTGTCGCCAAACACACGAACATTTTCTCGCTCAAAAATCCGGGCGAAACGTAAAATTCTGTCAACTTTTCAATCTTTCCGGCAGTTACACCGATTTCTTCTTCGAGTTCGCGCCGTGCGCCTTTTTCCGCGTTTTCACCTTTTTCGAGCGTTCCGGCAGGAATTTCCAAAAGATATTTTCCGGCAGCGTGGCGATATTGTTTAACCAAGGCGACAGTTTTATCGGCAAAAACCGGCACAATCACCGCACTTCCGTTATGTTCGACGATTTCGCGTTTGTACTCGCTTTTGCCTTCGCGGATTTCGGCGAGTTTCACGTCAAAAATTTTGCCTTCGTAGATTTTTTCAGTCGAGATAACTTTCGGTTTCATATTTTTAAAGAATTATTTAACGCAAAGACGCGGAGGCGCAAAGATTTATTGATAAAAAGAATTTTATAATTATTCCAAAATAAATCAATTTTAAAAATTTGCGTCTTTGCGCCTTTGCGTCAAATATTTGAACCTGCACTCAAAAAATCACGCACCATTTTCATATCTTCCCAAACTTCGCGTTTTTTCGTTGGATCGCGCAACAGATACGCCGGATTAAATGTCGGCATTAATTTTATTCCGTTGTAATCGTAAAACTCGCCACGGATTTGTGAAATGGCTTTTTTCGTATTTAATAACGCCTTCGTCGGCGTATTTCCGAGCGAAATTATCACTTTCGGATTGACCGCCAAAACTTCACGATACAGAAAAGGCGTGAAAAACTTCAAAATATCGGGCGTTAATTCATCCCCCTGCGAAATATACTTGACGACATTTGTCAAATAAACTTCTTCGCGCCGAATGCCGATTGCCGCCAAAATCTTTTCGAGCAGTTGCCCGACCGGACCCATAAACGGTTTTTCCGAATCGGCATCGGGTGCGCCCGGCGATTCTCCGACGACGACGACTTCGGCGTTGACATTGCCCGTTCCAAAAATAAAAAATTCTCCGGCAAACGCCGGTGACGCTTTGGCTTTGGTGAGCAATTCCTGATTTACTTCGTCAACCGTTTCACCGGAAATGATTTCTTTTTCAAAAGCGTCAAAAAGCGTCGGATTATTCATCGTCTTTTTTACCAGTAATCAACCATTCGGCAAATTTTTCTTCAACCTGTTCGCGCGATAATTTGCTTGACGCAATATCGAGAAAAATCTCGATTATTTCATCTTGTGAAGCGTCAAGCCACGCGCCGTTTATTTCGAGAAAAACTCCCGTAACTGCCGCCGCGATTCGTTTGTTTCCGTCGAGAAAAGCGTGCGCCTGCGATAAGTGAAAGGCATATGTCGCCGCGAGCGCGGAAAGTTCTTCGGTTTCGTAATTGTACCGATTTTGCGCCGCACTTACCGCTGATTCCAATGCGCCTTCGTCGCGTAACCCGTGAATTCCGCCGTATCTTTCGATGAGTTCTTTTTGAATGATGAGAACGGATACTTTATCAACAAAAATCATTTTTCATCCGTTCCTTTGGCAAGTTCGACAAAAACTTTATCCCAATGGCTGAAAACTTTTCCGGTCGCGTCTTTGATTTTTTTTGTTCTTTCCGCCTCAGCTTTCGAGCGCAAAATCAAGGCGTTGTCGGTTTCCGTGACATCTATTTCATCACCGCCGGAAATGCCGAGATTTTGCAGAGTTTCCGCCGGAAAAGTGATCGTAATCATATTTTCCGCAGTCGTTTCGCTTTTCACATTTAACATAAAATACCTCTTCTGAACATCTTACTTTAGTTTGTTTATTTCATCACGCACTTTCTTCATATCTTCCCAAACTTCGCGCTTCTTTCGCGGATCGCGCAAAAGATAGGCGGGATGAAACGTCGGCATCACTTTGACACCGTAATAATCCTGAAATTCGCCGCGCAGTTTGGTGATTCCCTCTTTGGTGTCGAGCAGATTTTTCATCGCCGTATTGCCCATGACAACAATGACTTTCGGGCGCACGACGGCGATTTCGCGGGTTAAAAACGGGCGGCAGGTGTGCGCTTCGGCGAGCGTCGGGGCGCGATTTCCGGGCGGACGACAGCGGTTGATATTGCCGATAAAAACGTCTTCGCGCTTCATTCCGATACTTTCGATTATCTTGGTCAAAAGCTGACCGGAACGCCCGACAAACGGTTCGCCCTGCGCGTCTTCATCTGCGCCCGGAGCCTCGCCGACGAACATCAAATCCGCCTCGCGGTTGCCGGTGCTGTGAACAATTTTCGTGCGCCCTTCCCACAACGGACAGCGCGTGCAGTTCCCAATATCCTGACGAACATCTTCAATCGTTTCCGTCGTTTCAGGAAGTTTTTGAGAGACATCGCCGAACAATGACGGCATTTCTTCGGTAGTGTTTTTTTGCATTTCTTCTTTTTCCCTGATTCGTTCAATCGGCTGATTGTTCAAAAATGAATTTCGTTTCGGCAATGACGGCAGGCGTGAAAGTTTCGTTGATTCCAACAGATTGCGCCGCGTTTGATTGGCGGAAACATTGGAATTTTTCGGCGCGTCTTCAACGACTTTTTTCAACATTTCATCCGTCGGAATGAAACGCTCAAGTTTCTCGACCGGAATTTCAGACTTTGGACTTTGAACTTCGGACTTCGGACTAAATGAGAATTCCGGCAGTTCGACCGAAAAATTTTCCACGCCGAGTTCCTGCAAATAAAGAACCTGCTCTTTAAGTTCAGCAATCAACGTGGAAAATTCATTCGGCATATCTCGTCAAAAAGTTCAAAAAATCAATTTATCTGTTTAATTCTCTCGGCGACCGCGGCGAAACTTGAGGCTTTTGTTCGCTTTTTTCGCCCGTTTCGCTCAAAACTTCTTTGATCGCGCCAATGCTCGACAGCATTGATGAAGTTTCCATCGGCATAAAAATCACTTTGGAGTTATTCGTGCGCGTCATATCGCGCAGCGATTCGATGTAGCGCGATGTAATTAAATACTGCGTCGTCTGTTCGGGATTGCCGATTGACTGCGCGATCTGCGCGATTGCCTGCGCGTCCGCCGCGGCTGACTTCAAACGTGCCTGCGCCGCGCCGTCCGCCTGTAAAATTGCCGATTCCTTTTCACCTTCCGAGCGCGTAATTGCGGCTTGTTTTTCACCTTCGGCGCGTGTAATCGCGGCTTGTTTTTCGCCTTCCGCCTGCAAAATCAGTGCGCGACGGTTGCGTTCAGCCGTCATTTGTTTTTCCATCGTAATCCGCACATCTTCCGGCGGATTGATGTTTTTCACGTCCACGCGCGTCACTTTTACGCCCCATTTATCGGTCGCTTCATCAAGAATCAACCGCAATTTGTTGTTAATTTGATCGCGCGACGAAAGCGTGTGATCCAAATCCATTTCGCCCATCACGGCTCGCATTCCGGTAATCGTCAACTGCACGATACCGCCGACCAAATCGTTGACTTCGTAAACCGCTTTGATCGGGTCGGTAATCATCCAGTAAACGACTGAATCCACATTGATCGTTACGTTGTCGCGCGTAATTACGGGCTGCGGCGGTAAATCAATATATTGTTCGCGCAAATCAATTGAAGTCGTTCCCGGACGCACATTTGTCCAGTAAAATGCTCGCGGTGCTTCAAAAAACGGGACGACGATATTCAAACCGCTCTGCGCGACTTTGTGAAAACGTCCGAGCCGTTCGATCAGCAAAACGCTCGACTGCGGAACGATTTTTATCGTTTTCGCCGCCACAATTAGCAACGCCAAACCGATAAAAGCAAAAAAGATTAATCCAATCATTCTATTCTGACCTCCAAAAATTTTCTTATCAGTTAAATATAGCTTATTTTTCACATTTATCGTAGAAGTGAACATTTGATTTTTATTCGCAGCAATCTGAATTCCATTGATTATTCCCTTTAGGGCATTAAATCTGTAATATAGTTTAATGCCGAAATCTAAAAAAACTGAGTTCGATAAAGCAGGGTTTGATCAAGCCAAATGGACAAAGTATTTTCAGCGATACCAGCAGGAATATATCCGTAAACGC
>JBBSIE010000060.1:0-24360 GCA_038232235.1 Pyrinomonadales bacterium | reverse complement strand
GAACAGCTTAAAAAATCAGGCTTAAAAGTCGAAGAAGTCGGGCGCAGTTACGCGAACCGTGAGATTTATCAAGTTGAATTCGGCAAAGGCGCGACAAAGATTTTTTTGTGGTCGCAGATGCACGGCGACGAGCCGACGGCGACGAGTGCATTGATTGATATGTTCGCCTTTTTGCAGAAAAATCGTGATAAAGATTGGGTCAAGCAAATTGAAAAAACTATGACGATTCGCGCCGTGCCGATGCTTAACCCTGACGGCGCGGAGCTTTATCAGCGGCGGAATCTGCAAGGCGTTGACATCAACCGCGACGCGGCGGCACTGCAAACGCCCGAAGCACAGCTTTTGAAAAAATTACGTGATGACTGGTCGCCGAATATCGGTTTTAATCTGCACAATCAACAGGAGTTGACGACGGTTGGCGATTCGACCAAGCAAGCTGCGATTTCCTTTTTGGTTGTAACAGGTGAAAATCAGAACACGGAAGGCAACGAGCGCAATAAACGTCTGGCTTCGGTGATGATTACCGCTTTGCAGAATTTTATACGCGGTAACATCGGGCGTTATGTTGACGACTACAATCCGAGCGCGTTCGGCGATAAATTTTCCGATTGGGGAACGCCTGTTATTCTAATCGAAACCGGCGCATTACACGGTAAAGACGAGATGTTTTTGGTCAAAATGAACTTCGTCGCGTTTCTCACCGTTCTCAAAGCAATCGCCGACGGCAGCGAAAAAACAGCGAGTCCGGCAAATTACGAAGCGATTCCTTTTAACGGTTCAGGCAAAATTTACAGCGCGATTTTTCGCGGCGCGAATATCGTCAATCCGGTTGAGCCGGTAACGATTTCGACGGCTGACATCGCTGTCAATATCGCCCGCCGCCGCGCCGCTTTTATTGCGCCTTCGTATATTCGCAACATCGGGAATTTATCGAATTATAAGGGTTTACAAGAATTTGATGTCAGCGATTATTATCTCGTGCCGCGTTACGGTTTGGTGAGCGTCGGCGCGGGCGGCGAATTTCTTTTTTACAAAAAAACGCGGCAAATTGACTGGAAAACGCCGGATTTGGAAAAGAATTTTCCGCCTGACGGAATTTTTAGTTTGGGCAGATGGGTTAAACCACTTTGAAGAGTCCAATGTCCAAAGTCAGTGTATCTTTAACTTTGGACATTGGAATTTGGACTTGATTTAATCGGCAGAAACAATCGTTCCGCGACACTCGCCGAAGCCGATTCTTCTAAAGCCTTCTTTTTCGCAGAAACCTTTCATAATAATCTCGTCGCCGTTTTCTAAAAATCTGCGCTGTTCGCCGTTCGGCAGTTTAATCGGTTCTGTGCCGCGCCACGTCAGTTCCAAAAGACAGCCGCGTGCATCTTTTCCTTCGCCGGAAATTGTTCCCGTCGCCATCAAATCGCCGGTTTGCAAATCGCAGCCGTTGGAAGCGTGATGCGTCAGCATTTGCCCGATTGTCCAGTATAAATCCTTCATATTTGAACGCGAAAGTAAAAAAGGTTCGGCTTTTTCATCGCGCATCTTTTCGGTTTGAATATAAACTTCGAGATTGACATCAAAACCGCCGGATTTTTGGTTTTGTTCGCCGTTCAAATAATCAAGCGGCTGCGGGTCGCCTTTTTCGCGTTCAAACGCCGGAACGCGAAACGGCGCGAGTGCTTCCATCGTAACGACAAACGGCGAAACCGTGGTCGCAAAACTTTTCGCCAAAAACGGTCCGAGCGGCTGATATTCCCACGCCTGAATATCACGCGCCGACCAATCGTTGACCAAACTCAAACCGAAAATGTGTTCTTCGGCGTTTTCAATCGGAATCGTTTCACCCAAATCGTTACATTTGCCGACGTAAAAACCCATTTCCATTTCGTAATCGAGATTTTTGCACGGAATATATTCGGGCAGCGCGTCGGCATCAGGACGAGTTTGACCTTTCGGACGCACTATTTCCGTTCCCGAAACGACGATTGATGAAGCACGTCCGTGATAACCGATTGGAATATATTTGTAATTCGGCATCAGCGGATTGTCGGGGCGAAACATCGAACCGACGTTTGTCGCGTGAAATATCGAGCAGTAAAAATCGGTGTAATCGCCGATGTGCGCGGGCAGTTGAAATTCGACTTCATCCATCGGAATCAAATTTCGCTCGACATTTTTGCGTGTTTCATCGTTCGCGTCTTCCGATAAAATCTCGATTAAACGGTGGCGAAACGCTTTTTGCAGACTCTCGTTTTTTTTCATCACCGAATTGTCGAGACAATAATTGTCCGCCGAAACCGCAATCGTAAAAGATTCGTCGTCAAACAGACAGCATTCGTAACAGGCGTAAACGTCTAAGACGAAATCGCCGATGCCGATTCCGACGCGCACATTTTCGTAAGTGCAAGAGCGCGTGAAAACGCAGAACGGCAAATTTTGAATCGGAAAATCCGTATCCGGTGCGTTGGCTGATTCAATCCAGCTTTTTAAGTTTTGGTCGTGTGTTTCGTTTATTTCGTGCATAATGGTAAATGGTAAATGGTAAATGGTTAATTATCAAAAGCAAAAATTTAGCATTAACCACTTACCATTTACCATTAAAGAAGTTCAATCTCTTGTAAATCCAAAACCGGCTCGTCAAAAGAACACGAACCGAAGGAAATTATATTTTTTTCGCGCAGACGACGAAGTTGCGCGGTGCTGATAAAATGTTCCTGTCGCCACAAAACGCCTTCGCCGTTGAATACAAAATTATCCGCATTTTCATCCTTCAGCAGTTCGAATATCAACCTCGAATCATATCCTTGCTGAAGCAAACCGACCGCCAAAAAGACATTTAGAAAGCCGTTCATCGCACCTTCGGGCGCGTCGGTTTGGTATGTCAAAGGATTAAAACAGCGTAGCGGATGATGAAGTCCGGCGGTGGCTTTAAACGGCACATTCGCCGCCAGACAAGTTCGCATAAACCGCACGATTGTTTCATTTTTAGGAAAAGCATCAACCGTTACGCCGCCCGTCCGAATCTTGGCGCGTTGTTTGTAAATTGCCAGCGTCGAAACTAGATCGGCTAAATTTCTGCCAATCGAAATTTCAAAATAAGTTTTTAAATCAGCCGGAACTATTTCCGCGATTGTTTCAATCCGCGAAGAAGTTTTGGCTTTGACCTCAAGCGCGTCGCAGACGACGGACGCAGCGTTTGCGCCGTTAAAATCTTCGATTTGGCGAATTGTGTCGTCAATATCGTCGCTTGCCAAAACGCTCAAACGCCAACGATTGTTTTCATCACGCGGTAAAAAGTCCTTCGCGCTTGCCAAAAATTCATCCAAACGGCTGACCGGCAGGACGAATCGCCCCAATATCCAATTATAAATACTATTTTTATACGCCGCATAATTGCTGACGGCTTCAGGCATCGAAAGCGCGGAAGGCGGGAAAAGTCCTGCGTAATCAATTATTTCGGTCAGCAAGGCGCGGATTGAGTTTGTCGGTGTTGAGTTTGCCATCGAATATTTTATGCTTTCAAAGATTGATTGAGCGTTATGTCAATCAACAATGGAATGTCATTCTCTAAAATGCGACGTTTTATCAAATTACTTTCGCAATCTTGCCGTCAAGATGACGGCGTTCCCAATTATTTTACGACAAACTGCTGAATCTCTGTAAAGCCGAAATTCATTTTAATACTTTGTTGATAAAATTTTCTTGCTTTTTGTCAAAGATTTAAGTTATCTTGAGAATCTAAATTTTACAGGACAAAATCATTGGATGCGAGTTTTAGGAATTGACCCGGGAAGCGAAACGCTCGGTTGGGGCGTTGTCGAAGGAAGCGGTTTGAAATACTCGCTCGTTGATTTTGGCACTGTCAAATCCAGTCCTAAAGACGCTTTTTCCAAACGGCTTTTGAAAATCTATGACGGCGTTGAAGCCGTTATCGCCAAATTTCAACCGGATATCATCTCGGTTGAAGAAGCATTTTACGCGACCAACGTCAAAGTTGCGCTCAAACTCGGACAAGTTCGCGGCGTGGTGCTTTTATTAGGCGAAAAATCCGGTTTGGAAATTTCCGAATTCAGCCCGCGCCTGATTAAACAAACGGTTGTCGGTTACGGCAACGCCGAAAAACATCAAGTTCAGGAAATGGTGCGCCTTCTTTTGAAAATGAAAACCGCACCGCAGCCGCACGATGCGGCGGACGCGCTGGCAATCGCCATTTGCCATTTTCATCACGCCGGAATGCAGAACAGAATTTTGAACGCAAAATTAAAAAGCTAGATTTCTCAGATTTTTTCCAGCTTAAAGTTAAATATCTCTAAAATAAAAATTTTATGAAATACTCATTTTCAATTATTTTCCTGCTCAGTTTTCTAATTTTCACGCCAAATCTGGAAGCGCAAAAACGCCGTCCGCCGATAAGAACGGCAACCGTTACGCGAAAGTCTGTCGAAAAAACCAATACGGCGGTTGTCGTTGACGAAAGATTAGCCGTTCTGCGCGAAGAACCGAGCCTTTTTGCCAAATC
The DNA here is from genome assembly GCA_038232235.1 of Pyrinomonadales bacterium. Lineage (GTDB taxonomy): Bacteria > Acidobacteriota > Blastocatellia > Pyrinomonadales > Pyrinomonadaceae. The sequence goes on along the minus strand of JBBSIE010000060.1, from coordinate 19,847 downwards.
AATCCAACGAATGCGGCTTGGCAGAATGATTTCGATTTCCGGTTCAAAAGAAGCAGACGGCGTAACATTTTACAAAGTTGCAGCTCCGCCGAATAATTTCGGCTGGGTGCAGTCGGATGCCGTTTTCGGCAAATTTCGGCGCGGCGACGATGAACGTCTGGCGCGCCTTATTCAATTTTCGGACGGTTTTGAAAAAATAGAGCGCAGTCAGGTTTTTTTGGAAACTTTTGATTCATCGCCGCTTCGTCCGGCGATTCTGCTGCTGCTCGGCGATTTAGCGGAAGAAGTCGCGCTGAAAATTTCAAGCGACGCGACAAAAAAACTTGATCGCCGCGAAATGTCGGCTTCCGGCGCACCGCTTCACAGTTTTTATTTAAATTACGTTTCGCTCGACCGTTACCGCAAAATCGGAATCAATTTTACTTTTAATTCAAGCGCGAAATTGCTGCATTACGACGGCGCGGCGTGGCGCGAAATCGTTCAAAAATTTTCCGCCTCCGCTGAAGCCGCTGAAGCGCAGAAGCGGCTCGTTTCGCTCAAAGAAAAATTAGAAATAAAAATCAGCTAACTGTTATTGAACTGAATTTTCGGGTTAATTTTCCAAAAAATCTTTTATCACGCTGATAAGCCCGAGCGAATAGCGATTATAACGTCCGGTATTCAGTTCTCGCCAAATCGGAAGAAATCTTTTCAATTTTTTTGACGGAAGATTTTTTCTCGCTTCGTAATGCCGGATTTTTTGATTCGTTTCAGTTGATGATTTTATTGTTTGTTCAATCAAAGCTTTTTTTCCATAACTCAGCAATCGCGGACGATTTCGAATAACTTCCGCCAATTTCTCTAATCTTTTCAGATTTTTTATTTGGGATAATATTGATTCCTCATAATTTTGCCGTTTCGTTTGTCGTTTCAATCTTTGTTTAACCTGCCAATCTATACCGAGCTGTTGGCTGCTGTGTTGACGATATTCAACTAACGGATGTTTAATGAAAATAATATTAGAGATTGAAGCGATGATCAAAGCGATCCAGCCATCGTGAACAATAAGTGGAATATCTGTCGGAATCGGCGAAAAGAAATCTCGTAAGTGTGCGCGAAAAGCCATTGTCGCTCCGGTTACAACATTTCTATCAATTAAAACTTCCAGCATTTTTCGCTCCTTTGCCCTTTGCTGTTCTTCCTTCGTAAAAGAAAAATCCCAAAGATTGTAGCCGAGCGGTTCGAGATTTTCGCCGACCAGAACGGCATCGGAAAACACCATTCCGATTTTGTCGGACTTTTCAAATGCGGCAATTATTTTTTCCAGTTTTTCCGGCATCCAAACGTCGTCTTGGTCTGACAGAAAAATCAAATCACCGGCACAGCGCAAAATCGTCTGCTCAAAATTCTTGGTTGAACCGAGATTTTTTTTGTTTATTTCCAACCGAACGAGAAAAGGCGCAGTTTTGGCAAAATCTTCAATGATTTGCACGGTTTTGTCATTTGAACAATCATCGCCGACGACGAGTTCATCCGGCAAGCGCGTTTGTTCGAGAAAACTGTCCAATTGTTCGGCTAAAAATTTCGCTCCGTTATATGTGCAAAGCGCAATTGAGATTTTTAATATCTTTTCCGGCTGAGTCATTAAAATTTACTTCATTCAACAAACTTTGTTTCCCAATCCAAAATCGGTCTAACCACGCCGTTAATTTGTCCGCCGAAATCGCCGCGTGCCGAATCGCCGTCCAAACTATCAATTATCAGAAAAGCGACCGCGTCGCGCTCGGCGAAATGCACGTTCAAAGGTTCGTAAGTTGCCAGTGAAACGGAAACAAAAAAATTCCCTTCAGCCAAAAAATTCGCCGGAATTCGCGCCGTGCTTGTATAGATGCCTTTTGTTCGCGGTTTGTTGCGCCACGTTTTATCTAAATCGTTTGACGTAAAAACACAGACGCTTTCTTCGTTGTAAATCTCAAACGACGGCATCAAAATTTGTTCATTCTGCAAAACTTGATACGTAATTTCAACAAAAACCGGACGGCGAATGTCGAAAGCGGAATCTTTGTTATCTTTTTCATCAAAAACGCGCACACGCCGAAGCCGCGCGATCTCGTTTCCCGGCGCATCCGGTGAACTTCTCCAAACTTTTTCCGAAGATGTTTCCGACTGCGAATTCAGATAATTGCTGACGACATCTTTAGCAGGCGCGTCCTGTTTGATTTCACCGTTTTCAATCCAGATGGCGCGTGAACAAAGCCGCGTTATCGCCTGCATATTGTGTGAAACAAACAAAACAGTGCGTCCGTGCTGGCTGACATCGCGCATTTTGTTCAGACATTTGCGCTGAAAAGCCAGATCGCCGACTGCCAGAACTTCGTCAACCATCAAAATTTCCGGTTCGAGATGCGCGGCGATGGCAAAAGCGAGGCGCATATACATTCCCGACGAATAAAATTTGACGGGTGTGTCAAGAAATTTTTCGATTTCCGAAAACGCGACTATTTCATCAAACTTTTTTTCAATTTCAGTGCGCTTCATTCCCAAAACCGCGCCGTTTAAAAAGATGTTTTCACGCCCCGAAAGTTCCTGATGAAAACCCGTGCCGACTTCCAAAAGAGAACCGACGCGCCCGTGCAGAACGGCTTCGCCGCCGGTTGGTTTGATAATTTGCGAGAGAATTTTTAAAAGTGTAGATTTGCCCGCACCGTTGTTGCCGACGAGTCCGACGGTTTCGCCTTCGCCCACGGAAAAATTTATGTCGCGCAACGCCCACAAAATTCTTTCATTTTTAACGGATTTCCCGGCGGGTCGAAAAAAATTCGTAAAAATATCGCGCAAAGTGTTATTTGCCTTTTTCCTGTTTAAGACATATTTTTTCGATAAATTTTCTACTTTTATGATTTCCATTAAATATCTTGAAAATTAAAGCAAATCGGCAAAATCGTCTTCCATCCGGCGAAAGATAATCAGCGCACCAACAAACAAAACAACGGTAACAGCAACTGAAATTAAAAGATTTATTACATCGAACGGTGTGCCGAAAAGAACATAACGAAAACCGTTTAAACAGCCCGTAACCGGATTCAAGGCAAAAACATAACGCCATTTTTCCGGCAGCCAAACCGATGGATAAAAGACAGGCGAAATAAACAGCCAAACCTGCAAAAAAAACGGCGTGATAAATTTCACATCACGAAACCGAACCATCAATGCCGCGAGCAGCAAACTAACCGAAACAGTCAAAATCAATAGGAAAAGCAGGAAAAGCGGCACAAATAAAACTTTAAATGTCAGCGCAATACCGCTAATCAAAATTCCGGCAAACAAAATTACGAGCGTCAGCAAAAGGTCTGAAAAATACGCGCCGACGGCGGACGCGGGAACGATAATTCGCGGAAAAAACACCTTGGTTACGAGTTCTTTGTGATGAATCAGAGAGTTACTGGCGAAAGTTACCGAAGAACTGATAAATGTCCAAAAAGTAAAGCCGCTCAGAGCAAAAAGCCAGTAAGGAACATCGCTTGGTTCATACTTTGCGATGCGGGAAAAAACAATCGTAAAAATTGCCGCCGTCAGTGCCGGCTGCAAAACCGCCCAGAGAACGCCGAGAAAAGTCTGCTTGTAACGCACCTTCAAATCGCGCCAAACGAGCAGATAAAAAAGTTCGCGGTAACGCCATATTTCACGAAAATCAAAACTCGCCAGCGAAGTTCGCGGTTTTATAATCGTCGTCGAAACAACAGACGTAATATTTTCCGGCAAATTTTGATTAATTATGTAATTTTCCTCTTTCATTCGGCAGATTTTTTATGATTTTCTTCGATTTTATATTTTTGCCGCAACTTTTCGCGCCAAATTTTGCGGCGCAATTTTATCACGCTCATCGGCATAAACATCCGCGCTGAAAATTTTAAAATCTGACTGTTTGATGTCGCGCCGCGCCAATTTTTCAGCGCGAGTTTGAGCGCGTCTTTTTTTAAACCTTTGTGCAGAAAATCCTGTGCGTATCGAAATCGAACCTTACGCTGAATTTCGTCAATATTCGATTCGTTCAAATCTAATTTTTCAGGATTTCGATTTTGCGCCGCCAAAACTTCCGCCAGCATCAAATCCATATCGCCGCTGACATTCCAACCGTGATGCCGCCAAACAGAAAGCGTTTGCGGATCGAAGGCAAATTCACCTTCGTCGGACAATTTAATGTAAAATTCGTAATCTTCGAGCCGCGAATTTTCGTTCCAGTGATATTTTTCCAAGATTTTCCGGCGATAAACAACCGTCGAACTAATCGGCGCGATGCCCAAACGAAGCATTTCACGCGCATCAGTCGGAAAATTCCACCATTCCGCCGAATTTTCAAAAACCTCGTCCGCTTCGTTAAAAAAAAGCGCGTTTCCGTAACCTAAAACAGCCGTTTGATTTGTGTTCAGCAATTTTACGCGCTCTTCCAAAAATTTTGTAAACCAAATATCGTCCGAGCCGAGATACGCAAAGTATTCGCCGAAACTTCTTGCAAAACCTTCGTTTAGCGTCGCACAAAGTCCGCGATTTTCGCGCACAATCAGTTCCGCGTCAAACGGGCAATCGTTTAAAACCCTTTCGATAATGCACGGCGAATCGTCTTTTGAGCCGTCGTCAATGACGAGCAGTTTTTTTGGTGATAAAGTTTGTTTGATAATGGATTTCAAACATTTTTCGACGAACGGCGCGTGATTATACGACGGAACGAAGGCGAAAACTTCCTGCTGTTTATTGTCGGCGACGGAATTCATTGCTTAAAACACAAAAGAAAATAAAAACATATTTACAGGGAAAAGTCATTTCAAGACATTATTTTGATGAAAGTTTTGCATCTTTTGGACACGGTAAATCGCGGCGGCGCAGAAACGCTGATTTTAGACGTTTGCCGCAACGCTTCTAGTTTCGGTATTGATTTGACTTTCGCAACAATGCAGGGCGGCGAACTCGAAGAAGATTTTCGTGCGTCGGGCGCGGATTTTATTCGTCTGCAAAGAAGATTTCCCGTTGATTTAGACACGATTCTAAAACTCAGAAAAATTATCAAACGGCGCGAAATCAAAATTGTCCACGCGCATCAGGCGGTTGAAGCTCTGCATCTTTATCTGGCGACGTTAAACTTGCCGGTCAAAAAAATTTTGACTTTTCACGGTTTTATAACTGACGCGAAAAATCGCCGCACTTTGCAGTTTTTGATTCCGAGAATGGACGCGAACATCTTTGTCAGCAAAGGTTTGCAAAATTGGCTCGAAAAAAAAGACAAACTCGATGTCGGACAAAATTCTCACGTTATTTACAACGGCACGGACGAAAAAAGATTACAGCCGACAGGTAAAAGTTTGAAAAAAGAATTGGGTTCAGACGAAAATATATTGCTTTTAGGAATGATCGGCAATTTTTACCGCGATCCGCGTAAAGATCAGATGACTTTGTGCCGTTCGCTGCCGGAAGTTTTTGCGGAAATCAACAACGCACATTGTATTTTCGCCGGAAAAGTCGAAACGGGCGCGGAAGAAAAATTTCAAAATTGTGTGGAATTTTGCCGGGAAAACGGAATTGCCGAAAAAGTTCATTTTCTCGGCGCAAGAGATGATATTCCAGACGTTTTAGCCGCGCTCGATTTGTTTGTTTTTTCGTCTTTGCAGGAAGGTTTGCCGATTGCGATGACCGAAGCGATGCTGGCAAAAGTTCCGCTGATTGTGTCGGACATCGAACCGCTTTTGGAAGCGTCGGCGGGCGGCAAATATGCGGAAGTTTTTCCCGTCAAAAATGCGGAAGTTTTGAGCGAAAGGATTTTGCAATTATTGGAAAATAAGAAATTATGTGAAGATTTAGCAAATCGCGCATACAAATTTGCGGAAGAAAATTTCAGCATCGAAGCGCATCTCAAAAATCTCAAAAAACTTTATGATTCGCTTTTGAAAAAAGTTTGATATGATAACAAAGTTATGGGACTAGCAAAAACAAAACCTGTTTTTACGGTTGAAGATTATTTGGAAATTGACCGCGAATCCGACGAACGCTACGAATTTCTCGACGGCGAAATCTACGCGATGGCGGGCGAAAGCGGCGAACACGGCGATATTTCTATGAATTTAGCAAGACTCATCGGCAATGATTTGTTTGGAACAAATTGTCGCGGACGAATCAAAGATACAAAAGTCCGCAGCGGAATGTTCCCTGTCAAACGTCCGCTTGTTAAAGGAATGATTTCGTATCCTGATTTGGTCGTGATTTGCGGCGAGCCGGAGTATCACGACGAATTTACGGATGTCGTTCTCAATCCGCAGGTGATTATCGAAGTTTTATCATATTCAACCGAGCAATTTGATCGCGGCGAAAAATTTCATCGTTTTCAACTGTGGAATCCGACGCTGACCGATTATATTCTCGTTTCGCAGGACAAACCGCTTGTCGAACATTACATTCGTCAGGCTGATAACAGTTGGAAATTTCATTTTTACGACGGTTTGGAATGTGAGTTTGAAATTAAATCAATCAACAGCCGCTTGAAGCTGAAAAATATTTTTTATCGCATTGAATTTGAGGAAAAAGATTTTTGATTTAAGAAAAACCATGAAAGCGTCAAACCTCCAGCCGGATTGTCCTTATATAGATAACCTGCAATTCCACAATTTTTTCGGTTATAAACAAACTAATTTGAAGTTTGTTTATAACCGCCGTGCTTTTCTTTTTTTTATTGCTATTTTAGACTAAAGTTTTTGGTTTTTGGTAATCTTATCGGAATTTAATAATATGAGCAGAAAATATCGCGTCGGAATTTTGGGCGCAACCGGAACTGTCGGGCAAAGATTTGTGCAGCTTCTGGAACATCATCCGCAATTTGAAATAACCGCGCTTGCCGCGTCGGATCGTTCAATCGGGAAACCTTACGTGGAAGCGTGTGCGTGGAAACTTGCCGGAGCGATGCCAGAATACGTTAAAGAAATTGTCGTCCAGCCGATTGCGCCACCGCTCGATTGCGACTTGGTTTTTTCGAGTCTGCCGTCAAACGTCGCGCGTGAAACGGAAGAAGCTTTTGCGCGGGCGGGTTTTCCCGTGATTAGCAATTCATCTTCTTATCGAATGGAAGAAGATGTGCCGCTGCTGATTCCCGAAATCAATCACGAGCATCTCGGATTGATTGAAGTTCAGAAACAGCGGCGCGGTTTCGGGAAAGGTTTTATCGTTACGAATCCTAACTGCGCGGTTATGTGTTTTGCCCCGCCGCTCGCCGCATTAAACCGGAAATTCAGCGTCGAATCGGTTTTTGTAACAACGATGCAGGCGATTTCCGGCGCAGGTTATCCGGGCGTTTCGTCATTTGACATTCTTGACAATGTTTTGCCGTATATTGCCGGCGAAGAGCCGAAAGTCGAAACCGAAGCGCAAAAGATTTTGGGCGAGTTTAACGGCGAAACTATTGAAAAGGCGGACTTTACCGTCAGCGCACAATGTTTCCGCGTTAATGTTTTAGACGGTCATACGGCTTCGGTGCGCGTTAAATTAAAGCAAACTTCCACGTTCGAAGGCGTAATGGAAGCAATGTCAAATTTTCCGTCGCTCAATCTTTATTCATCGCCGAAACCTTTTATCAAAATCTGCGACGAACCTTCGCGCCCGCAGCCGCGGCTTGACCGCAATAACGGTAATGGAATGACAATCACCGTCGGCAGACTTTTCCCCGATAATATTTTCGATTACCGATTTGTCGCTCTAAGCCACAATACCGTGCGCGGCGCGGCTGGTTCGGCGATTCTTAACGCCGAACTATTGATTGAAAAAGGTTTTGTCTAAATCGGTTTTTAGTTTTTGGTTTTTAGTTTTTGGTTTTGCAAAATTATTGATTCAAACACACGCTGCCTTTTTACCGGCAAATCAGATGGCACGAAAAGACTAAAAACCAAAGACCAAAAACCATTTTTTTATCTCGTTTTGAGAATATCGCGGATTTCCGCCAGAAGAACTTCTTCTCCGGTTGGCGGAGTCGGCGCGGCGGCTAAATGATTAAAAAGTTTGACGGCGTAACGCGCCAGAAAAAACATCACAATCGCCACAATCAAAAACGCAATAATATCGTTGATAAATTGTCCATACATGATCAACGGCTGTTTTGCCGCGATTGCCGCTTCGATTTGTGGTCCCGTATTCACCGGCATATCACCTAAATTTATAACTTTTTGACTAAAATCAATGCCGCCGGTTAAAATCCCGATAATCGGCATAATAATTCCGTCAGTAAAAGTTGTAACAATTTTGCCGAAAGCCGCGCCCATAATTACGGCAATCGCCAAATCAAGAATGTTTCCGCGTGCAATGAATGCTTTAAAATCGTTTATCATAAACTTATTCTCCTCGCATTTTTGAATTAGACAAAAAAAGCTGTGAAATACGAAATTTCGTATTTCACAGCTTTTCAAATAATCAGTTAAAACTTGAATTAAAGAAACTTTATCATTGTCTAGGTCGGCAGTAAACCTTTGATTTCTTTGACAATTTTCTGCACATCGTCGTGATCTTCGAGCGCGAACATAAAGAAATCGTAGCCGGTTTTGAAACACACAATGCCATTACCGAAAAACCAAACGCCTTCCAAAAGCGGATTTCCTCCCAAAATCCAGTCAATCGGCGCACCCGTAATCGTTTTCGGATTGAAAATATTTGTCATCATCATCGCGCCGGAGGCAAATGAAAAAGCTCCAAGAAGCGGCGCACCGACGTATTTGGCGATGTCGCGTTCAAATTGGATTTTTTCGGCTTCCGCCTGCGTCAGTTTGCCATTTTTAACCAGTTCGTCCTGATTTTTCAGATGAGTCTGAAACTGTTCGGCGGCTTTTTTGACAACAAAAGTCGGAAGCGTCGAATTAAAAAACCAATGCGAACTAATGCCCGTAAAAGCCACGCCCAAACCTGCGCCGACTGCTACCGAAATGCCTGTTGTCGCAGCTTGCAAAGGTTTGTCGGTAATCCATTCGGAGGTTTGCCTGACGGTTTTAATCGCCGAATCTATCGTCCGCGTCCAACTTGCGCCGAAATTAAATGCTTTTGAAACGCGGTCGGCGGTTGTGCCGACTGAATCCCGCGCATCGTAGAAAATTTCGCTCGCTTTCTGTCCGGTAGTTTTTAAAATATCGCCTGCGCTTTTTCCAGCCGCAAAAAACACATCTTCGGCTTTGCCGCCCGCGTCTTCCGCCGCGCCGCGCAAAGGTTCACTGGCGTTCCAAGCCTTTTTCGCCGCGTCTTCGGCGGTTTTGACAGTTTCGTCCGCCATTTTGACGGCTTTTTTGCCGACTTCGGATTTTTCGGCTTCCGTTCTGATTTTCTTCGCACCTTCCTTTAAGGTTTCTGCCGTTTCCCGTGCGACTTTCGCGCCTTCCGCCAATTTATCTTTTAACCCGATTTGTTTGTCAATATCGTCAAAGCGTTCTTTCGCTTCGCGTTGCCATTTTTCAATTCGTTCTTTATAATCCGTCATAAATCTTTAACCTCTGTTCGTTAATAAATACGCTAAACCGACATTTTTGTTCGCTGACAATTTATTTTACACTATTGTTGCAATTTTCCTAAAAATAAAGCGTTCTGTAATTAATTCCAAAGTGAGAAAAATTTTATGAAAAATCACAGCTTTTTAATTCTGACGATAATTAGTATGACGTTATTTTTCTGCGTTGCCGCGCAATCGAATTGTCAATCGAAAAATAAAGAAGTCAAAAAGAAAACAAATATGAATAAAACTACGCCCGAAAAAATGCCTGATGAGGAAGTTTCGCAGCCGAATAAAGCGAATTCAAAAACGATTGCCGAAGGTGCGAATTCAAAAATTGAAACGCCGTTTGTTTTTGCAGCTCGTTCGGCGGAAACATACGCGCAGATGCAAAATTTTGCGGAGAATCTTCCGCCCGCGTCGCAATTTGATTTTAGCAAATCGGCAATCGTCGCGGCATTCGCGGGAACGAAAAACACCGGCGGTTATTCCGTCGGGATACAAAATTCCGCCGATAAAATTACGGTTAATTTAATCGCGCCGCCAAAGGATGCGATGACGACGCAGGCTTTAACGACACCTTATAAAGTTGTGCTGATTCCGCTTGAAGCGGAAGACAGTTTATCGTTAAACCTGACGGAAAACTGGCAAAACTCCGCTCAAACTTACAAGGTCAGTTCCGGCGAATTTGAATATTCGGGCGGATTCGCCGGAATCGTCAAGAAATTTGGGGCGGAAGGCACAATTAAAATTTTGCGTTCCGGCGATGACGTAACGCTCATTTTCAATCTCTCCGGCAAAGACGCGGAAAAAGAACGAAAGCTAAATGCCGCCGCTTCAGGAAAAATCATAGACGGAAAAATTGACTTGCCGCGTCTTGATGCCGGAAGTTTTTCTGAAAACCCGAAACCACCTGTTAAAGTTTCGGGAACATTAGCAAATAACAAACTAAATTTATCTTTTGAACCGCTTCCGACAAGTGTCGCCGATGGTTTTCAGGTACGCGGTAAAATCGAAGCGAACAAAAATTAAATGAAATAAAGTTTTTTACTGTCGGCATTTTCTTTACTTTTATAATTTATCTGCAACCCCTTCAAAATTCCGGGAACAAACAATGGATTTCGGTGTCTAAGTTTGTAACAGGAAACTGTTACAGCGACGGTTTATATCTTTAAGTAAACAAATTTCGCAAATCCTTCAGCTCTCGAATCGGCACCGTGAACTCAGGAGGAAACAAATGTTAGATAAATTAGTAGAATCGAAAAATAACGGACGAGAAAATAAAAGATTAAGCGGATTTCTGATGACGACGTTTATGACAATGGCTTTCATATTGTCGTTCGGGTTGATTTACAGTCTTTTTAGTCAAACGCTGATTTTAGGAAGCGGAGATTTAGATGCTGCAAGTTTGATTGCGCCCGTCGCGTTTGAACCTGAAACGCCGCCGGAGCCGGAAAAGCAGGTTAAACAGCAGCCGTCTGAAAAGGTCAGCGACAAAATTATTTCGCGTGTCGTTAATATGCAAAGACCGGACGAATCACCGATAAAACCGCCGACTACGGTTTCGATTACTCAGAATAGATATCAGGCGCGTCCCAATGCTCCGTTTGTTCTCAGTGCGGTTGATTCAACTCCGACACAAGCGGTTTCCACCATCGGCGAAAATATCAGCGGCGAAAATATGAAAAGTCTTTCAGACACAATTAAGCCGACGGAAATGACAAAAAAAGTTGAAATAGAAACACCGCCGGTCATTAAGCAAGCCGCGAAACCTATTGTCGAAAAAGTTAAGCCTAGTATTTCAGGCGGCGTGGTCAACAGCAAAGCGATAAATTTGGTCAAGCCCGTTTATTCGGCGACGGCGCGGGCGATGCGTGTCGGCGGAGAGGTTAAAGTGCAGGTTACAATTGACGAAGACGGAAATGTGATTGCGGCAAACGCTGTCAGCGGAAATCCGCTTTTACGCAATTCGGCAGAAATTGCCGCCAAATCTTCAAAATTCACGCCGACTACTTTATCAAAACAAAAAGTTAAAGTAACCGGGATCATCATTTATAACTTTGCCGTTCAATAATTTTTGAATAATTATCTTTCGCCAGATCTTTTGATAATTTGTAAAACTCATTTATAATAAATGAGTTGGAAACAACACAATTATTTTTCACGGAGGTTAGAAAATATGGAAGAAGACAACAAATGCGCTAACGATGCGTGCAGTTGTATGGTGGCTGATGATAAAGATTATTGCAGCGAACATTGCGAGGATGCGGAAGATCAGGACATCGTAGAAATTAGCTGCGATTGCGGTCATTCAGCCTGTCAATAAATTTTGCTTTACAAAGAAAAAAGGAATTGCTGAAATTTCAGCAATTCCTTTTTTCTTTCTCAAAATTAGCTTTTTCGTACTAATTGTTTTTGGTTTCTTCGCGTCCGTGAGGCGTGTCCGCAGATTCAACGCCGCCGGCAACATCACGATTATCCGGGCTTCCTTTAGATTCATCGCCACGCCGCATTTGTCTGACAATTTCGTCGGAAGATTTATTTGCCGATTCTTTAGCAATATCTTCAGCGTCCCAACCCTGTTTTTCAACATCCGGGAATTGTTCCGGGTTTATTTTTGTTTCATCCTGCATAAATTTTTACCTTTTCCTATTTTATAAAACTGCCCTCGTTCGCTTTCATCCCTTGCTCGTTCAAAATTAATTTCTTTTTCAACTTCTAAAAATATCTGTAATTAAGTAACTAAACCACCGCGTTTTTCCAAAATATCGCGCAGCCACCATTCGTGTTTTTCGTGAATTTGGACAAATTTTGTAATAACGTCCGCCGTTCCGGGATCATCGTTATCATCCGCAGTTTTTATGGCTTCGCGCATTTCTTTGATGACTTGTATAGCGTTTTTGTCGGCTTCCTTAATCATTTCACGCATATCGTTGCTGTCAGCGGCTGACTTGATGGTTGCCGTTTTTTGAAATTCTTCGATGCGTGACACCGGATTTTGTCCGATCATTCTCACCCGTTCCGCCATTACGTCAATTGTTCCGTAAACTTCTTCGGCAAATTCATCAAACAACAGATGCAGATCCCGAAAAAGAGGTCCGAAGGTTTGCCAATGATAATGTTTGTAGTTCAAATAAAGTATAAAGGCGTTGGAAACCTGTTTTTGTAATGATTGAACAATTGCGTCATTAGGTTTATTGTGAGTTGAAATTTTCTCTGCAATCTCAGATTTTGATTTTTTACCGGCTGTTTGTGTCATATATATATTTTATTGACTGAATTGGTTATTCAATATTTTTCGATTTGTAAATCAAGTGCCAATTTATAACTCAAATTCTATGCCACTAAAATTCAGGCTTAATAATTAAGGCTACTTGGTAATCCGATAAAGTATTATGTATCAAAATAAAGCAGATTTTTAATGATAAAAAAGGATGAACAGTGTTTGTTCATCCTTTCGCGTGTTGCTAACTCCTCTAGTAACGGTTGACATTCGATGGAGCAGTTGCCGTAATTGTAAACTCGCTTCCTTGATCCAACTCGACATCATCGCGTCCCTGTAAAATAACAGTTCCGGCTCCGGCTCCGGCTCCGACTGCCGCACCAATTGCCGCGCCTGATCCGCCGCCGGCGATTGCACCGATTAACGCACCCAATGCCGCGCCGATTCCGGCACGTTGGACGGTTTTTGTGGTTTGGTTATTATCACGAACAGAACCTTCATTGTTGACCGTAACATTCTCGCCGCTCGCTAATTTCACATTGTCAACGATTCCGGCAAAACGATATGTTTGACCGTTTCTCAAACGAATCGTATCAAATTCCAGTGAAACATTAGCTCTGCCCGAAACTTGACCGGATCGTTCGGCTTTTGTTATACGACCTTCGATAATCGCTCCGTTATATTGTGAAGGCGATGTAACTTCCATCGAAAACTTATCGCCGTTCTGCGACGCTTTAGTCGAAATCACAGTTGTCAATCTCGTTATCAACTGCGTGTTGTTCGGAACGACAAAATTGTCGTTTTGAACGCCACCGGTCGTGTTGCCGTTATTCAAATTATAGAATTGTGCCGTATCGTTGGTTTTGTCATAGACACTGGCAACAGTTACTGTTTCATTTCTATTTTCCAGATAAACGCGGCGAACGACTTTCAACTGACCATTGTTCATCGGGACAAAATTGACATAAAAATCATTTATCCGGTCGCCTTCATAATTCAGAGCTACACCGTCATAAGATGTATTTGCCGTAACTTTAATGGTTCGCCCGTTATTTGTCGTTTCAGTCCGAGCTACATTGTCGGCGGTGAAAGTAATTTGCGGTGAACTGCTCGAACCGACTGTTACTTGTTTATCTCTCTTTTCAATCGCCAGCATATCGGGAGAAGTCAAACGTCTTTCAAGATTTTTTTGAATTCTATCCTGCTGTCCCGTTCGGTAATAACTGCTTATGGCTCTGCCAACAACTTCGCTGACATTATCACTTTGATTATTATTTAGCCGATAAGTTCCGGTCAGCATTGCGTCAAATTTGCTCATCGGCACATATTGACGTTTATCAAAATCGAAGTTGACGCTGTAATAATTCGATAAAGTGTTCAAATCCGCACGAAGCAAATTCCAATCACCTTCAGCACTCGGCGTAAAACGATAATCCCGCATAAATCCATTAATGAAATATGCTCTGTTAAGAACTTCTTCAACATCTGCCGCCGTCGAGCGACGCGCATCGAAGTTTTGTTTCAACGAATCCGTTGATTTTTCAAAATCCGTAATATAACTGTAAAGCGTTTCTTCACTTCTGGTATTGTTCAGAACGCTTCTGTCCAGCGCGGTGTTCATATTACGCTTGTAAGCATCCGTGCGCTGTTCGATTCTGCTCAAAAGTGTGCGGACATTATTTTCGTTCACTCGATAAGGAAGTCCGCCGGTTGTCGTATTGTTGTTATTTATTGCCGGAGCAACATTGAAGTTAAAACTGACATTGTAATAATTTGCTAATGTTTGCAAATCAGCCTTCAAACTCTGCCATTGACGTTCGGCATTTGGTGCTAAACGGTTTTGACGCATAAAATTATCAATATAATAAGCACGATTGAGAACTTCGGTTACGTCCGAGTTTGCCGATTGGCGATCATCAAATTTTCGCTTCAAACTATCGGTTGAATTTTCAAATTCGGTAACGTAATTATTTATCATATCTTCGCTGTCCGAGCCGTTCAGACGGCTGCGATCAAGCGCATTATTCAACACACGCTTATAATTATCGGTTTTGGTTTCAATGCGTGATAAAAGTATTTTGACCGTATTATCATTCACGCGATAAGGATTAACCGTCGCCGTGTTGACGATTGCCGGATTCGTCCAATCTCCATTGATCGAATAATATCTAGCCAAAGTAGTCAAATCCGTGCGAATGTTCGCCCAACTTCTCTGCGCGGCAGCATCCAAACGGTTGTTTTTCATAAACTGATTGATATACGCGCCGCGATTTAAAACGTCTTCGACATCAGCGGTAACAGAATTTTTCTCACCAAATTTCTGCTTCAAAGCGTCGGTTGAATTCTCAAAATCCTTGACATAATTCAACACCGTATCTTCGGTATCCGTGCCGTTCAATCGGCGGCTGTTGTCGAGTGCGCGATTCAAATCGTTTTTGTAAGTATCGGTTCTCGTTTCAATTCTATTAAGCAAATATTGAACATTTCTGTCGGATACGCGATACGGACGAGTTTGCGCCTGCACGCTCATCGTCGTCGTCAATCCGATTGTTAATAACGCAAATGTAAATAGATTTATTATTTTCCTTTTCATATAAAGTTTTCCTCTCAAATTTTTTGGTTGTGTGCATGGACAAAAGGAGAGTTGAAGATTTCCTGCACTTTTCTCTATTGATTATAATTGCAAGAATTGTGCCAACAACCGTGAACTATTATGTAAATCTTTATGTACAAGACATTTACTTAAATCGTTTACTATTCTTAAATCATCAAAATAAATTTATTATGTAATAAAACAATACGTCAAACTTAATCTTTGAAGTGCGGAAGTTTAACTATAAATGTAGCACCTTTACCTGTCCCTTCGCTGTGGGCTTTGATAGTTCCATTGTGAAGTTTGACTATGTGATTGGAAATAGCCAAACCCAAACCTAATCCGCCGTGGATGCGCGTGCTTGTATTATCGTGTTGTCGAAATGAATCAAAGATAAAGGGCAGAAAATCCGGGTTGATACCTTTTCCGTTATCTTTGACGGTTAGTTGAATATCTCCATTATTTTCCGAAACGGAAGCCTCTATTTTCCCGCCGTCGTCCGTAAATTTAACGGCGTTGGAAAGTAAATTGCGGATGAGAATTTTCATTTTGTCTTCATCGCCTAAAATTTTATGTCCGTTGAGTTTATTCTCTTTAACAAACTCAATATTTTTTTCCTGTAATTTTTCCTCAAGCTGTTGACAAGAAAATTCAAAAATTTCGGAAAAAGCAATTTTTTTACCTTCGGAAATACCTTCCGAAATAATTTGTGAATAATCTAACAATTCTTCAACCAACTGCGCCTGCAAACGCAGATTTTTATCAACTTTCTCGAGAGCCAGACTTTTAGTGTTGTTAGATAAACTGTCGGTTTTCAAAATTTTCGCCCAGCCCGCAATAGCATTCAGAGGCGTTCTCAATTCGTGAGAAACAACGGCGATAAACTCATCCTTCGCCTTATTTGCCCGCTCCGCCGATTGCCGCGCTTTCTGCTCTTTTTCAAGCAAGGTTTGCTTTTGTGATTCCAATTCATATAATTCAGCAGCGGTAGCCTGCATTTTATTCCGCGCCGACGCTTCCCAGTAAGTTATTCCAAAGACTAAAAAACTGAATATCATTCCGCCTAAAAAAATTACGGGTGTCCAACCGACATTCGATTGACCGTTAAATTCGGGAAGAGATTTGTATTCAATCTTCCAATTTCTGCCGGCGATATTTAGATTTTCTTCGCTCGTATATTCTTTATTTATTTGATCTGTAAAATTTTGAAAGTTTTGTTGATTAGTTTGAGCCAAAAGATTTTCGGAACTGTTTTCTCCGTCATAAATTTTTACTGCAATATCACGGTTTAGATTGCTTTTTTGAATTTCATCTAAAAAATCTTCCGCACGAAACGGGCTGTAAATATAACCGAGCAAATTTTCTCTTCTTTCTTCTATTGACGAAGGCGAACTTCCGCGCTTATAAATCGGCAAATAAATTAAAAATCCGGCTTGTTTACTTTGTTCATTCTCCTGAAGTAAAGTTACTTTGGCACTAGCTGCCGCTTGCCCCGAATCACGGGCGCGAAACAGAGCTTCGCGCCTGTTTTTTTCGGTTGACATATCAGAGCCGATAACTTTTCTATTACGCTCCGTTGAGGGTTCTATGTAAAGAATAGCTTGGTAAGAATCCCGTTCGGTTTCAGGAGATAATTTGAAATCGAGAAAGCCTTCGGATTTCATTTTCTCTATCAACTTCTGACGTTCGTTCGGCAAAAAAACTTTGCTGTAACCAATTCCCTCGACACCGACATAATTTGTGTCTAAACCCAAACTATTCACATAATCGGCAAAAGTTTTGTGGTCTAATTTATCTGTAGATTCAATAAATCCGCGTCCGCCTTTGAGCAGAGCAATGTATAAATTTATTTTATTTTCGATGGTGGATTGAATCTGCTCAACTTCATTGTTAAATCTTGTAGTATCTTTGTTTTCAGCGGTTTGATAAAAATTATAAGTAGCTCCGATAGTTACCAAAATAGAAACCGCCAAAATTATAAAGGGTAATTTGGCAGAGCTATCACTTTTCAATATTTCTTTAATACCGGACACAATTACTGTAAACCTATCACTAAAATCTAGTGTTTTACCGACTTATTCGACAAAATCAATCTCGATCTTTATCAAATACCGGTGAGTAAGTGCAATAATTGTGCCGTCCGGTTATCCGGTACTTTATTTATCTGGACAATTAAACAATCAATTGAAGCCCGTGCGCAATGAGGAAGTTTAAAGTCAGAAGTATAAGATTGCCTGTGAACGAGAATACAGAATCGGATAAATTCGTTCATGTTTTTATTCACGAGCGGTCTTGTGCCGACTAAAGATAAAATAATTTTGCTTCGGGTCAATTCGTATGAATAATTTACATAAATATAATAAATAACGTCTTAAATCGTTGCAAAATCTAACTTTTTTTCTATACACAAACTAAATAAATATCTCAAAAGACAAAGTTTTTATAAATTTACTCTAGTTGGCATCATTTTTGCTTTAGTCTAGTTGGCATCATTTTTGCTTTAGTCTAGTTGGCATCATTTTTGCTTTAGTTTTGTTTTGAAAAGTTTTAAAAATTTATTTATCGAGGAGAAAATTTTTATATGTCGGAAGAAAATAACACTGGTAATAACTTAATTTGGGCAATTACGACTTTGATAATTGTAGCGATTATCGCGGGAGCATTGTATTTTACCGTTTTGCAGGGCAATAAAACATCGCCGGACAAAAATATAGATATTAACATAAAAGCTCCATCTGCTCCTTCGACAAAATAGAAATTTTAATAATTATTATGAATTTTAACGGGCGCGATTTACAAAAAAAATTCGCGTTCGTTTTTGTGCAGTTAATCAAAAGACTCAAAAATAAATTCATTTAAGTTTTTATCTTATAAATCAGCTATTTTTTCATCAAGGTTATGCCGCTTTATCATTCCGTAAAGTCTCGGACGATATAAGCCTAAAAGGTTTGCCGCCGCCTGTTTGTTGCCGTTGGTGCGTTTCAGAGCAGCCAAAACAACTCCATTTTCGATAGAGTTGAAGACATCTTTTTGATCTTCACCTTCTTCGGGTTCAGATAATTTATTGACGATGTATTTTCCGACTTCTTCAAACAATTTTTCGCCTTCCAAATCATTTTGATATAGCAATCCGTTACCGTTTTTTACAATTCCGTTTTCCGCTTCATTATTATTTAGCGTAATTTCTCTTTTCGCAAAATCTTTATATGAAACTGTGCCTTCAAGATTTTCAGGTATGTTCAATCCTGTAATTGTACCGTCTTTTGAAAGCAAAACAGCTCTTTCAATGACGTGCTGAAGTTCGCGCACATTTCCGCGCCAATTGTAGTTGAGCATCTGATTATAGCTGCTTTCGGAAAAACGAACATTTTTCTTTTTATATTTATCTGCGTAAATTTCCAGAAAATGTTCGGCGAGCATCGGAACGTCGTCCATTCTTTCGCGCAAAGGCGGAATTTTTATCTCGATTGTGTTGATGCGATAGTATAAATCTTCTCTTAAACTGTTATCTTTAATAGCATCAAAAGGATTGCGATTGGTTGAAGAAATGAGGCGAAAATCAACTTCGCGCGGTTTATCGCTGCCAACCGGATAATAAATTCTCTCCTGCAAAACACGCAGCAATTTCGGCTGCAAACTCATCGGCATTTCTCCGATTTCGTCCAGCAAAAGACTTCCGCCGTTAGCGCGTCCGAGAAATCCTTCTTTATCCGAAGTTGCACCGGTGAACGCGCCTTTTTTATGACCGAAAAGTTCGGATTCTATCAAATCTTTAGGCAATGCCGAACAATTTAATTTGACAAACGGTTTTTTTGAACGATGACTTTTGTAATGAATAGCATTGGCGATAACTTCCTTTCCCGTGCCGGATTCGCCGAGAATAAAAATGTTGGCATCGGATTCGGCAACGCTTTCGATTATTTCGTAAATATCCTGCATCGAACGGCTTCCGCCGATCACGCCTTCATACGAAGTGCGGCTTGAAAGTTTGTCGCGCAGTTCTTTAATTTCGACGGTTTGTTTTTTTCGTTCAACGGCTTTTTCAACTAAAACCAGCAACTCTTCGAACTCAACCGGTTTTTCAAGAAAATAAAATGCGCCGGCTTTAGTCGCTTCAATTGCTTTTTCCGTCGAACTAAAACCCGTAATCATAATGATTTCAGTATCCGGCGATAATTCCTTGCATCGGCGAACCATTTCTATACCGTCGAAATCGGGCAGATTTAAGTCGGTTAAAATAATATCGAAATCATTTTCTTCAACCAGTTTTATTCCTTTTTCACCGCGTTCGGCAATTGTTACCTCAAATCCTTCCGACTTCAGATTGAACTTCATCAAATCTAAAGTTGCCGCATCATCATCAATTACCAATGCCTTGTTCGCCATAAATAAACCTCTACTGTTTTGTATCTAAGAGTCCGTTTAAATTTTAAGTTTTAATGTTGAAAAGCGGGCATCAGTTGGATAGCTTTAGAATTTTAGACCAATAAAATTTTTAGGAGTTACCCGATTAAATGAGTTACGAAACAAATCTAAGTGATGCCCGCTGG
>JBBSIE010000059.1:0-24747 GCA_038232235.1 Pyrinomonadales bacterium | reverse complement strand
CGATTACAAATTGAATCTCCAGGAACTTGAAAAAATCCTCAGCGATAACTTGCTCGGCAAAACCTTTATTTCCAAAGAACAACTGGTTAATATTTTAGAACACATCCATAATCTTGTTTTATCAACCTAAAGGGAATAATTTGTCAATATACTTTGACGACGAGGGAACTATAAAACTATGAAACATTTAATTCGGCTTGGAATTTTATTAACTTTTATCATTTTTTCGACTGCCGCTGTGTCGGCACAAACCGGCAAATCTTCCGATTATACGATTGATCAATATTTCAATCTGTTAACGTCGAAACAACTGCCGATTTTGGATAAATACAAAAATCGCGGATCAATCGTTAAGGAAGTTGATTACCAGAATCGCTATATTTTACTGGCGCAGGACGAATGGAAAGGCTGGGGCGAGATGGTTTTATTCGACAAAAAAGGCGGCGGGCATCTGGTTGTCGTAACGCAATACGACTGCACCCAAAAATATCCGAGTTATCCGTATTTTTACCGTTCGCGCTGCGTCGGCGACATCAAGTTCCTCGAACTTTCCGGTAAAACATTGGTCGAAGCCAAAGATGTCGCTCCCGACGTGAAAAAACTGATGCTTTACGGTTTTTACGAAAAGAAAACCAAACAACTTGCCGACAGCGACGACAAATTGATTTACGAATTGCCGCGCGAACGCAAAGACATTTTAATCAAACTTGCCGGCGAACAGGTTTATTCGCTTGTTTGGAACGGCGAAAAATTTGAAGGCGATTATGTCAATTAGCACCAAGTTTGATTCGTAGTTTTGCAAACCAAAGAGAAACGATTGTGAATGTATAAAACACGATTGCATTTTTGTTTGCCGCCGTTCCGGTTTTGGCGGGCAGTATCTAAACAAATACTTAAAATGCAAAAATAAAAAATTTGACGGTTGAAATCAAAGACACATTTCCCAAAACAGTTTATTAAACTTTATTTCTATTTGATGCTGATTCCCTCCGGGGCAGTAACGCGTAAACGTCCTTTCGCGTCTTTTACAATGACAAAACGCTTTTCTCCCATTTGTCCGCTGCTATTAAAAAGTGAAACGGAAAAGGTTTTGTTGTCGCCCGTGCCGTCCACTCTGAGCGGCAATTGCCCCCAGAGTTCGCCGCTGCGGTAAGCCATATAATGTTCTTCGTTGTATTTGTCGTAGGCGTAAACGGTAATTCCGTCAAAGTCAGGTTCTACGCCGTTTCTGGCTTTGACGGCGTTGCTTCTGGTCAAAACCACCCAGCTTCCGGGTCTGTTAACTTTCATCGCCGCGTCCTTTTCGGATAATTTCGTTGAATCGGCATTATCTATTCTTTGCCAGGCGACAAATTTTTTGTTGTTTTGCTGATAAAACACGATGTCATTCGGCAATTGCAGTTCAACCTGTCTGCCGAACAGCCAACCGGCAGGCGCGGGCGAAACCGATGGATCAAGCCGAACCTTGTACCAAACATCGTAAGTTTCATCCAACTTGTCCGGCTCGTCAGCTACTTTTGCGGCTTCGATTTCTTCGTTTTTCGTTGTTTTCTTTGCTGTTTTCTGTGAACTGTTAGAAGAGTCGTCAACATCTGGCGCATCCTGTGTTTTCGGAACGTATTTCCAGCCTGTTATCTCGAAATTTGCACCGTCTTCGAGTTTAAATAAAATGTTATCGTCCGTTTGTCCGGGCGACAGCCGCAAATTTGAAGCGGCGCGAAGTTGCCCGACAGCTTGCGGCTGCAAATCTTTATCTTCTTCGGCAAGTTTTTTCGATTTATCGAGAACATCGCTGACAATTAGATTTTGCGCCTCGATCCAGCCTTCGGTGTCGTCTTCGTCGTGGGCGCGAACACGATACCAATGAACTTTTTCAAAATCCGTTTCATCCAAAATATCCACAGTTTCCCCGCGTTTAACCTCCAAAAGGTCAGCCGCGACGACCGCATAAGAACTGCGAATCTGTGCTGATTTAGCAATCACCGTCCCCGTTTCGTTCAACCCGACTAAAGACGAAACATTATTAAAAACTCCGTCAATCAAGCCGCAACCGCTAAATGTCAGAGCCGCAAACAAAACCATTGATAAAATAAATACTTTCTTAAATCTCATTTTATTATTCCAAAATTTTTCGCCAGTTATTATAACCCAACTTATTCAATAAATCCTTTTGCCGCTTGTTGAGTTTAGTTTTTATATTTAATTTTGTGTTGAAATCGTTCCCGGACAACTCAATTCCAACGCTTTCCAAATCCGTCCGCCAATTTATTTTTTCCGTTCCTTTAATATATTTTTCAATAATTGTCTGCAATTCGGCGTAATTTTCAAAAACATTCAAAATTGCCGTGTTGCCGTCCTGCGATTCGTTCGGCGAACGATATTTGGTGTAAATCTGCCGAAAAAGATCATCAATCGAGCGTTTGCCTTTGCTTTGCCGCAAAAGCGCGACATCGCACAAAAAAGCGACCAACATTCCGCGCGAATAAACTTGGCTGTTTGTCCCGTTCCAACGATTTTTCGAGCTTTCGAGCAGCGAGTTTGACGGAGTTTGAAAATCATCAATTTTGTAACCCTGCGAAAGCGTGTCGAGAAAATCTTCAAAACGAATTTGATTTGTTTGAACGCCCGTTTTTAACGCCTGATAAACCGTAAAACCTTCGTAAAACCAATCGTAATTTCCCGTCAAAGCGAGATTATTCGGAATCCACAAATGAAAAAGTTCGTGCCGCAACTGTTCGTGAAATCGCTGCAATGACAGCGTTTTAAACGGCATATCGCTCGAAAAAATTATCGAAGACACGCCGCGCGTGTCGGCTTCCCAACGACCGAATTTTATCTCTTTCGGAAAATGCGCGAGCGCGATTTGTACTTTGTTTTTTGGAATTTCGCCGAACAATTTCCGGTATTCTTCAAAAATATCAGCAGCCATTTTCGAGGCTTCCGCGTCGGAAAATTTCCATTCGCCGGAAATTGCCAAATCGAGCGCGTCATTCGACGTTTTTACCTCGCGCCAATTTTTTCCGATTAGAAAAACCGCTTTTTCGATGTTTGCAATGCTGTATGTGTTTTCCGAAATTATATTTTCGCCGGGCAAAATTTTCCAATCCGTCGGCAGTTCAAATTTAATTTTCGTGGAAATCGGCTGGTCATCAGAGTCGAATTGCGGCAGCAAATCACCCAACATTAAAATTCCTTGTTCCTTGTTCAGCCACGAAATATGCGCCAACGCTTTTTCGTTCGACGGCGAATCTAAATTTATTCGATAATTCCAAAACACTGCATTTTTTTCCGCCAAATATTCGCCGTCAATCAGTTTTTTGTATAATATATTTTGCCTTTTATTATCTTTTAATTCTAAATCCGAAATTCTCGCTCCCAAATTTTCAATTCCCGCAAACGAACGCGAAAACACCCAACTTTTTTCCGCTTGAATTTTATTTTCCGGTGTAAATTTGCCTTCGACGAGCAAAATGGCGGGCGTATTTGAAATCAGTTTAATATTTACTTCAATTTTCTGTGCCGAAACAGTGAAAGAGAAAAGCAAGACACAAAGGTAGGCTGACAAATTGACCGAAAACTTTTTGTGCATTGTTGACATCGTAATTAATACAGGATTAAAATTAACTTTTTAATTTTATCTTTCAGGCTCTCATTTACAGGATAGAGAATTTTATGAGTATTATCAAAATAGTCATTTACACATTAGTATTTTTGTTGAGCCTTTTGTTTCTCGGACGTTTCTTTTTTTAATTTGAAGCGTTTCGGCAAATCATTTATAGAAGTTGTTTTTGCAGAGAAAAATTTCTCTGTGTTTATCGCCTAATTTTTTTATCACAAAAAGCGGTCAATGTTGACCGCTAATTTTATTTTTATGAGCGAACTTAAAAAAATCAAACGCGCTTTAATCAGCGTTTCAGACAAAACGGGAATCGTTGAATTTGCAAAATCACTACAAAATCACGGCGTGGAAATTATCTCGACCGGCGGCACGGCGCGGACTTTGCGCGAAAACGGCGTTGAAGTCAAAGATGTTTCGGATGAAACCGGTTTTCCCGAAATGATGGACGGGCGCGTTAAAACTCTGCATCCGAAAATTCACGGCGCGTTTCTCGCTTTGCGGGATGATGAAGAACATCAAAACGCGATGAAAGCGCACGACATCAAACCTATTGATCTGGTCGTCGTCAATCTTTATCCGTTTGAGGAAACTATTGCAAATAAAGATGTTACGCTCGATGAAGCAATCGAGCAGATTGACATCGGCGGTCCGGCGATGATTCGTTCCGCCGCGAAAAACTGGCGCGATGTCGCCGTCATTACCGACGTGCGGCTTTACGAACGGGTGATTGACGAAATGGAAGAAAACGGCGGTTCGCTTTCGCTCGGCACTCGCAAAAGTTTCGCTGCTCTGGCATTTACGAAAACTTCTTATTACGACACGATTATTTCCGAATATCTCGGCGAACAGCTTTCCGATGAAGAGTTTGAATCAATTGAAAATTTCGCTCCGCTGACCGAAGACCCGCTTTATCAAATGATGCTGGAAGAAAATGAATTTTCCGGCGAAGATTTCGATGAAGATGATGATTTTGAAGACGAAGATTTCAGCAATAACGGACACGCTCAGGTTTATGAAAATGAAGATTTCGGCGGTTACAAAGAACTTGAATTAACAAAAGCCGCCGATTTGCGTTACGGCGAAAATCCGCATCAGAAAGCCGCGCTTTATGAAATGAAAGATGCTTACGGCATCGCGCAAGCCGAAGTTTTGCACGGCAAGGAAATGTCTTACAACAATTACATTGACGCGGACGCGGCGTGGCGTTTGATTTGTGATTTTGACGAATTGGCTTGCGCGATTATCAAACACACGAATCCGTCGGGTGTCGGCACGGGCGCGAATAATTTGGAAGCGTATAAACGCGCGTTGGCAACCGATCCGGTTTCGGCTTTCGGCGGAATCGTCGCTTTTAACCGCACGGTTGACGCGGAAGCGGCAAATGCCGTCAATGAAGTTTTTACCGAAGTCGTCATCGCGCCGGATTACGACGACGAAGCGTTGGAAATTTTCAAAAAGAAAAAAAATCTGCGCGTTTTGCGCGTCGAAAACATCGGCGGCGAAAACTCTCTGGAATATCGCACGATTTCCGGCGGAATGCTCGTGCAAAACCTTGACATCAAACAAATTACGGCGGACGATTTGGATTTTGTGACGAAACGCCAACCGACCGACGAAGAAGTTCGCGCCCTGCTTTTCGCGTGGAAAGTCTGTAAACACGTTAAATCGAACGCGATTGTTTTCACCAACGAATTTCAAACAGTCGGAGTCGGCGCGGGACAAATGAACCGCGTTGATTCGGTTAGAATCGCCGCGATGCGAGCTGAAAAAACCGATTTGGAATTAAAAAATACGGTTTTGGCTTCCGATGCGTTTTTTCCGTTCCGAGACAACATTGACGAAGCCGCAAAATTCGGCATTTCAGCCGTCATTCAGCCCGGCGGTTCGGTGCGCGATGAAGAAGTAATTCAAGCCGCCGACGAACACGATTTAGCGATGGTCTTTACCGGATACAGACATTTCAAACATTAATTTAACTGCCGGATTAAATGCTTCTATAAATTAATGTTCGGCATATTTCGAAGACAAACAAACTATTTGTGTGATAACGTATATGGCAATTCAACGTAAAGAATAAAACTCCGCTAGACTAACCGACAATTTATTTACTATTTGAAAGACGACGATGAAGTTTTAGGATTTATCGTCGTCTTGAAGTTTGTGAAAAAAAATTATGCAGCAGAATTTTGAAAATGATATGGAAAGTACCGTAACGCGGTGGCTTTACGATCCGACGGTCGGCAAAATTGTGGCGGCGGTTATCGCGGTGATGATCGTAATTTTTATTGCTCGCATCGTTAAAGCCTCGATTACGCGCTACGTCGGCGCGGTTGACACGCGCTATCGGCTGAAAAAATTTATCACTTTTATCAGCTATGTTGTCGGCGCATTTTTATTGACGGTGATTTTCAGCGACCGTTTGGGCGGTTTGACGGTGGCATTCGGTGTCGCCGGTGCGGGCATCGCGTTCGCGCTTCAGGAAGTAATTGCTAGTTTTGCGGGTTGGTTTGCGATAACTTTCGCCGGTTTTTACAATCCCGGCGACCGCGTTCAGCTCGGCGGAATCAAAGGCGACGTGATTGATGTCAGTTTTCTGCGAACGACGCTGATGGAAGTCGGCGAATGGGTCAAAGGCGATCTTTATACAGGTCGTGTCGTGCGCGTGGCAAACAGTTTTGTTTTCAAAGAACCCGTTTTTAATTATTCGGGCGATTTTCCGTTTTTGTGGGACGAAATAACCGTTCCCGTCAAATACGGCGGCGATCATCGTTTAGCGCGAAGAATATTGAATAATGTAGCCGGCGAAGTTGTCGGCGATTATGCGAAATCCGCAATGGTCGCGTGGGGCGAAATGGTCAAAATATATCTGCTCGAAGATGCCGGAATCGAACCGATTGTAACGCTCATCGCCAATGATAACTGGATGGAATTTACCGTTCGCTACGTCGTCAGTTTCAAAAAAAGGCGAGGCACGAAAGATGCGCTTTTTACGCGCATTTTAGACGAATTTGAAGCAACCGACGGCAAACTCGAATTCGCTTCAGCAACATTTCATATTGTCGAAACTCCAACGATTGATGTTCGTCTGACGAACGCTTCAAATAATTAAATGTTTGTTCAACACGCTTTTACTTTTCGGCGATTGCTTATATTATGATTTTGCTTCCATAATCATTTAAACCAGTATCCAAAAGTTTAACAAAATCTATATGGACAATGTTGACACAGGAACAACCGGCTCGCAAACCACTGTATTGAAATCAGATGCAGTTTCGCAACTAAAAAAATTCGGGACTTTTCAGGGAGTTTTTGTCCCGACATTATTGACGATTCTCGGCGTGATTATGTATCTGCGCGCCGGCGCGGTCGTCGGCAACGCGGGACTTTTCGGCGCGTGGATAATTATTTCAATCGCCTTTATCATCACGACCAGCACCGCGCTTTCGATGTCTTCGATTACGACCAACATCCGCATCGGCGCGGGCGGCGCGTATTCGATTATTTCGCAGTCGCTCGGTTTGGAAGTCGGCGGCAGCATCGGCATTCCGTTTTATCTGTCGCAAGGTCTGGCGACGGCGATGTATATTTTCGGTTTCCGCGAAGGCTGGCTCAGTATTTTCCCGACGCATCCGGCGATTGTCGTTGATTTGCTGACTTTTGCAGTGATTTTCGGCATCGCATTTATCAGCACAAATCTGGCTTTCCGCATTCAATATGTCATTATGGCGATCATTGCCGTTTCTTTAGTTTGTATTTTCGGCACTTTTTATATTGGTGCGGCGCAGTATCAACCGACATTTTGGGGAAGTTATGTCGGTTTTCCCGAAACCGGATTTCGCGGCACGAATTTCTGGTTTGTCTTCGCCTTGTTTTTTCCGGCGGCAACCGGAATTATGGCGGGCGCGAATATGTCGGGCGAACTGAAAAGTCCGCGCCACGCAATTCCGCTCGGAACTTTGGCGGCAATCGCCGTCGCCTACGTTGTTTATATGGCTCTCGCCTATTGGTTTGCAACCGTTGCCACGCCGCAGGAATTAGTTGAAAACTACAATATCGCGCTGGAGCGTTCGCTTTGGAAACCGGCAATCGTCGCCGGACTTTTGGGCGCGACGTTTTCTTCCGGTTTGTCGTCTTTGGTCGGCGCGCCGCGTATTTTGCAGGCACTTTCCGAACATCGAATCATTTTCGGAAAAAGATATTTGGCGCAGAAAACGGCGAAAGGCGAACCGCGCAACGCTTTGATGTTGACGGGCGTGATTGTTCTGTTGGCTTTGTTTCTGCGCGATTTGACGGCAATCGCCGTTCTCGTAACGATGTTTTTTCTGATTACTTACGCGATGATCAACATCGTCGTTTTAATCGAACAAAGTTTGGGTTTGATCAGTTTTCGTCCGAGTTTGCGGATTCCGCAAGTCGTCTCTTTAGTCGGCACAATCGGCTGTTTGTTTGTAATGTTCATCGTCAATCCGGCGTTTAGTTTGGTTTCGTTGGCGATTGTTTTCGGCATTTATATTTTTCTGACCAAGAGAAATTTATCTGCGCCGTTCGGCGATGTCAGAAGCGGTTTATTTATTTCTCTGGCGGAATGGGCGGCGCGAAGAATGACGCAGCTTTCGACTTCAAAAGCGCGGGCTTGGAAGCCGAATTTGCTTATTCCGGTTGAAGACGCACGCGATTTGCGCGGCACATTTCGCTTAATTTACGACATCGCTTATCCGAAAGGCTCGATTCATTTGCTCGGTTTTGCCGAAGACCATATTAATTCGAGTTTAAAAGTTGATCTGCCGAAAGTTACCGAATCGCTGCGCGAAGAAGACGTTTTCGCATATTCGACGCTGATTCAAAAAACCGATTTCGGGCGCAATATGTTAACGAGTATGAGTACGATGGGCGCGGCTTTTTTGAATCCGAATATTCTTTTTCTCTCGATTCCCGCGCCGGAGGACACGAAACGCGAAGAAGATTTGAAAATGATCATCGGGCGCGCGCGGGAAAATAAACTCGGAGTCGTTTTGTTCGGCGACCACAAACAATCGGGAATGGGACGCAAACGCCGGATAAATATTTGGGTGCGCGACCAGAGCGGAAACTGGGATATTATTCAGGGAATGAGCAATATTGATCTGGCGTTGTTGCTTTCATATCAAATCGAGCGTAATTGGAAAGGAAAAATAAATCTTTTAACGGCGGTCAATGAAACGGAAAACATCGTCGCCGCCGAAAAATATCTGGAAAATCTGGTCGTGATGTCGCGCCTTCCAGATGCGAGTGTGCAGGCATTCGGCGGAAGTTTTGCGGAATGTATCAGACAAGCACCGCAAGCCGATTTGAATATTTTCGGTTTGCCCGATGAGATTGATTTTGAATTTGCGCGTCAAATGGTCAAAGAAACTGAATCAACTTGCATTTTCGTCCGCGATTCGGGCGATGAAAATGCTTTGGCATAGAAAAGAAACACCGTCATCCTGACGGTGTTCCTAAAAATATTTGGAGAAAATTTAAAGTGGCAGAAACTCAAAAAACACATATTGAAGCGGAATTAAGCCGCGATATAGGCTTGATTACGGCATTGGCAATCGGAGTCGGAACGATGATTGCCGCCGGAATTTTTTCACTTTCGGGTTTGGCAATTAAAAACGTCGGTTCGGCGGCGATTCTTTCTTTTTTAATCGCGGCACTGGTCGCGCTTTTTACCGCGCTGACGTATTGCGAATTCGTTTCGATTTATCCGAATTCAGGCGAAGGGTATCTTTACGCCCGCAAAACTTTTTCCGCGCCGCTCGCGTTTCTCGTCGGTTGGGCGTTGTTTTTGGGTTACGCTTCTTCGTGCGGTTTTTATCTTGCCACTTTTTCGAGCTATTTTATCGAATTCGTTTATCATTTGCCTTATGAAGCTATTGCCGGAATTGTCGCTTTGATTTTGCTGACTCTGCTCAATGTCAAAGGAACAAAGGAAAGCGGAGTTTTTCAGGTAATTATTACAACTACAAAGATTATTTTGTTGATTTGGCTGATCATCGGCGGATTCAGCAGCATTGACCCGCAAGAGGTGATTGCAAAATTCAGCCACGATTTCGGCAAGATCGCCAGCACCGCGACACTTGTTTTTGTGACATTTTTCGGTTTTTCGGCAATTGCGGCTTCGGCGGGCGAAGTTACTAATCCGGTCAAAACGATTCCACGCGCGATTTTTATCTCGATGGGAGTTGTCACCATTCTTTACATATTTATTATTTTGGTCATTCTCGCCGCAAATTTAAAGGTCTATGACGAGGCTGCAATGGGACGCGCAGCGGAATTATTCTTGGGCGGAATCGGCGGATTGGTCATCGTCGCGGGCGGTTTATTCTCAATGGTTTCAGCATCAAATGCTTCGATTATGGCTGGTTCGCGCGTGACTTTTGCGATGAGCCAACTCGGACATCTGCCGAAAGTTTTCGGCAGTGTCAATCAGCGGACAAAAACGCCGGTGGTTGCGCTCGCCTTAGTTGGCGGACTGATTCTCGTTTTTCTTCTCGTTTTATCTTTGACGGGAATGGCGAATTTCGCTAACTTTGTTGTGCTTTTCGCGCTGATTTTAGTCAACGCGGCTTTAATTTTTCACCGCCGGAAATATCCCGACATCGAACGCCCGTTTCGCGTTCCGCTTGTTCCGCTTCTGCCGATTCTGGGTATTTTATCGAATCTGTATTTATTAGGACAAAGCACGAGTGATCTCTGGAACGACGGCGGATTTTGGGGAAATACTGAAAGCACCGGAATTTATCCAATCGTTTTAGCCGTCGGTGCGCTTGCGCTTGGATTTGTCGTCTTTTTATTTAACAGAGGCGAAATAGAAGAAACAGTCGAAAAATCGCATTTGGAAGCGGCAACCGCGCTTCATTCATCACAGATGCCGCAAAAATCCGGTTATCGCGTGATGGTTACGCTGTCGAATCCGTCGAATCTGCCGCAGCTTCTGAGTATGGCAAACGCCGTCGCATCACAACACGGCGGCGGCGAAGTCGTCGGCTTGCGCGTTTCCACCGTTCCCGAACAACTGTCGCCGGTTCGTGAAGATTTCAGTAACGAATTTTACGTTACCAGAGAGCGTCCAATATTGGAGATGGCAAATAAATACGCCGAAGAAAACGATATTCCGTTTAGATCGCAAATCGAAGTCGGACACAATCCGGCGCACACAATCATCAATTCGGCGCATGAACTCGATTGCGATTTGATAATTATGGGCTGGAAAGGTTTCACGACCACCGCCCAGAGAATTCTCGGCGAAGTTACCGATACTGTCGTGGCAAACACGCCGACTGATTTAATGCTTGTCAAACTCGTTGCCGGAAGCCGACTGGAAAATTGGCTGCTGCCGACTGCCGGTGGCAAACACGCGATTCGCGCCGAAGAATACGCCGCTTCAATCGCACGTGCAAACGGCGGTTCAATAACTTTTTGCAGCGTTATTTCGCCGAATGCAAGTCAGGCAATTGTTGAGGGGACGAAAAAAATACTGGAAAAAGCCGTCAGTAATGTTTCGCAGAAAAACGGCATTAAAGTAGATGAAAAAGTTATCAGAAATGATTCAATCAACAGCGGAATTCTTGAAGAATCAAGAAATTACGATGCTATTATGCTCGGCGCGACCGAACACCGGTTCAAGAAATTTTTATTCGGCAGTATTCCCGAAATAATCGCTAAAGAATCACTCAAAACCGTCGTTTTGATCAAGACAAAAGACTAAAATTTTCTTATATTTTAAAGTTAGAACCGGAGCGCAAGCATCTTGATTGTCCGTTCGAGCGAAGCGTGAACGGCAACGCCGCCCACAATCACATTCAACTTTCGAGCCTGTTCATTCGTCCTTCGCACCGAACAAACGGTAAGCAAGATGCTTGCGCTCCAGTCTGTTTATACATTTTTACTGAAACATTACGGCACTCCGAAAAAAATGTTTGACTTCTTAAACAGAATGATGTAAAACTTAAAACAATATTGATTCACAAAGGAACGCTCGAAGGTTTTTATCTGAAAATCTTTCGGGTTTTTGTTTTTTAAATTGCAGTTAACGGAGAAAAGTTTTTAACTGTAAATCTTTACCGTCGGTTGAAATTGAAACTGTTCCCCGTTCGCCCGTCGTGATAATTTTCGCGCCCGCATTTTTCCATCTTTCGACAACTTCTTTGTGCGGATGTCCAAACGGCGATTCTCTGCCGACCGTAATGACGACGAGTTTAGCTTGCGTCGCTTCGATAAATTCCTGAGTTGAAGAAGTTCGACTGCCGTGATGCGCGGCTTTGACAACCTCGCTCCGCAAAAATTCGGGCGCATTCAAAAGTTCCTTTTCAGCTTCTTTTTCGATGTCGCCCGTCAGTAAAAATTTCCTTTCGCCGTAGACTAAACGCAGCACCACGCTGTGATTATTGTCTGAAAAATCGCTGTTTTCCAGCGGATAAAGGACTTCGACCTTAGCTTCGTCAAAATCCAGAACATCACCGCGTGATAATTTTATAATCGGAACTTCTCGCTTTTGGAGAATTTTATAAAGTCCGGCAAATTCCGCATTTTTCAGCGGCATTTCGCCGAACATCGCACCTTGAACCCGGAAATTTTCCGCCACGTCCGAAAGACCCTGAATGTGATCGGCATCGGCGTGTGTCGCCAGAATATAATCAATTCGGTCATAACCTTTTTCCCACAAAAAGGCAGAAACAACCGTTTCGCCGATATTTTGTCTGTCAGGCTCGAAGAATTCCGGCTCGTTTTCGTATTCGTTTTGAATATAAATGTTACTGAAATTCATCTTTCCGCCGCCGTCAACCAACAAAGTTTTGCCGTTTGGAAACGTAACCAGAGCCGAATCGCCCTGTCCGACATCGAGATAATCTATATGAAGTCTGCCGTCCGGTGTCGGCGCACTAAACGGATGAATGATTATTAAAAACAGCAAAACAGCAAATGAAACCGCCGGAACATAGATAAAAAATTTGAAATTTGAAATTTGAAATTTGAAATCTGAGGAAAACGGTTTCCAAAAATAGAGCAAAAACGTAAAAGCCAGAAGCGGCACAAAATATAGCAAATAAACAGTTTTTAATGCGCCCGAATAATACGGCAATCTAAAACTCGCCCAACCGTTTTCTACCAAGTAAGTCGGAATGGAAAGCAACAGCCAATTAAAAATTTCGGTTAATTTGATAAAAGGCACAGCGAAAATGTCGCTGATGTTGGCGAGAAAAATTGTCAAAATTGCCGAAAAACTTTCAAGAGCGATGAAAATTGAAACCCAAAGATTGAGCAATACGCCGAAAAATGAAACGCGGTGAAAATAAACGACAATCAGCGGCAAAAGCCAAAGCTGCGCGACAAATGAAATCAAAATCGCTTCAAAAACATAACGCACGAAATTTTGTAAATTCTTTCGTTCAAGCCAATTAAAATAAGGCGATTTAGAAATTTTCGCCGACCAGATTTGACGCGAAAGTTCCCTTTCCCAAACAACTTCGCGCCAGTAAATCATTTCACAAAATTTCTTTAATCGGCACGGAACATCCGGCGGAAAAGGAGCGTCAGATGACGGCGACCAACCGCCGATTGCTCTTAATTTTTCAATCAACGGAAAAGCCATCGCCACGATTGCCGTTACGCTGATAAATGTCAGTTGAAAAGACTGTGAAAAAAGATCATCAGGTCGCCAAACAAGCAAAACAAGTCCGCAAAATCCGAGCGCGTTAAGCAATGTTCCACTTCGATAAATGACCTGCGAGAACAGCAGAATCGTGAACATCAGCGCGGCGCGGACAACCGGCATATTTGCGCCGACGGCGATGGCATAAGACCATAAAATCACGCTTGCGATAATAAATTGCCAGAGCCTTTTTCGCGTGAAAAATCGCACGAAAAGAAGAATCAATCCGCCGATAAAAGTAATGTGCAAACCGGATATCACGAGAACGTGAAATGTTCCGCCCTCGCGGAAAACTTCCGCCGTTTGTTTGTCGAGAAAATAACGATTTCCCAACAAGGAAGCGTTCAAAATGCCCGTCGTCGGAACATTAAAATGTTTTTTAAAGTCAATTATCAAATCTTCACGACGATCATAAAGCCAAATTAACGGCGCAAAAGTTTTTTCGTCATCCAGTTTTTCGACGAGTAGCGGACTTTTGATAACGCCGGCTGCGTCAATATCTTTTTGATCGAGAAGTTCCGTCTGCGGCGCAACACCCGGATTCAGAAAATTATCTTCGCGCCGCAGTCTGCAAGCTGCGCGAATCCGCGAACCGTAATTTAAATTTAATTGTTCAAATTCTTGACTGATCTGCTCATCGTTTGTTGCGGCAGACAAGCGAATATTTCCCGAAACTTTTCTTTCTGCGCCTTTATAAATTATGCTTTCTGTTTTGAGTATGATAAAAAAACCGCCGACAGCGAGTTCGGGCTTGCCTTGCAAAACGCCTTGAATTTCAATCGGATCGCCCGATTTTATTTGGTTTTCATCGTAAAGTTTTTTCAAACGGTTCGACGCAATCGAATGATTTTCGATGTTTAAAATCAAACAACCGGCGGCGGCAAACGCAATTGAAACAAAAATTAAAGTAAATTTTTGTTTTATAAAAGCGACGCTCAACCCAACAGAAATGAAACAAATTACAAAAGGAACATTTATGTCTGGAATAAAAAAATGCGCCGTTAAAATTCCAAACGCGAAACAAACAGCCAGCCAGAGCAACGGATAAAGCGTGAAGTCAGAAACTGTTTTTTTTGAATTGCTTTCAGACATTATTTAACGCGCTGTCAATTACGGTAAATTTTTATCAATTATCATAAATAGTCTGTAAATTTATTCAACTTTTATTAAATATCTAATCTCACGAAAATGCTTATCGCTAATGTGCGGCACGAGAAGTAGATGTTCGGCTTTGCGAAATTTGCCGAATTTTTCACGGTATTCGATAATGTTTTGCGCCGTCTTTGCGCCGATGCGCGGCAGTTTTTCCAGTTCTTCCGCCGAAGCCGTATTAATATTTACTGCATTTTCAACAACTTGAACTTGATTTTGTATCGGTAAAACTTGTTGTGCTTCTTTTTGTTTGTCGCATCCGAGTAAAAAACAACAATTTATTAAAAGCAAAAGTTTAATGACTATTCTGTAAATGTTGAAATAGCGAGGCTTAGCTTTTTGTATTAAAGATTGCATAAGAAGTGTGCAAAATGCTAAAAGTTGTTTGAAAATCAGTGTTTAGACAATTATAAAAGGAGTTTTCCACAGGCTTTTCCACCGATGTTGTGGAAAACTGTGGAAAAGTCAGGAAAATGAAAATATAACAGTGATTTTTGGTTTTTCCACCGTCATAATTCCCGACCTTCATCGAATTCTTGCAAATCATCATAAGCCTTTTGCAAAATCGGACGGGCGCGTTTGCTGCCATCCATTTCGCCGATGTAGCCTTCGGCAGCCATCGCGTCCAAAATGGCAGCGGCGCGTCCGTAGCCGATTCTTAAATGTCTTTGCAAAAGCGAAGTTGACGCGCTTTTGTTATTGACAATTGTGCGGAGCGCGTCAACAAACAGCACATCTTTTCTGCCCGGAAGTTCGCCCGTGTCGCTTAATTCTTCTTCTGACTTAGTAATTGTTACATCATAATCGGGATTTCCCTGCGCTTTGATGTGTTCGACAATTTTGGCAATTTCCTTTTCGTCAACAAACGCGCCGTGAACGCGGACGATTTGCGACGTGGCGGGCGGCAGAAACAGCATATCTCCTTTGCCCAATAAACTTTCTGCACCGTTGCCGTCAATAATCGTGCGCGAGTCAATTTTCGACGACACGCGAAACGAAATCCGCGCCGGAAAATTCGCTTTGATCAAACCCGTAATTACGTCAACCGAAGGTCTTTGCGTGGCTAAAACAAGATGAATCCCGACGGCACGCGCCATTTGTGCGAGGCGCGTGATTGATTCTTCGACTTCTTTGCCGGAAACCATCATCAAATCGGCGAGTTCGTCAATGATAATTACAATATACGGCAAGGTTTTGTAAGGTTCGCCTTCGTCATCCAATTCACCGTTGGCACTGCGTTTTTTGACTTCCGAATTAAAACCGTCAATGTTTCGAACGCCCCAGCCGGCAAGGTCTTTATAGCGTTTTTCCATTTCCGAAACCGCCCATTTTAAGGAAATTGCGGCGCGTTTCGGATCGGTGATAATCGGCGTTGCGAGATGCGGAATGTCGGCGTAAAGTCCTAATTCCAGACGCTTCGGGTCAACCATTATAAATTTCACTTCGTCGGGTTTCGCTTTATATAAAATCGAAACGACGAGCGTATTCACACCGACGGATTTTCCCGCGCCGGTTGCGCCCGCAATTAAAAGATGCGGCATTTTGGCGAGGTCGGAAACATAATTCAAACCGTCAATCGTTTTGCCGAGCGCGAGCGTCAGCGGCGATTTCGAATCGCGGAATTTTTTTGATTCGATGACTTCACGCAAAAAAATCGTTTCGCGTTCGCGGTTCGGAACTTCAATTCCGACAAACGCTTTGCCCGGAATGCGTTCGATGCGAATTGATTCGGATTTGAGCGCGAGACACAAATCATCCGACAAACTCGTTACGCGCGAATACTTTACGCCCGGATCGGGTTTGAATTCGTATGTCGTTACAACCGGACCTTGGCAAATGTGCATCACGCGCCCGGTTACGTTGAATTCTTTGGTTTTGTCGGTCAATTCCTGCGCGATTGACAGCAATTCTTCATCTTTTTGTTCGATGCGCGGCGGCTGCAGCGTCAAAAACTCCGGTTCGGGCAAAACGTAATCATTGAAATCTGTCTTTTTAGCAAGAATTTCCTGCGGTTCGTCGTCAATTTCTTCAAGAAAATCTGCGTCCAGTTCGCCTGTCTGTTTGATCGGCGTAATCGGAATCTGCTGACTTTCAGTTACTAAATCAGGCGTTTTGATTTCCGGGGATTTGAGTTTTTCACCGATTGTGGGCAGAAAGTTTTCAACTTTTACGTCGTCAGACACACCTGAAGTTTGAAGATTCTCACCATTGGTTTTTGCTTCTTTTGTTACCGGTTTGGCAACCGTTTCAGTAGTTTCCGGCGATTTGGTCGAGCGATTGAAGACGCCGGAAATTTTGTCGAGAAAACTTTCTCTTTTCGCATCGGCGGAAACAGTTTCTCCTAAAGAAATGCCCGGAGATTTTTGATTATTTTTTTCACTGCGAATTTCGTTTCGCTTTTCCGTTCGCGCCGAAGTAATAGTTTTATTCGCCGCGCGTTGTTCGCGCCGTTTCGCCAGCCATTCGTCAAAATGAACGCGGAAATTTTCCCAAGCCAAGCTGAAATTGCCGAAAAAGGAATCGAGCGAAAGATTTGTAACGAGCAAAAGCGAAGCTGCAAAAATCGCCGTTAAAAGAATTCCCGTTCCGATATTGCCGAGCAGCCAACCTAAATTCCGCTCGACAAACACGCCGACGATTCCGCCGTATAATCCGAATAATTCCGCCAAACTTGCAAGCGATAAAACAAAAAACACATAGCCGATAACGCGGCTGATTGAAATCGGCAAATCTTTGTAACGAAAAAACCGCCACGCGATCAAAGCAAGTAAAGCAGGCAGAAAATAAGCCGTCAATCCGATGCCTTGAAACATCAAATCAGCAATCACCGCGCCGATCACGCCAACCCAATTGTGAGTTTTCTGTGTCGAAGCAGTGTTCAAAGACCAATCGTTCGGACTGTATGTTGCAAGACATAGAAAAGACAGAACCGCCAACGCCAGCAAAACGACGGCAATAATCTCACTGCTTCTCGAAGTCGTGTTTGAAACAGTTAGTTTTTTTTCTATTTCCGTTGCCATTTCTTTAGTATTCAAAACTCAAGTTTTTCTGTATTTGGAATCTTAAATTTTGAATCTTGAATTTTCACCGCCCGTTTTTCTTAAACAATAAAAATTCCTTGATAAAATCGTCAATATCTCCGTCTAAAACCGTTTCGACATCGCTGCGTTCAAACTTTGTGCGCGTGTCTTTGACGAGCCGATACGGGTGCAAAACATAGTTGCGAATTTGTGAACCGAATGAAATATCTTGTTTAGTCGCTTCAAGTTCGGCGGAATCGGACATTCTTTTCTCAAGTTCCAATTCGTAAAGTTTCGAGCGCAAAACCTGCATAGCAACGGCGCGATTTTGGATTTGCGAACGCTGATTCTGGCACGTTACAACGATATTCGTCGGCAAATGCGTAATTCTGACGGCGGAATCAGTTACGTTGACGTGCTGACCGCCCGCGCCGCTCGAACGATATGTGTCAACGCGCAAATCCTTGTCGTTTATTTCAACTTCGATGTCCTCATCAATTTCCGGCGATACGAACATTGACGCAAAAGACGTTTCGCGGCTTCCGCCCGAATTAAACGGCGAAATTCGCACCAGCCGATGAACGCCCGCTTCCGCCGACATCAAACCGTAAGCATATTCGCCTTCGACGCGAAAAGTCGCCGATTTCAAACCGGCTTCGCTTCCCGCCTGTTCGTCTAAAACTTCAACTTTAAAACCTTTTCCCTCAGCCCAGCGCAGATACATCCTCAAAAGCATTTGCGCCCAATCCTGCGCGTCCGTGCCGCCCGCGCCCGACTGAATCGAACAAATCGCGTTGTTCGATTCAGTTTCGCCCGACAGCAACGCTTCGGTGATCGCCGTATCAACTTCATTTTCGAGTTTGGCGATTAAAACGCTCAATTCCTTTGCCGAATCAGCGTCCGTTTCGGCAAATTCAAACAGCACTTCGGCATCGGAAACGGCGGTTTCAAATTTTTCCTGCCCGCCCAAAGCGCGTTCCAGACGGCTTCTCTCCTGCACTATTTTCTGCGCTTTTTCCGAATCGTCCCAAAAATCAGGCTCGGAAATCCGCTTTTCTAAGACTTCAACTCTGGCGCGTTTCGTCGGCGCGTCAAAGAAACCTCCCAAGTTGGGTAACTTTTTCTTTTATTTCTTCGTATTTTGTTTGTAATTCTGTTAATTCCATCAACTTAATTTTTAACGCAAAGACGCAAAGACGCAAGGACGCAAAGGGTTTTTACTTTAATTTTAACTTTGCGCCTCTGCGCTTTTGCGTCTTTGCGTTAAAAATAAACTCCACATTATAAAAGTCAAACTGACAATCGAACAAAGCCACGCGAACCATTCGCCGTATTTTACATAAAATGTCTGTACACCGTCTGACTTTGAAATCGTCCAAACGCGCACATCTTCCGTATAAGGTTTTGCCGCGTCCGAAACTTCGCCGCGTTCGTTGATATACGCTGTAATTCCAACATTCGTAACGCGCAGAACCGGACGATTCGTTTCGACGGCGCGAAAAACGGCGTTTGCCAGGTGCTGCCGCAAAATTGGCGTGTCGCCCAAATATCCGTCGTTGGTCAATTCAATCAGAACATCTGCGCCGCGTCGTGCAAACTCACGCGAGAGACTTGCAAAATGTGATTCAAAACAAATCATAATTCCGCCTTTCGCGTCGCCGAACGGCATCAAATCGTATTTGTCGCCGTATTGAAAATTCCCGACCATCGTCGGC
Source organism: Pyrinomonadales bacterium (assembly GCA_038232235.1). Taxonomy (GTDB): domain Bacteria; phylum Acidobacteriota; class Blastocatellia; order Pyrinomonadales; family Pyrinomonadaceae. Next base: position 5,565 of record JBBSIE010000059.1, on the reverse strand, counting down.
ACAAACTGTGCAATCGGTTCGGGCATTGGAACGTATTCACCAAACGGCACGAGATGAATTTTATCATATTGCCCGACCTTATTTCCCTGCGCGTCAATCATCACGGCTGAATTATAAAAATTATCGCTTCCTAAATGTGGCTGTGCTGAATTGAAAAGCACTGAAACATCGTTTTTAACCGCAAAATCTCTGATAAATTTTTGAAACTCGCGGTCGTCTTCATACATAAAATTCATCGGCGATTCCGGGAAAATTACGATTGTGTTTTGTCCTTTGTCCTTTGTCCTTTGGTCTTTGTTCAAAGCATTTTCAGCGAGTTCGACGTGACGCTCGCGCAATTTTTCCCATTCGCCGAACTTTAATCCGCTCATTGGCACATTTGGCTGAACGGCAATTATTTCGGCACTTTTGACAGGATTTTCAGATCGTCTTGCGCCAATCGGTTCAAACATTAACACTAACAATGTAAGAACGGTAACAATTGAAGCCAAAATAAGCCAATCTTTCCGCTTTTGAATTGGTAAAGATTTAATCGGGAAAAGTATATTAGTGAACAAAAATATTATATAAACATTGGTTAGTTCGATAATAAACCCGATTAAATAAACCCCGCCGACATTTGCCAGTTCGATTAAACGCGGTTGAAAAGCCTGCGAATAGCCAACCGCATTCCAACTATTTCCGGTCAAATTAAAACGCAAAAACTCCGTCGCCGTCCACAAAAACGGCGCGGCAAGATAACCGTAAGTTTCAAAGCGTTTCAAAAAAACGGAAAAAATCGCGGCGAAAATTGCGGGGAAAAGTCCGACGAGTAAAGTTACGAAAAAAAGCAGCGCGTAAGCAATAATCGAAGGAATGCCCGCATAAGTTATCGGCGCGAACGTCAGCCACCAGCACGTTCCGAAAAAGAAACCGATTCCGAAAATCCAGCCTAAAACGAATGATTTTACGATTGATTCTTTTTCACGTTCGACAGCGAAAAACAATGGAATCAGCGCGAACCAAGCCAAAAACCAGAAATCAAAATCAGGAAACGAAAGCGTTAAGAGTATGGCGGAAAGCACTGCTAAAATCGAATTCAAAAGTGAAGGTAATTTTGATTTGGCGGCGGAAAACTTCATTTCGCTATTTTAGCAAAAAAAATCACGAGCCGTGAATCTGCAATTACGCCGTTTTGTTAAAACTTTCGGCTGCACAATGCAAACTGAAAGACTTTTATTCAATCTGAGCGATCAAATTGAATTAAGAATCAAAAAATGTCACCTGCAAAATGACGAATTTTGTCATTTCATAGAAGAGATATGTTCTCAACTGTCAAATTGATTGTTTACTGAAACAGAGTCAGGATTGATGCTTCAAAATGAGTATAAACGACCGAATTTCACTGACTTATTTATAAATAGGGCTTTGTTTGGTAATGAGACTTTAAAAGTAGGAGAGCCTAGTCGGTTTTGACTAGGCTCATATAGGAAAGATAACTGAAGGAACGCTCGGAAGGTGGTCAAGTGCAGTAGCATACTGCGCTCGGAGAAGAGTTGGCGGCGGGGTCTTATTTAACTTTAATAAGCTAGCCACTCTTGAGTATTGCACTTAACGTGCCAAAATTTAATTTATGATTTTGAATTCGGGAATTTAGGCTCAAAACTCAATAAATATCGAACTAAAAATAAAAACGAAATATAAAACTAAAGTGTTCAATTCAAAAATTTAAAGGATTTTAGTCTTGAATTTTGGATAAAAGTTACACTATTTGGAACATCCGGCAATTTTATGTCTTTTAAATCCCCAAAAATTACTTGCCGCATCTTTCGACTTGTCTTTGTAAACCTACGGCATCTTGGTTTTCCGCGTCAATTGTCAAAGCTGAAGCTAAATAATTCTTTGCCTGCAAACAATCGCCTTTTTCCAAAAAAATCTTTCCAAGTGCGATATGCGCGTCAATTAAGCGATTGTTCCAAAAAAGCGCGGTTTTGTAACTGCTGACGGATTGCTCTAAATCTCCGCGCCGCAAATGAATGTTGCCAAGCAACAGATACGTTTCCGCACTCATCGGTTCGCTAACTAAAATTTTACTTAAAATCCCCATCGCATCATCATCGGCACCGTTTTTGTAAAGCGCACGGGCTTGCGTCAGTAAATTATCGGTTTCGCTCTGCGTTGTTTGAATCGGCGCAGATTGTCGTTTTACCAATATAACGCTGACAAAATCTTTGCGCGGCGGCTGCACAATCCGCAAATTTATGCCGTCGGTTTTTGAATTTTTCCAATCACTTTCCAGTTTGGCGTATTTATTATTTTCGGACAAAAAGCGTCGTGCCTGATTATCAAAATCGGCGGCAGTCGCGTCGCCGGTTTTTTCCAATGATTTGGCAAGCACGAAGTATGCCTCGCCGTCGCGCGAATTGTTAGCCAAAACCGGACGCAATTCTTTGGCGGCTTCAGCATAATTATTGTTTAAAAATAATGCGAAACCGTAATTAAAACGCGCATTCGATTCATCCGGCGCAGAATCCGCTGCTTTTTTCAAAAACTCCAATCCTTCGGCTAAAAGCGCGTCGGATTTGCCTTTATTTTTCTTCTCGGCGAGCGCGGCTTGCACGGCAATCGCGCCGATTGTGTTGTAAACGCTCGTCAATTTTAAATCTTCGGCGAGCGGTCGCAGAACGGCTAACGCTTGTTCGTAATTATTTTGCTGCCACTGAATCAAACCCGTATAAAACGCCGATTCCGCATATTGCGGACTTTCCTGCGGAACGCGCGAAAAATATTCAATCGCGTCGCTGTTTTTTTTCTGATTCAGATAAAAATATCCGAGTTCGAGCGCGGCATCGGCGTAAGTTACACCATCTTTTTCTTCGGCGTAAATCCGCATTGCGTTTTTATAATAATTTTCGCGCGTCTGCGTTTCGCTTTCAGGTGTCAGCAAACCTTTGATATACGCTTCAAAAGCGCGTGCCGGAACTTTGTTCGCCGATTCGATAAACTGATTTTGCGAAAACGGCAGAGCTTTGTCGCGCTGATAAAGCACCTGATAAGCGACTTGTCCTTCGACGGTTTGCAGATTTCCGAGCGCGTCGTTGAGTTTTATATCACGCACAACGCGCTTGCCGTCGGGAAATTCTTCGCTCAAAAATCTGCCTTCGTTGACGCGAATAATTTTCGCCGTAACTTCGACCGTCGCCGCAATATCGCCCTGCGCCGGAACGATGTTATATTTTCCGGCAATCAATAAAGTCGCGTTGGCTTCCCGCGCCAATTTCAGCGAAGTCGCCAAACTCGGCAGAATCGTCAGTGGCACGCGAAGTTTCTGCTGAATGAGTTTGCGCTCCTGATTTGAAACGACATTCAAACTCGGAACTTTCAGCAAAGCGGACAATGAATCGGCAATACTTTCACCGACCCAGTTAAATTCCGCTTTATTTGAAACATTCTCAAAAGGCAGAATCATCACCGTATCAGTATTTTTGTTAGCCGTTTGCGCGTGGATCGAGATTAATGAAATTAACAATAAAATAAAGGCGTAAAAGAATTTTTTAAACATATTTCTCTCCAAAAGCAAAAAATTCGCTTCCGTAGGCAAGCGAATGGGTTTAACAAGTCTGATGCTCTTTATAGAATAATTGGTTGATAAGAATTTAACAAATCAAAAAAGTAATTCTTGGTTAATTACAACTACTTGCTGAATATGCAACATTTTTCAAAGTGATTTTTGTTTCAAGTTGAGTTAAAAATAATTCTATATCTAAAATTCTCATATCAAGTTTATGTGCGTTTTTTATAAAATCCGCGTATCTACAAGTATCTATAAATGCTTTGGGCGAAACAAACAAAGCGAATGATTTGATTCCTTTAGTAGTAAATCCTTCCAGATGTCTGTGAATTGAAAACGATTCTCTTATATGTTGTTGTGTTCCGGTAAGCAAAGTAACTTCAACCAAAATTGTATCGCTGTTTTCCGCACATTCAATATCAGGCTTTCCTCCAAGTGCAAAACTAACCGGCAATCCTTCATCATCAGAAGTAAAATTCGGTTTAACTATTACATCCGGCAATTTACTGAGAATTGCTAAAGATGTCAGAAACTCCAATCTTAATGGTTTTTCTATAATTCTTAAAATTTCATCTTTTGAAGATTTATTACCAGCCAGATTTAGCATTTCCGTTTTGATTGAATCCCAATCAAAATACTCTACCCATTTGCTTAAATCCTGTTTTGTTGCTATTGCGGGAGCATTGTAAACTGTTAATGAGGAGATTAACTTTTTATCTATTGTTCCAATATATTGAAAAAATTTCTTCTCGGACTCATAATTTTGGTAAGTTGAATAATTGTCTAAAATATATTTTACAGCTTCCGATTCCTTTGTGTTTATGTCAATAAAACGTCCGCCTCCGCGAATGGTAATCAAACCCGTTAATCTCATTTTGCGAATAAAATCGTCAGGATAATCAACCAAAATAGAATTATTACTCATTTTGGTAACTTTACCGTTGTTTTCCATTAGCTCCGCGCAGATTTCCAGAATAATCTCATCGCTCGGCGCATAACTATGTTTTTTTCTTAAACTTTTTATTGTCAAATACAATGATTCTGCATCGTCGTCGCGCCAACAGAGCAGCAAAGGTATTTCTTTCTTTGAAATTCCGGTTGAGTTAAATTTCGGATCATTATTTAAAAGTTGAATAACTTTAATGAGCAGTATCAAAGGAACATTTTTATTAAGAATTCTTCTAAACGGATTGTGGCGTTGATATTTTGCAAAAGCATTGGCAAAAACCATTTGTTCATTTTCCGGTTTGTCTTTATCCAAAAGCATCTTACCGCTTTCGGAAAATTCGATTTTTTCATTCTGCCAGTAATAAACAAAACCTAATTCTTTGGCGATTTTGAACCAAGTATCAAATCTCGAAGCCCAGCCTCTGTCAAAACCGGCTTCTTTGTGAGATTGCGGATTTTCTTCAAAAACAGTTTCCGTTTCTGCATCGTCTAATTCCATTTCAAGTTTCCACTTTTCTTCTACATTGCCCGAAACTTTGGTCGGTTTATATAAACCTTTCCTTATCAGATTTTTTGAAACTTCTTCAATAATGTGATCGTTCAAAGTAAAATTTTCAAACGGCTTTAGAGTCCACAAAAATTCACTTAAACTTTCAACTTCATTGAAATTAAAATACGGATGTCCAATGCTCATATTATCTTCCTTTAAAATTTCTGCTATTTTCGGTTAATGAATAAAATCCCTTCTTAGTTCTTTCAAATAAATGCAAATTGGCTTTGTGATTGCTGTGTTGTTCGTGCGTGTTCAATTCGCCGCGTATGGAATTCCTAAACGTATCCATTTTGTATTTTCCGGTAAGATTTTTCTCTATAACGACTTTTTCCAGTTCTTCATAAATGTCGGTAAGAGAAACTTGTCCTTTTCCTTCATTATTCTTTCTTTTGACAATACTTCGGACAGATTTTTGACAAACAAAGCAAAATCCTTTTGAGTTAAGAGTGAATAAATCTTTTAGCTCAGAGGTTCTGCTTTGTTTATCAATCAAATTTTAGATGGCTTGCAACAT
>JBBSIE010000058.1:0-25077 GCA_038232235.1 Pyrinomonadales bacterium | reverse complement strand
CGAAGGCTACTACAATCGAATCAGATTACATTCGGGTTTGGGTTACCAAAGCCCGGAACAGTTTGAAAATGAATTAAAGTTGAAAAATAAAATAAGGAGCAGCGAGAGTTTCGTGTCCTGAAAAACTTGACCGTCTCAAAAGCGAGTTGGAGCGTTTCAAAAACAACGGTGATTTGACCGACGAGCAAAAAAAGACAGCGTCGAAACGGTGGAAAGAGATTCATCCAAGTTTGCGGATTGTCGAGTCGGCAGAAAGAGTGGTCAAGTTGGAAAACAATTTACCGGAAAATTACGGTTTGCGGGCGTTGGATTCGTTTCAACTCGCGGCGGCACTCGTTTGGTGTCAGGAAAAACCGCGCCGCAGACTTTTTATTACGGCTAATGAAAAGTTAGCCGAAGCCGCAGAGAAAGAAGGGTTTAAGAAAATCTTATTGACTTAAAATTTATGAAAACACTAATCAAAAACGGAAGAATCGTAACGGCGGTTGATGATTACCGCGCCGATATTTTAATTGAAGACGAACAAATCTCGGTCATCGGCAAGACGCTCGAAATGGAAGCCGATAAAGTTATTGATGCTTCAAATAAATTAGTAATTCCGGGCGGGATTGATCCGCATACGCATATGGAATTGCCGTTTGGCGGGACGGAATCGTCGGACGATTTTTTTACCGGAACTCGCGCGGCGGCGTTTGGCGGGACGACGACGATTATTGATTTTGCGGTGCAGAACAAAGGCGAATCAATGCTTCTCGGCGCGGATAAATGGCACGAAAAGGCGCAGGGCAAAGCCGTGATTGATTACGGTTTTCATTTGATTACGACCGATTTTGAAGATCAAAACAAACCGGAAATGTTCAAGTTGATTGACGAAGGCATCACGTCTTTTAAATTATTTATGGCATATCCGGGCGTGTTTTTGTCGGACGATGCGACGATTTTTCGCGCAATGTCGGCGGCGGGCGAACGCGGCGGTTTGGTTTGTATGCACGCGGAAAACGGCATCGTCATCAACGAAATTATCAAAAAGTTTTTGGCGGAAGGCAGAACCGCGCCGAAATATCACGCTCTGACGCGCCCGACCATCGCCGAAGCCGAAGGCGTGCATCGCGCCATCGCGCTCGCGGAAATGGCGGAAACGCCCGTTTATATCGTGCATTTAAGCTGCACTGACGCGCTCAATCAAGTTCGTCAGGCGCGTGATCGAGGAATTCCCGCGTTTGCCGAAACTTGTCCGCAATATCTGTTTCTTTCGATTGAAGATTACGGCGAAGGCTTCGAAGGTGCGAAATATGTGATGACACCGCCGCTTCGTGAACGACATAATCACGACGAACTCTGGAAAGGTCTGAAAATGGATGATTTGCAAATAATCGCCACCGACCATTGCCCGTTTTGTATGAAAGACCAAAAAGAGTTAGGCAAAGATGATTTTACAAAAATCCCGAACGGCGCGCCGGGCGTGGAATATCGAATGGAACTGATCTACAACGGCGGAGTCGTCGAAAACCGGATTTCATTAAACCGATTCGTCGAACTGACCTCGACCGCCGCGGCGAAAATGTTCGGAATGTTCCCGAAAAAAGGCACGATTGCAGTCGGTTCGGATGCCGACATCGTGATTTTCGACACGGAAAAAGAACACACATTCGGCGTTGCCAACGAACATATGAACGTAGATTATTCGGCTTACGAAGGCAAAAAAATCAAAGGCAAAGTCGAAACCGTTCTATCTCGCGGGCGTGTTGTCATCGAAAACGGCGAATGTCTGGTTGAAAAAGGAAGCGGTCAATTTATCAAACGCGGCGAATGTGTGAAGATTTAATGCTAAAGCAATGTTGGATGAGAAAGCAGAAAATTTAAAAATCGGAAAACTTTTCGGTCATTATCGAGTAGTTAAACAAATCGGTGCGGGCGGAATGGGCGAGGTTTATCTCGCCGAAGATACCAAACTTGACCGCCGCGTCGCGTTAAAGATTCTGCCCGCCGAGTTTGCCGAAGATAAAGACCGAATGAGTCGTTTCGTCCGCGAGGCGAAATCCGCGTCGGCTCTTAATCATCCGAATATCATTACCATTCACGAAATCGGCGAATCGAACGGAACGCATTTTATTGCCACTGAATTTATTGACGGCAAAACTTTGAGTGAATATGCGAAGAGTAATCCGTTAAATTTCAAATCCGCGCTGAAGATTGCGATTCAGATTGGTTCGGCACTCGATGAAGCACACTCGGCGGGCATCGTTCACCGCGACATCAAGCCGGACAATGTGATGATTCGGGAAAATGGTTTAGCGAAAGTTCTCGACTTCGGCATCGCCAAATTATCTGCGCCGCTTGAATCAGACGCAGAGGCGGCGACGGCAATCAAAAGCGGCACAACACCGGGAATGATTATCGGGACGGCGAATTATATGTCGCCCGAACAGGCGAAAGGTCAAACGGTTGATGCCGGAACCGACATTTTTAGTTTCGGCGTGGTGTTGTATGAAATGCTGGCGGGACACTTGCCGTTTGCGGGCGAGTCGGCAATGGAAATGATCGGCGCGATTCTCAAAGACGAACCAAAATTATTACCGTCGGATGTTCCAAGCGAAATCACCAAAATCATCGGTCAATGTTTGCAAAAAGACAGAACGGAGCGTTATCAAACAATCAAAGACGTGCTGATTGATTTGAGGGATGTCAAACAGGATTTGGAGTTTCAAGATAAGTTAGAGCGTTCAGTTGTTCCGAATCGAGATGAAAACAAAACGCAAATTCTGCCAGCCGCAACTTTAGACGAAACAAACCGGACGACGACAAATCAAACAGTTGCGAGTCATCCAACGAAGAAATATTTAGCGATTGCATTGGCAGTTTTGCTCGTTTCAGCGATTGGATTTTTCGGCTATCGTTCTTTCATTGCCGCCAAACAAATCGAATCAATCGCCGTGATGCCGTTCGTCAACGAAAGCGGCAACGCGGACGTTGAATATCTGTCGGACGGAATGACCGAAACTTTGATTAGCAGTTTGTCGCAGATTCCAAAATTAAACGTCAAAGCGCGGTCAAGCGTGTTTCGTTACAAAGGCAAAGACACAGACGCGCAAACCGTCGGCAAAGAATTATTTATTCACGCTCGAAAACGAGATTGAAAACGGCTTTCGGCTGGTTAATGAAGTTGCCAACGAGCTAAACGCAAGCGTTGAATCAATCCAAACTTCGCCGGATTTTCGCCGTTTGCTGATTCGGAGTGAAACGGAAGCGATTGTTGTTGATTTAGTTCGTGAATATGTTTTTCAAGTTTCAACCGAAAAGCCGATCATCAATGGAATTCGTGTTGATTCGCCGGAAGAAATTTTGGCAAACAAACTTTGCGCGTTGCTTTCGCGTTCGGAAATCCGTGATTTGGTTGATGTCAGAGAACTCGAAAACGCGGGTTTCAGTTTGGAAAACGCTCTTGAAGCTGCATCGAAAAAAGACACAGGATTAACGCCTTCACAACTCGCATGGGTTTTGAATCAAATAAAATTTGGCGATGATGCCCAACCGCCAAGTGATGTTTCTTTGACGGAATTACGAGATTATCTTAACAATTTAATTAAGAGATTAACTCGGATGGCTTATCCTTGAGAGCTTTATGCCAATTTTTTCAAACAAAATACTATCCCAAAAACTTGAACGCAGCCTTTGCGCGGACGAATGCTGATTTTGTCGCATTGCGGAGGGAAAAGGCAGCGGACAATTTATCAAACGCGGCGAATGCGTCAAGATTTAAATAAACATTTTAGGAAAACAAAACAATGAAAAAAACTACATCAATCTCTATTCTTTTTACTCTTCTCTTTTTGGTATTGAATAGTGCTGTTTTTGCACAAATTTCTAATGCCGAGATAGACGCGCTCGTTGAAAAAGCGATGAAGGAATTTAATGTCGCAGGAGTTGCGGTCGCTGTTGTCAAAGACGGCAAAATAATTCACGAAAAAGGTTACGGCGTGAAATCAACAGATTCCAAACAGCCGGTTGACGAACATACCGATTTTCAAATTGCTTCTAACAGCAAGGCTTTTACGACTGCCGCTTTAGCGATTTTGGTTGAGGAAGGAAAACTCAACTGGAAAGATAAAGTCAGAACATACCTTCCCGAATTCAAGATGTATAACGAGTATGTGACGGAAAATTTTCTGATCGAAGATTTACTGACACACCGCAGCGGACTCGGTTTAGGCGTTGGCGATCTGATGATTTTTCCTGACGGAGCGGACTTTACCGTCAAAGATGTTTTGACCAATTTTCAGTATTTCAAACCTGTTTCAGCCCTCCGAACGCAATTCGATTATGACAATCAACTTTATATTGTCGCCGGTGAAGTGATCGCCAGAGTCAGCGGAATGAGTTGGGAAAAATTCGTTCAGACGAGAATTATGCAGCCGCTGCAAATGGATAATTCGGCTGCGTCTTATGCCGCTGTTAAAGACAAAAACAATGTCGCCGTACCGCATACAACCGAATCGGACAAACTCAAAACGACTCCATTATTTGAAAGTCCACTCACGGGTGCAGCGGGCGGCATTTTTTCAAATGTTGATGATCTGTCGAAATGGATGCTCGTTCAATTGAATAAAGGTAAATACGGAAGCAATTTGGAAAAGCAGCTATTTACAGAAAAAAGCCAACGCGAAATGTGGAAAATACACACGGTTTTAGATGGAAATTGGATACATCCCGCTTTTTCAAATCCAAGATACAACTCACATTTTAACGGCTATGGCTTGGGCTGGTTTTTAAGTGATGTGAAAGGAAACTTGAGCGTTTCACACAGCGGCGGACTGCCCGGAATGATCTCGGTCGTGACGATGATTCCCGATCAAAAACTCGGCATCGTGATTTTAACCAATACGGAACCCGGCGGCGGCGCAGTTTACAGTGCCGTCAGCCAGACAATTATTGACCGCTATCTTGGCTTGAGTGATTTTGATTGGATAGAAACCTCTTCCAAACGCTTCAAAGCCCAACAAAATAATGGCGATGCCGTCACGAAAAAAGTTTGGGAAACGGTTGCCGCCGCTAAAAATGCGCCGATCAAACGCGAAGATTTTATCGGAACTTATGAAGACAAATGGTTCGGGAAAGTTGAAATATTCTTAAAAGGCGATCAATTATGGTTCAAATCGCTCCGCTCGCCCAAACTCAACGGAGCGATGCAGTTTTATAAAGCCAACACCTTCGCCATCAAATGGGAATATCAGGATATGAACGCCGACGCTTTTGCGATGTTCACTTTGGACGAAGAAGGAAAAGCACAAAGTATAAAGATGAAAGGCATTTCGCCAAACATTGATTTCAGTTTTGATTTTCAGGATTTAGACTTTCATCGGATAAAATAAACCGACAACGGATTAAAAATTTCCCGCGAAATCCGTCAAAGCGGTGAGCAATGACAACTTTAAAATCGTCATTAGACAATTGTTATGAAAATATATTCAGACAAGACGCTTTCGCAAAAACTCGAATGCACCGAGGCGCGGACGAGTGCTGATCTTATCGAATCGCGGAAAATTTTATTTCCCGAAACGAACGCGGAATGGATCGAGGTTGCGGGAGTTTATGCGATGTTTGACGGCGCGGAATCGCCGCTGACGCAGACTTTCGGACTCGGCTTGTTTGATGAAATTACCAATGCCGAATTGGGCGAAATCGAAGCGTTTTTCAAACGGCATAATGCGCCGGTTTTTCACGAAATTTCGCCGTTAGCTGATCCGTCGCTGCTCTGTTTGCTCAATGAACGCGGTTATCAGCCGATGGAATTGACGAGCGTGATGTTTCGCCCGCTCGATGCGGAAGATGAAATAAGTTTGCCGAACAATCCGAATATCAGGACGCGAATTATCGGCGCGGATGAAATTGATATTTTTGCAAAAACGGCGGCGAAAGTGTGGAGCGTGGAAATGCCTGACTATGCGGATTTTATGATTGAATTTTGCAAAGTCAGCGCAAACAGTAAAAGCACCTCATCATTTTTGGGTGAAATCGAAGGTGTTCCGGTGGCGACCGGAACTTTGTTTATTTGCGAAGATGTCGGCGAATTAGGCGGCGCAAGCACGAATCCCGAACATCGCAGACAAGGCGCACAAAACGCACTTCTCGCGGCGCGTTTGAATTACGCCCGTGAGCGTGGTTGCAAGATTGCAATGATGGGCGCGTTGCCCGGAAGTCAGTCGCAGAGAAACGCCGAAAAGAATGGTTTTCGCATCGCTTACACGCGGACAAAATGGCAGTTGAAAAGTTAAAATATGAATGTTTTGCTTTCGACAAATTTAAATTCGCCTTTATCAATTCCCTAATTTTTTTGTAGGATGAACCGATAACTGTTGCGAAATTATTTTTAGAATACTGCTGGAAGTTATTTGCCGTTTCCTGCCTTATAGTTTATTGCGTATAATTCCGTGTATAAGATTAGAGGCTAAATTATAGAAAAAGATTTTTGCGAATAATAAAATGCGGCGTTGTCGGACGAAGAAAAACTCGTTACGATCTATCAATAATCATCAATCTCGTGCCGATTATTGAGTTGCAGCTAATCGCTTGAGAAAATAAATCCTTTTTATCGTTTTAGCCATTCCAATTTAGATGAATAAGAAACTGTCAGCCAACACGAATCTCTCGCATTACCGCATCGTCAAGCAAATTGGCGTGGGCGGAATGGGCGAAGTCTATCTGGCGGAAGACAGTCGGCTGCGCCGACGGGTTGCGCTCAAAGTTCTGCCCGAAGAAATTGCCGCTGATGCCGAACGACTGCTGCGATTTGAACGCGAGGCGCACGCCGCTTCCGCTTTGAATCATCCGAATATTTTGACTATTTTTGAATTCGGCAACGATAAAGGCGTTCATTTTCTCGCGTCGGAGTTTGTCGAGGGCAAAACTTTGCGGGAAATGATGGTCGCGGGCAGAGTCGAGATTGCCGACGCGCTGAAAATCGTTATTCAAGTCGCTTCCGCTCTCCAAGCCGCCCACGCCGCCGGAATTATTCATCGTGATATTAAGCCGGAAAATGTAATGATTCGTGCCGACGGTTACGTCAAAGTGCTTGATTTCGGGCTGGCAAAAATAGTCGAACAGTTATCGGCGAATAGCTGGACTTCCGAATCGGCGGAAACCCGCACACACTTTCAGACACAGGCGGGCAGCGTGATGGGAACGGCGGCATATATGTCGCCCGAACAAGCGCGAGGGAAAAGAGTAGATAACCGAACCGATATTTTTAGCCTCGGTATTGTTTTGTATGAACTTTTGACGAGCCGGCTGCCCTTTATGGGCGAAACGGTCAACCATTTGATCGTTTCGATTATTGATAAAGAACCACTGCCGATTTCTACTGCCGATTTTCAGATACCCGGCGAATTGGAGAAAATCACTTTGCGGGCGTTGGCAAAAAATACGGATCGCCGTTACCAAACCGCCGCGGAATTGATCGGGGATCTCAAAGCGTTAAGAAAACGGCTCGAATTTGAAGCCGAACTCAAACGCACATCTCCAACTGATGCGGATAAGATAACGCATAAATTCACGGCAGATACGACGGAACGGATCGAGAAATGCAATACAATTGCCGTGCTGCCTTTTGTCAATATGAGCCGCAATGAAGACGGCGATTATTTTTCCGACGGGCTGGCGGAAGAATTGATCAATGTCCTGTCAAAAATTCGCGGCTTGCAGGTCGCCGCGCGAACTTCGACATTTTCATTTAAGGGAAAACAAGCGACAATCGCCGAAATCGGGCGCGTGTTAAACGTCGCATCGGTGCTTGAAGGAAGCGTTCGCATCGCGGGAAATCGGGTTCGCATCAGCGTTCAGCTTGTAAAAGTCGCCGACGGTTATCACCTCTGGTCGGAAACTTATGATCGAACGATGGACGACATTTTCGCGGTGCAGGATGACATCGCTCAATCGGTGGTGGAGAAATTACGGGCGATGCTGATCGGTGAAAATGCCCGCACGGACGCGAGCGGACAGATAATGTTCGAGGTGGCGGAGGCAGTCAAAGGACGCGCCGCAAACGCCGAGGCGCAACGTCTGATGCTTTTGGGACGGCACTTTCTTGATCGGACAACCCGCGAGGATACGGCAAAAGCTATCGTATATTTTCGAGAAGCGTTGGATATGGATGAGGGTTACGCGCTGTGCTGGGCGGAATTGGGTCGCGCTTATTCCATCGAGGCGGGTAGAGGCTGGATTCCGGTGGCGGAAGGATTCGATTTATCTCGTGAGGCGACGATGCGCTCGCTGTCGCTTGAACCGAAGCTGGCGGAAGCGCACGCCCAACTCGGAAGAATCCAAATAGCCCACGATTGGGACTTTCGCGGGGCGGAATCATCGTATCGAAAGGCTTTGAGTTTAGCACCCGGAAGTTCTTCGGTTTTGGACGGCGCGGCTTTGCTGGCATATAAATTAGGTCGCTTCGACGAGGCTTTGGAACTTAACCTCCGCGTGTTGGTTCAAGACCCTTTGAGTGCCGCCTTCTGGCACAATCTCGGCTTGACGTGCCACGCCGCCGGACAGCTTGCGGATTCGGAAAAAGCGTTTGAAAAGGCATTAGAACTCGTGCCGCAGAGGTTTGTTTCCGGTGCGCTGCTTGCGCTGGTGATAATGGATCAGCAGCGAATTGAGGACGCGCTGGCGCAGGCAATGCGTGAACCCGATGAATTTTGGAGGCTCTGGTCGCTGGCGATTCTTTATTATGCCGCCGGACAAAAAGCTGATTCCGACGAAACGCTTCTGACGCTGACCGAGAATCACGCGGACGGCAATGCTTACCAGATCGCTGAAATTCATTCAATGCGCGGAGAAACAGATGCGGCGTTTGATTGGCTGGAACGGGCATATCAAGAACGTGATGCGGGAATGACGCACGCCAAGGTTAACCCGCGCTTTCGTCCGCTTTACGGCGATCCGCGATGGGCGGTTATTTTAGAAAAGATTGGTTTCGAGTTATAAAAGCAGCGATGCGCTCCAAATCCGAATTCCCGCCGGAAATCCGACAATTATTGGAAGCCATCCGTTCAGCTTTTAAAAACTACTTGGTGTTCGGCTCTTGCAAATCCTCGGCGGTCGGGTCTTGCTTGGTATTGGGTTCTTGCTTGGTATTTGGTTCCTGAACTTTTTTGGTATTCGGTTCTTGAGCTTCTTCAGTGTTCGGTTCTTGTTTTTTTGACATAATACTATCTCCTGACTTTTCAATAATCCAAAACAGTTTTGCACAAATTATATGAAATGAATGTTTCAATTTTGAAACCGTAATTCACATAACTTGATGCGAGTCATACTGTTTAGACCTCAACATACTAACTCTTACTTTTTTGGCTGTCAATATTTCAAATTTTAATTTACGCTAACAAATGATTGACATAATTGATCTAAAAATTACAGGAGATTAGATTAAAATTGAAAAACAAAAAAATTTATCCGGCTCTGCCGCTCAACGAGTGGCAGGAAACGAACGACACGCTTCATTTGTGGACGCAGATCGTCGGTAAAATCCGGCTTGAACAAACGCCGATGCTCAACGAATGGTGGAATGTTCCGCTTTATCTTTCGCCGCGCGGTTTGACGACTTCGACGATGCCTTTTGAAAACGAATCTTTTGCGATTGATTTTGATTTTATCAATCACGAATTGATTGTTCAGACGAGTTTTAACGACGGATTTTCTTTCAAACTCGCGCCCGTTTCGGTTGCCGATTTTTATAGAAAATTGATGAGTAAGCTGAAGTCAAACGGTATTGAAGTGAAAATATCAACGATTCCTGACGAACTCGAAAATCCGATTCCGTTTGCCGAAGACACGAAACACGCTTCTTACGATGCCGAATACGTTTATCGTTTTTGGCGAATTGTGATGAAAGTTGATCAGATTTTCAAAGAATTTCGTTCGCGTTTTGCGGGGAAATGTTCGCCCGTTCATTTCTTTTGGGGAAGTTTTGACCTCGCCGTAACCAGATTTTCGGGCAAAGACGCGCCGCCGCGCGAAAACGCCGACCTCATTACGCGCATCGCCTACGATCAAGAAGTTATCAGCCACGGTTTTTGGACGGGAAACGGTTTCGGCGAAGCCGCATTTTACGCTTACGCCGCGCCCGCGCCGGATGGTTTCGGTAAGCACAAAATCAAATCCGAAGCGGCGTTTTACTCTGATGAAATGGGCGAGTATCTGTTAAAATATGAAGACGTTCGCCAAGCTGAAAATCCCGATCAAATGATTTTGGATTTTATGCAGACAACTTACGAAGCGGGCGCGAACTTGGCAAATTGGCACAGAAAAAATTTTGAAGTTGATTGGAGCAAAATTTTGAGCAAATAGGAGGTTTGCAATGAATAATAAATTATTAAAATTCGTTTTGGTTATTTTGATATTAAAAGCGGCGGTTATTTTTCTGCTTTTTGTCGGAACGCTGACGGCTTGGATGAACGGCGGCGGAAGCGTTCTTTTGCCCGGACTCGGATTGATTATCAGCATAGAGTTTATAGCGATTGCGCTTCTGATGACGGAAATCTTTCTAATCACAATTGCAGCGATTGTCTGGCGGATGTTGTCAAAAACGCGGCTCTATTGAGTAAAAATTCTATTTAGTTTTGTTTTCGTCGGAAAATATAACGAACAAGCCGAGATAATTGCCGAAAAGATGTTAAGGTAAATATATGGTTTTTATAAATATTCCATTTGTTCACGAAAATAAAAATATTGACGCTGACTTGGTTGCCAAAGAACTGGCGGCTTTGAATATCAGCGAAGATGCCAAATATGAAACTTTTCAGGCTATTTTCAATATGAAACCGCGCGGTGTAGAACTTGAAGATAAAGATTTGAAAGAAGTTACGCAGTTGGAAAACATTCTGGCTAAATTGGGCATTCCATACAGACAATCGGAAGAGTCGGAGTTTTCTTGATTTGGCTAAAGTATCCGCAGGAGCAAATTCAGCAAAAAGAAGTTTATAGAGATAACAGAATGGACAGGATTAATTATTTTAGTCCAATTTATCATCCGGTTATCCCTGTAAATTTTTCTGTATTTCTTTTTGCTGAATTTGACACTAAAATTCCGAATCGCTGTCCGTCCGCGAACGCCGCGCAACGCCGGTTGCGTAGGCAGCTTCTTCGACTTTGGCGGCAACCGCTTCGCCGACTCGTCTGTCAAAAACCGACGGAATTATATAATCGGGATGAAGTTCATTATCCGAGATTATTTCCGCAATCGCAGTCGCCGCCGCGATTTTCATTTCTTCATTGATGCGCGACGCGCGGCAGTTTAACGCGCCGCGAAAGATGCCGGGAAAACACAAAACATTATTGATTTGATTCGGATAATCCGAGCGTCCGGTCGCCATTACCGCGACGTGTCCGACGGCATCTTCAGGCATAATTTCGGGAACGGGATTTGCCATCGCAAAAATAATCGGGTCTTTCGCCATATTTTTCAAATCATTTTCGTCAATCACGCCCGGCGCACTCAATCCAAAGAAAACGTCTGCGCCTTTGATAACATCGTGAATCGAACCTTTTTTCAAATTCGGATTGGTGTTTTTGCCATACCAATCCTTCACCCAATTCATATTTTCCTGCCGCCCGTCGTAAATCGCGCCCGTCTGATCGCAGCCGATGATATTTTTCACGCCCGCCGCCATTACGATTTTTGAACACGCCACGCCCGCCGCGCCGACTCCGTTGACGACGAGTTTGATGTCTTCCATTCGTTTGCCGACGATTTTCAGCGCGTTTATTAAAGCGGCAAGAACGACAACCGCCGTTCCGTGCTGGTCGTCATGAAAAACCGGAATATCGAGTTCTTCCTTCAAACGATCTTCGATTTGGAAACAGCGCGGTGCGGAGATGTCTTCCAAATTGATGCCGCCAAATGCAGTGGCGATGTGTTTTATCGTTTCGATAATTTCGTGCGGGTCTTTAGTGTCCAGACAAATCGGAAAAGCGTCAACGCCGCCGAATTCCTTAAAAAGCTGGCATTTGCCTTCCATCACCGGCATTGCCGCCGCCGGTCCGATGTCGCCTAAACCTAAAACCGCCGTGCCGTCTGAAATAACTGCAACCGTGTTTTTCTTAATCGTCAGCGTGAACGCTTTTTCCGGGTCTTTGGCAATCGCTTCGCAGACACGCGCCACGCCCGGAGTATAAGCCATTGACAAATCCGAGCGCGTTTTCAAAGGCATTTTTGAAACCGTTTCGATTTTGCCGCCGAGGTGCATTAAAAAAGTTCGGTCGGAGATATTGACGATTTCCACGCCATCAATATTCTCTAAAGATTGCGCGATTTCTTCATCGTGTTTTTCCGACGCGGCGTTGACTGTTATATCACGAATTAAAAAATCTTTGCCGACACTGACAATATCAATGCCTTCGATGTCGCCGCCCGCTTTTCCGATGGCGGTTGTAATTTCACCGAGCTTGCCGGGATTATTCTGAATTTTAACGCGTAAAGTTACGCTGTAACTTGCATTTGGTGTTGGTTTATTTGACATAGATAATAGTGATAAATGGTGAGTTATAAGTGATGAATTTAACTTTTTACTCATCCGCTGAAAACTCACCACTAATAACTAATTCAGCTTACCTTTTTAACTTAACGGACGCAAAATGCCGCACAGAATGCCGCGTACCGAAACTTTGTCGGCGGGAAGCAAAAGCGAAACACAATTTGGATTTGCCGGACGAAGTTCAATATTCGCGCCCTGACGGTAAAACTTTTTCACGACAATTTCTTTATTCTTGATGATAACGACGACGATTTCGCCGTCACGCGCAAACGATTTTTCCTGTATCAAAGCAATATCGCCTTCGCAAATATGTTCTTCAATCATCGAATCATCCGGCACAAAAAAAGCCCGCAAATTTTCAGGCGTTTGGTAACCGAGAAGACACTTCGGCACGAAAAGCGGCTCTTTCTTCCAATCTGCAAATGATGATTCAATATTCGGCACATTGAGCCATTCGATTCCGCAAACGTAGTCGGCAAGCGCATTTTTTACCGGAAGTTCCAGCTTAAAACTACCGTTTTCACGAATTCTGGTAATTAATCCTTGTGTTTCCAAAGCCTCGATATGTTTGGCAACGCCGCTCTTTGAAGCGATGCCGAGCGAACGGGCAATTTGCTGATACGAGGGTTCGTAGCCGTGTCTTTCGATAAAGCGTGTGATGTAATCCAATACGTCTTTTTGTCTTTTGGTGCGCGGCTGCATCGTTTAATTGTATGGAAATGGATTCCAGATTCCAAATTCCAAATTTCAAAATGCCCAAGCCCGCACGAAATAAGAGCGCAGATGACACACTTATTTCTTGTGTGTTTCTGCATTATTCCGATTTGGAATTTGGAATCGAGAATCTGCAATCTGAAATCTGTTATAATGTAACTACTATTTAGGAGGATTTTAGATTTATCAGTAATATCCACGGCTTTACGCAAGGCTTAAAACACAATCAGTTAAAACGCATCGAACGGCTTTCGACGCGGCGCGTTGCGCCCGAAGTGATTGTTTCGCCTGAACTTGCGCGGCAATTGACCGAAATCTCATTCGAAACAGGCAGACAAATCGGCGTTCTCATCAATCGAAAAGGACAAGTTGAATATGTGATGGTTGGCACGGCAAAGCGCATCGAAATGCCGGATTTCGGACGCGCCCGCGTTTCGGCTGATCGTTTTCGCGGTCTGCGCTGTGTTCATACGCAGCTTTTAAATGAAAAATTAACGCAGGACGATTTGACCGACCTCGCGCTTTTGCGGCTCGATTTGATGTCGGTCGTGCAGGTTGACGAAAAAACGGGTTTGCCGAATAACGTCTATTCGGCGCATCTTTTGCCGACGACTGCCAATGAACTCATCTCTGAAGATGAAGCCGTTCCATACCAATTTTTAGAGCCAAATATTCCGTCGCAATTAGACACGAATTTTATTGCGCTGATAAATTCGCTCGAAAACGAGATGGCGCGAAATCGCTTGACGGCGCGAAGTCGGCAGACGAACCGCGACCGCGTGATTTTGGTTTCGGTTACGACGGGCTATTTGTCGGAAGCGGAAGAATCGCTCGCCGAACTCGAAGAACTCGCGCTTTCGGCGGATGTGATAGTTTTGGACAAAATTATTCAGCGGCGCGGAAAAATTGACCCGAAAACAGTTTTGGGACGCGGAAAACTTGAAGAGCTTTTGATTCGTGCTATGCGTTTGGGCGCGGATTTGATTGTGTTCGACACGGAATTATCGCCCGCGCAGGTGCGTTCTTTGTCCGAAGCAACGGAACTGAAAGTAATTGACAGACCGCAGTTAATTCTTGATATTTTCGCCCAACGCGCACAATCGCGTGAAGGAAAATTGCAGGTCGAACTCGCGCAGTTGAAATATCTGCTTCCGCGTCTGGCGCAAGGTCAAAATGTCGCGCTTTCGCGTCTGGCGGGCGGCATCGGCGGACGCGGACCGGGCGAATCGAAACTCGAAACAGATCGTCGTCGGGCGCGTGATAAAATTTCAAATCTTGAAAAACAGGTCAATAATTTGAGTCGTCAAAGACAGGAACGCCGCAAAAGCCGTCTGAGCCGCAATGTGCCGATAATTTCGCTGGTCGGTTACACGAACGCCGGTAAGTCAACTTTGCTCAATACTTTAACGGACAGCAAAGTTTACGCGGAAAAGAAAATGTTTGCGACATTAGACCCGACTTCGCGCCGTTTGCGTCTGCCGATTGAACAGGAAATTATTATCAATGACACCGTTGGATTTATCCGCGATCTGCCGGAAACTTTGGTCGCGGCGTTTCGCGCCACGCTCGAAGAAATCAGCGACAGCGATTTGCTCGTTCACGTCGTTGACGCTTCAAACGCGCAGGCGTTACAGCAAATCGAGTCGGTTGATAAAATTCTGCTCGATCTGGAACTCAACAAAATTCCGCGTTTAATTGTCTTAAACAAAGCGGATTTGGTGGATGAAGCTTCATTACAGGCTTTAGAACGGGGCATTTTATTTGACAAAGACACTGAAAGTGTGGCAATTTCAGCTATCCATCCGAAAAGTTTGTCGCCGTTATTAGAGAAAATCGGCGAAATGGTTAAAGTTCCAAGTTCCAAGTTCCAAGTTCCAAGTTATGCAAATTGACTTTGAACTTGAAACTTGGAACTAAAATAAAATGAGCAAGCGCATACAAGATTTAGCAACACCTTTTACAAAATTTCGCAAAACGGTTTCAGACTATGTTTCGCGTCCTTTTGAAAAATTATCCGAAGATCAGAAATTCTGGCTCGGGTTTGTGCTGCTTTGTCTTTTAACGACTTTTTTAATCAATAATCCTTTCTGGCGTTCAGCCACCGAACAATATAAAGAGGGTGATGTTGCCCGTCAAAGCATTATTTCGCCCGCCGACATCACCGTTACCGACACCGAAGCGACTGACAAAATTAAGCAGTCGGCGTTGGAAAGCGTTTATCCGATTTTTACTTATGAATCGAACCGTGCCGACGAAGCCGTTCAAAGTTTTCGCTCGGCGTGGGAAAGTTTGGCGAGAAAAACCGACAACACAAATGCAAACGCCAAAGCCAATACAAACAACAAAATCGCCGAGGTACAATGGACGGGCGCGGGCGGCGCGGAACTCGGGCGCGTGTTTTCGGCGCGGCGTTTTACAAATAATGAACTCGATTCTATCACCAGAGTTTTGCGGGAAAATGCCGAAGGAACGATTTACGGCGATCAGGATCGGCAGTATTTCGGTGATGAAATAACGCTCAACGACCGCCAGAAGCCGAATCAGCAATCGGCGATGAAATTTCCCGAAAGCAGTATGACGGCTCTTTCGACGGCGCGAAATAAATTAAAGGAAGAATTAAAACAGATTCGCTCTCTTTCGGATAAGGAAGTCGAAGCATTTAACGCCGCGCTCGCTCCGCTGATTCAGCCGAGCGTCGTTTATGACAGCGTGGCAACCAATAATGCGAGGGAAGCCGTGGCGAAAAATATCCAGCCGATAACGATTTCGCTCAAGCGTTCGCAGAAAATCGTCGGCGAAGGCGATATGATTACCGATAAAACACTCGCACAAATCGCCGCCATTCGTGATTACAGCACTTCGACGCGCAAGGTCAACCGTTTTTTTGGTTTACTGGCGTTAATTTCCGCGCTTTTTTGGGTGGCTTGGAAATATATTCAGCATCGAGGAAATGTTTCGCGCATTGTACTTTCCGAAGAAAAAACATTCGCGCTGTTCGGTTTCATCGTTTTGGTGCAGACGGCTTTGATGGCGGTTTTCTTTCGTTTGGCTGAATTTACCGCCGCGCAAAATATCAAAGCACCGCTCAATGACCCGACGCTCTGGTCGTTTGCGATTCCGTTTGCCTTCGGCAGTCTTTTGATGACGCTGCTTGCCGACCGCCGCACGGCACTTTTTACCGGACTTTTTCTCGCGCTGCTGGCAGGTTTACTTGCGCCGAAAGGTTTGGAATTTGCGATTTTCGCAGTGATTGTTTCGGCGGTTGCGGTTTATGGAATCGGACGCTATCGCTCCCGCCAATCGGTAACAATCGCGGGCGTTTTAGTCGGTCTGGCAAGTGTCGCGGCGGCAATCGCTATAATTGCTTACACGCAGCAGCCGTTTATTTTGAACACAATAATGCTCGCCGTCGGCTGCGGTTTGGCAAGCGGTTTGATAACGGCGGCGATAACAGCGATGTTCCTGCCGTTGTGTGAAACATTTTTCGGGATTATGACCGATGTTAAACTGCTCGAATTGTCAAATGCCGATTTGCCCGCGCTCGGACAACTTGCAATGCGTGCGCCCGGCACGAATCAGCATTCGCACGCCGTCGGACAATTAGCGGAAGAAGCCTGCCGCGTCGTCGGCGCAAACGGTCTGTTGTCGCGCATCGGCGCACTTTATCACGACATCGGAAAAACCGCCGCGCCCGAACATTTTGTCGAAAACCAAACGGGCAGAAATCCGCACGACCGCTTAAAACCGACACAGAGCGCGAAAATCATCATCAGCCACGTAACTTACGGCACGAAATTGGCAAAGGAAATGGGTTTGCCGCAGCGGATTGTAGATTTTATTCCGCAGCACCACGGCACGCGCACGCTTCATTATTTCTTGAAAAAAGCGCAAGCCGAAGCGCATCCCGACGAAGAAATTTCCGAAAATGATTTTCGTTATCCGGGACCGAAACCGCAATTTAAAGAATCGGCGATTATGATGATTGCCGACAGTTGCGAAGCAGCGGCGCGTTCTTTGAGCGAGCCGACACCGGAAAATATTCGCTTTATTGTAACGAAAATTATTGACGCAATTGTCGCGGATGACCAGTTGAACGAGTGCGATTTGACTTTGCGCGAACTGACGCAGATTCGTGAATCAATGATAAAATCATTGGTCGCTATTTATCATTCGCGCGTTGATTATCCGGGTTATACGCCGCCGAATTCCATTCAAAAACTGACTATTTCCGACGACGAAGACGATTCCGAAAATCTCGGTGTTCGCTATGCAAATCCCGCCGACATTCCGATCAGCAAAGGCGGCGAAGTCGAAGACGAAGCGATTGATCGTTCGCACCAACCGAATGTCGAAGAAGCCTCCAAAAACGGCGAACATTCGGTTATGAAGGAAAAAGCCGACTCAAAAGAAGCTGAGTAAAAGATTTGAATTAAATCCGATAAATATAAATTTTCTCGATTTAACAGCTATAATACCAATTCAAATTAAGATTGACGTATTAGAATAAAAAGCGGAAACCCGACAGTAATGGAGGGTGCGGTCAAAAATCAGTGCCGATAAATATATCAATACCCTCTAAAAAATGACTCGCTTCGTAGGTAACAGCACCCTCCATTACTGTCGGGTTTCCGCCTGTGTCCGCCATTTCGCATACGTCAATTTTGATTTGAATTGGTATAAGTTTTTTTTAATGAAAAATGTTCTCGATATTTGAACTGTATTTAATGAACCGGCAATTTTTTTTAATGCTTATTGTATTAAAGAAAAATACAAATTTTTGACAAGAAACTGCATTTTCCGTTTAGCTTAATCGCCATAGACCCATTTATCAAGCGAGCCGTATGCTTCTTAAAAATAGATATTTTATTAACTGATTAAAGGTTAGAAACGCTTTTGGAAAGCATATATTTACAGACGGCGAATGTCTTTTCGCCGTCAATTTGACTCGACAATCAATTTACCGCGCAGCATATTCATTCCGCAGGCGAACGTAAATTCGCCCGTTTTGTCGGGCGTAAATTCAATCGGCGTGGTTTTAAACGCGGGCAAATCTTTAACGATTCCGAAGTCGCCGAACACGACTTGCTCGCTGCACGAAGCGGTTTCGTCGCGGTAAAAATTCAGACGCACGGGCGCGCCTTTTTTGACGACGATGACATCGGGCGAATAACCGCCTCTGACCGTTACTTTTACTTCCTGCAAGCCGGATTCGTTTTGTTCGGCGGCAACCTGTTCGCGTTCGCCGAAAAAATACCACAGCACAAACACAATCAAAACAACGCCGCCGATAATCACCAAAATTTCCGTCGTATCCATAAATTTTACTCCAAAATCAAAGCAGTTTTTTACCAACGATAGACACAGGTAAATCAAAAACCTGACAAGAAAATTTATAAAAATGAAATCTTTTTTCTTGCCTGTGTCTATCCGTGTCTATCTGCGGCTAAATTTCTTCCGTTTTCAAACTCGCGGCGCGTGAAAAGAACGAAGCCGCAAACTGTTGGCAACTACCGAAACGCTCGACAGACTCATCGCCGCGCTTGCCAGAACGGGCGAAAGCAGTATGCCGAAAAAAGGATAAAGCAGTCCGGCGGCAATCGGAATGCCGATGACGTTGTAAACAAAAGCCCAGAAAAGGTTTTGCTTGACCGAGCGAATCGTCGCTTTTGACAAAGCAATCGCCGTTACCACGCCGCGCAAATCGCCTTTGATAAGCGTGATGTCGCTCGCTTCGATTGCCACGTCCGTCCCCGTTCCGATGGCGATGCCGACATCGGCTTGCGCGAGCGCGGGCGCGTCGTTAATGCCGTCGCCGACCATTCCGACTGTTTTCTTTTCGGCTTGCAGGCGTTTGATTTCGCCGGATTTTCCTTCGGGCAAAACTTCTGCCAAAACCCGTTTAATGCCGACTTCGGCGGCGACCGCTTCCGCCGTCCGACGATTGTCGCCGGTCATCATCACGACTTCCAAACCGAGATTTTGAAGAGCGTGAATCGCGTCTTTTGATTCCGGCTTGATTGTATCGGCAACGGCGACGATTCCGGCGAATTTATCATCAATCGCCGCAAACATCGGCGTTTTGCCTTCGCTCGCCAGTTTTTCGACGGTTGTTTCCGCACCGTTTAATTCAATTTTTCGCTCGCGCATTAAGCGCAGATTTCCGAGCAGTAAATTTTTGCCGGAAACCTGCGCTTCGATGCCGCGACCTTCGAGCGCGTTGAAATTCTCCGGCTTCTCAAATTGTAAGTTTCGACTTTCCGCGCCGCGCACGATTGCCGCCGCCAACGGATGTTCGCTTAATTTTTCAGCCGACGCAACGATTTTCAAAAAATCATTTTCCAAGAAACCGTCTGATGCGACGACATCGGTCAAAGACGGTTCGCCTCTGGTAATCGTGCCGGTTTTATCCAAAACAATCGTGTTTAATTTGTGCGCCGTTTCCAGCGAATCGCCGCCTTTTATTAAAATTCCGTTTTCCGCGCCGCGTCCCGTGCCGACCATAATCGCCGTCGGAGTCGCCAAACCCAGAGCGCACGGGCAGGCGATAATTAAAACGGAAACGAAATTAACAAGTGCCATCGTAAATCTAATTTCCGGCGATGCGGCGACAAACCAAATAACAAATGTTGCAATCGCAATACAAATGACAATCGGCGTGAAAATGCCGCTGATCGTGTCGGCGAGTCTGGCAATCGGCGGTTTCGAGCCTTGCGCGTCCTGAACCAATTTGACGATTTGCTGCAACGCCGTATCTTTCCCGACTTTCGTCGCTTTGAAGGAAAACGCGCCGGTTTTGTTGATCGTCGCGCCGAAAATCTCGTCGCCCGTTTTCTTTTCAACCGGAATACTTTCGCCCGTCAACATTGATTCGTCAATCGCCGATGAACCTTCGGTTAAAATGCCGTCCACCGGAATTTTCTCGCCCGGACGCACTAAAACAACGTCGCCCGGCACGACTTCTTCGGTTTCAATCTCGATTTCCTTGCCGTCGCGCACCACGCGAGCCGTTTTCGCCTGTAAACCGACGAGTTTTTTAATTGCCGCGCCGGTTTGTCCTTTCGCCCGCGCTTCCATCATTCTGCCCAGCAAAATCAAGGCGATAATAACGCTCGCCGCTTCAAAATAAACCGGAACGCCCGTCATCGCACCCGTTTCCGGCATATTCATCACCGTCGCGTTTGCAAAAAACGACGGAAAAACGGTTGCCAAAATTGAATAAATAAACGCCGCGCCCGTTCCTGTCGCAATTAAGGTGTTCATATCAGCGGCGCGATGCCGGAAAGCCGCCCACGCGCCCAGATAAAACTGTCGTCCGCAATAAAAAACCACCGGAATTGTCAAAGCTAACTGCAGCCAGTTTACGCCCGGAAAATTCAAAAACGCGATGCGCCCGTGCGACATCGCAATTATCAAAACGGGAAACGACAAAACGGCGGCGATCCAGAATTTTCTTTTTAATTCCGCGTATTCGTCAGCGTGCGCCTGCTCCAGCGAGTCTTCAGCCGCGTCGCCCGTCCCGGAGACTTCCCGCACTTTGTAACCGAAATCTTCGATTGCCGCCCGAATCGCTTTTCTATCGGCGACATAGGACAGATATTCGACGACAACCTGCGTTGTCGCCAGATTAAAATCGGCTTTAACTACGCCGCGCAGTTTTAAAAGCCGATTTTCAAGCTGCGTTCCCGAACCCGAAGGGCGCATCGAATCGTCAACGACAAACTCGACTTTACTTGTTCCCGCCGTGTCGTAGCCGACATCTTTGACCGTTTGAATCAAATTTGAAACGCTCGTTTTTTCGGGATTATAATTAACCGTCGCCTTTGAGGTAGCGAAATTAACCGAAGCACCGTCAACACCGGTCTGCTTTTTCAACTGTTTTTCGATGCGGTTGGCACACGCCGCGCAAGTCATTCCCGTAATCGGCAAATCCACGCGCTCACCCGCGCCGTTCGCACTCGAATGATCGTGCTTTCCTGTCGCCGCCGCTGACATTGATTTATTTACGGCAGGCGGCAAGACATCTTCTTTAGCGTCTGCCGCGTATTCAGCCGGATTTTGATTGAAAGTTTCAAGACAGCTTTCCGAGCAAAAGTGATACGTTTCGCCCTGAAATTCACTCGTGCCGTGAGCCGTTTTTTCATCAATCATCATCCCGCACACCGGGTCTTTGACTTTCGTTGTTACCGCCATTTTTCACTCCCTAATTAATAAAAAATTATTTTTACCACAGATAAAAGCGAATGAAACCGGACAATTCTAATGAATACCGGCTTTTATTGATATTTATCTGCGGCGGAATATTTTTATTCGTTTTTTAAACTTTCAAACACACTTTATATGCGAATCAAGAGTAGGATTAAATACTCAAAAATACTTGGTTTTACTTGGCGAACTTTGCGCCTTTGCGGGAAATTATTCTCCTGCAAAGGCGCAAAGTTCGCAAAGAAAGGACTTAAAAATCATTTAAAATTTCAACTCTTGATTCGCATTTTATGCGACTGAATATCCGGCGCGGTCGAGCGCGTCCACAATATTGTCGCGTGAAACATTTTGATTGTGTTTGACCGTAACCTTTTTCGTCTCCACGTCCACGTCAACTTCAGCTACGCCTTCGACATTGCCCAACGCTTTTTTAATCGAACTCGCGCAACCGCCGCAGACGATTTCCGGCGCGGTTACAATTGTTTTTGTATTGTTGTTTTCTTTCGTTTCGTTCATTATTTTATTTCTCCTGATTTTGATTATCGCCGAAATCCGACAAATTATCGCGGCGCGAAACTCGACAAACCTAAAACTATTTTGCCTCTCAGTCTATTTTTTGTTTTCAATGTCTTTAATCAACATTTCCATTTCGGCGATTTCTCGCCGCTGCGTTTCGACAATACAATCAGCGAGTTTCCTCACGCGCAGGTCTGTAATATTGGCGCGTTCGCTGGTTAAAATCGCTATCGAGTGATGCGGAATCATCGTTTTCATCCACGAAATGTCTTCAACCGTCGTCTGACTTCGCCTGAGCCACAACGCGCCGCGAAGCGGTTCTCGGCGGAAAGTCTTTACAAAACTCCCTGCTAAAAACCGCTTTTGTTAATTTAAACAGTGGCTGCTGATGAGCCTGAAGCCATTTCTTCACAGCTTTCGGCGCAGCGGCGACAAACTTCGGCGCATTTTTGCATCTGTGCGTCGTCTGCCATTTTTTCGCATTCTTCGGCACACCGGCGACACGCTTCGGCGCAAACGCCGCAGGTTTTTTCGTGCATTTCAGATTTGCGAATCATAAAATTCGCCGACTGATTGCACGTTTCCACACAATCCATCAGCGTCTTGATATGTCCGGCTTCAGCGTGTTTGCCGCCTTTTTCCAGACAATACGTAAGCGTTTCCAAACAAACGCGGTAACATTCCAAACAATTATCTATACATTGCTCCATATTATGTTGAGCCATTTTTATTTCCTCCCGTAGTTCAAAATTATGAAAAACCTCTGAAAATTTGAACAATTTCAAATATTTCGACTTTTCGGTTTTATTTTACAACTTGAGTGTAACTATCAAGTCAAGCACGGAGAAAATCATTCGGCTATTGATTCGATAAGATGACAAACCGAATGACCATTCGGCAGAGCATCCTCCATTTTCGCCCAATCTTTTCGCGCCTTTTCCATTTTAATTTGAAGCTCCTGCATCTGCCGCATTTTCTCTTTATTTTCCGCAATCCGTTTTTCTATAATCTCCCTTACAAGCGGACACGGCGAAATTCCGCGCTCAGCTTCGTTTAAAATTTCCGAAATTTCCTTGAGCGTAAAACCCAAATCTTTCGCATTGTTGATGAAACGCAAAAGAATAATGTCGGAATGATGATAAATTTTGTAATTATTGGTTTTATTGCGCGAAGGTTTAAGTAAACCTATATTCGTATAATGCCGCACAGTGTGAACCGTCGCGTCGGCTTTTTCCGCTAAAATTGCTGCTGTCATCATTTATTTTATTTCTCCTTTCCGTAAAGATTTAAAAACAATTCAGCCGCAGGTTTACTACAAGGACGCAGATAAATCAATTAAAAATCAGCGTTCATCCACGGCAAAATAGTTTCGTTTATTTATTTCAGTTGGGTATTATTTGAACGCTCCGATTTTTCTTTTCTTTTGGAAATTTTAACCTTTCCGCGAATTAGAAATTACATATAAAAAAGCCAAAACATACGCGCCCTCGATGATAAGCGATGTGATTCCCAACGCGCTCCATTCTTCAACTTCCGTGCCGGGCAAACCGACGGTGCGGCTGAAAATTCTCCGCCTGTTTATTGATTTTCGTTAAAAGCCTTAACGTTTCATTTATCAAGCATCATTTTTGCGTCGGCTTTTCAGCAAACCGAAGGCAGCCGCGCCGCCGGCGACAATTGCCACGCCGATTAAAACCTGCCGCACCGGATCGGCGACCGGCGGCGGAAGTTTGACGATGCCGGTTTCATCGGCAATCGCCGGTTGATTAACGTATCTGCCGTGCGGCGGAGCGGTAAAATTTCCCGCAAAAGTTTTGAGTCGTTCAGCCGTTCCCGCGCCGGAAATCGGCTGTCCGTGTCCTGCGGCGACAATGTTTGGTTCGAGTTCGGCAAGAATTTCAACCGAATTTCGAGCCGCAATCCAGTCAGTCGTGAACGGCGCGGGCGGATTGCAAAATTCACGTTTTTCGGTAACATTGGAAATCCACGAATCCATATTCATCGTCGCCAGCGCGTCGCCCGCGAGCAGCGTTTTGTCCGATTCACGAAAGAGCGAAATATGTCCTGCAGTATGTCCCGGCGTGTGAACGACGCGCCAGCCGCGCATTTCCGCAATTGCGCCGTTTTCGGGAATCGGATAAACGCGCGAGCCGAAATCATAACCGCCGTGCGGGAAAAGTCTCGACATCTGCGCGATTGCGCCGCCGACCGACGGGTCTTGCGGCGGGTAATCAGATTTGCCGGTCAGATACGGCATTTCCAGATGATGCGCGTAGATCGGAACTTCCCAATGGTTGGCGAGCGCGAGAGCCGCGCCCGCGTGGTCAAAATGCCCGTGCGTTAAAACGATTGCCGAAGGTCGCGCATTTTTGCTGTAAATCTTTTCGGCGAAACTTTTAATTCTGCTTTCGCTCAGAGGAATCCCGGTATCAACCAAAACCCAAGAACCGGGCGCGTTCCCCGGCGTATCCACCAGATACGCATTGACAAAAAGGATTTTTAAATGTCGAACGCCCGTCGCCACCGTTTCGAGTTTGCTTTCTGATGATTGCTTTTCCAACATAAATTTTACTTCCGAAGACGCATAATGATTTGCGCCGCAATTTGTAATTTGTGTTCATCAAATTAATTCAAAGTTTGAAGAATGAATTTTGAATCTTGAACCCGTTCAAACCGGCTCGGTGCTTGTCCGGTGAAATTGACTGTCATATGTGTGTTTCATCTCGACGGCTTGCCGCAGCGCACGGACGACGGCGCGTTTTCCCAATGCGATTTTAAAAGCGTTATGCTCGAAACTTATTTCGATAGTTTTGTTTGTACGGATTGACAACAAAGATTTGTTGTAATTTTTATCATTATTTCCGTGTAAAGTCCAGCAATTTCTACAATTCAAATTAAATTCTAAAAATTTGAATTTTTGCGGTTAAAGAGCCTTAGAGTTTCATTTTAAATTTGGTGCATTCTACAACTCTATTTTCTTAACTAGAGGCTGTTTAAGAAGTGCGTTTTCAGCGACTTATTTTGAAGTTGTTGATATTCTTGAGTTATTTCGCTCAAGGGAGGACAAATCTATGCCTATTTCTCGACGCTCTTATTCAACCGATTTGACTGATGCCGAATG
>JBBSIE010000057.1:0-25141 GCA_038232235.1 Pyrinomonadales bacterium | reverse complement strand
TTTCGCGGATTGTCAAAAAACAGTTTTTATTTCACTTGAAAGAGTGTGAGTTTCGATTCAATTACAGAAAAGAAAATCTCTACGCTTTGCTTTTGAAAATTTGTAATGATAATGATCTTATCTAGTCTTGACCCTAAATTTTTTCTGCAGCGGCGAAACATCTGATAAAATCGGTTTGAGATGACAAATAAATTTTTCGTTTTGAAAAAATTCGCCGCGTGTTTTTTGATATTTTTCATACTGCTGACGTTTGCCTGCCGGAATGATTCGAGAAATTCGCATTCGACATCTGCGCCAGCCGCCGAAAAGCCGAAACTTGAGCAAATTCAGTCGTTTGAAATCAGAAAACTGCTTGAAAGTGCGAACGAGCAGTTAAATTTGACCAAAGGCTACGACCCGAATTACACAGTAATTTCTTATCCAAACGGTGATGTGCCGATTGAAAAAGGTGTTTGCACGGACGTTATAATTCGCGCTTTTCGCAATGCAAATGTTGATTTGCAAAAGGAAGTTCACGAAGATATGGCGGCGAATTTCGCGGCTTATCCGAACAGATGGAATTTGAAAACGCCCGATAAAAACATTGACCATCGGCGCGTTCCGAATCTTCAGGCATTTTTCACGCGGCGCGGAAAATCTCTGCCGATTACCGAAAACGCAGAAGATTACAAACCCGGCGATGTCGTCGCGTGGGATTTGGACGGCAAAGGAATGACGCACATCGGTCTGGTTTCAAATCTCTGGAACGAAAACACGAAAAGGTATTCGATTATCCACAACATCGGCGGCGGCGCGACGCTTGACGATAGAGTTTTCGAGTGGAAAATCATCGGACATTATCGCTACTTTTGAGATTATTCTTTTTCCGTCTTGTGATATTTTAAATAATCTGGATTATCAAATGAATTCTCCGAAACCCGAACTTTCTAAATTATCAAAAGCGCAAACTGCGCCCGAATTGTCGCTTTTTTTACCTGTCTTAAACGAAGAAGAAAATCTTCGCCCGATGCACGAGAAAATTTCCGAAGCGTTAAATTCACTAGGCAAAATGGCGGAAGTAATTTACGTTGACGACGGTTCGACTGACAATTCGTTGGAAATTCTGCGCGAAATTGCGGGCGGCGATGCGCGTGTGCGCGTCATTTCACTGCGAAGAAATTACGGGCAAACGGCGGCGATGTCGGCGGGAATT
This sequence comes from Pyrinomonadales bacterium, assembly GCA_038232235.1. Lineage (GTDB taxonomy): Bacteria > Acidobacteriota > Blastocatellia > Pyrinomonadales > Pyrinomonadaceae. The sequence goes on along the minus strand of JBBSIE010000057.1, from coordinate 23,949 downwards.
GACGCGGCGAAAGGCGAGATTTTGATTCCGATGGACGCGGATTTGCAGAATGATCCGAAAGATATTTCCAGACTTTTAGACAAATTAAACGAAGGCTACGATGTCGTTTCTGGCTGGCGCAAAAACCGTAAAGACGCGCTCGTTCTGCGAAAAATCCCGTCACAAATTGCTAATCGTATAATTTCGTGGATCGGCGGTGTTCCGCTTCACGATTACGGCTGTTCGCTTAAAGCATATCGGCGCGAAGTCATTCAAGATGTCAAACTTTACGGCGAAATGCACCGTTTTATCCCGATTTACGCGAGTTGGGCGGGGGCGCGAGTAACGGAAATTCCCGTTGACCATCACGCGCGGACGATGGGCAAATCAAAATACGGAATTTCGCGCACAATCAAAGTCGTTTTCGATTTGATGACAATAAAATTTATGGCTTCGTATCAAACGAAACCGATCTACGTCTTCGGCACATTCGGTTTGATCGCCTTTTTACTTTCAATGTTCGCGGGACTTTGGGCGTTTTTTTTGAAATATATCAAAGGCGTTTCGTTTATTTTAACGCCTTTGCCCGTGATTGCGATTGTGCTTTTGGCAATCTCGATGCAGTTTTTTCTAATGGGTTTATTAGCCGAAATGCTTGTGCGAACTTATCACGAATCGCAGGACAAAACGATTTACGCCGTGCGCGAGAAAATCGGATTTGAAGAATGAACGAAAATCTATTATGAAACAAGAAGAAATTTGAGATGAAATTCAAATATTGAATATAATTGAAAAATTACAATTAATTGAAGATATAGCCCGCTTTACGAGCAACATTTGATTGATGAACTGAAAAATCGCGCCGATTCTGTAATGTTATAATTATTGAAAAGAAAATTTAGAGGTAAAAATCAATGACACAACAGGAAATTTACCGCGAAGCCGCCGCGCTTCCGTTTGACGAACAAAAGGAATTGGTTGAAAAACTCAGCCGAAATTTGCAGCGCAAAATGAGCGAAAACGGAAATAAAAAAGCGAAAGAAAAGGAACTTTCGATTGAAGAAAGAAAAGCGATTGTTGAGAGTTTATACGGCATCGCCGCCGTCGAAGGCAAAACTCCGCCAACAGACGAAGAAATTAGAGAAGATTATACAAATTATCTGTCGGAGAAATACAAATAATGAAAATCTTGCTCGATAATGACGTAGTTTTGGATTTTATTCTGAAACGTCTGCCTTTTAACGTCGAAGCTAAAGAGATTTTTGATTATTCAGGACGCGGAGAAATTACAATCTATATTTCCGCAATTACTTCAATTAATGCTTTTTACACGACGCGCAAGGAAAAAGGCAAAGATGTTGCTTTTAAATCAGTCGAAGGTTTGTTAAAACTTGTCGAGGTCTGCCGAACTGACAAATCGGTTTTGCAGAACGCTTTTACGCTCGATTTTACCGACTTTGAAGATGCCGTGCAGTGCGCTTCGGCAATGGCGGAAAATCTTGATGCAATCGTTACGCGAAATGTGAAGGATTATAAAAACGCTTTGATAAAAGTTTATTCGCCGACTGAATTTCTGCAAATTATTTAATGCTTTACGAGCAACATTTTATTGACGAACTGAAAAATCGCGCCGATCTTGTGCGGATTATCGAACCATACGCGCCGCTCAAGAAAAAAGGTGCGAATTGGATGGGCTGTTGTCCGTTTCATGAGGAAAAAACGCCTTCATTTTCGGTCAATCCGTCGAAAGGTTTTTATAAATGTTTTGGCTGCGGGAAAGGCGGAGATGCTTTTAATTTTTTAAAGGAAATAGAAGGTTTATCCTTTTACGAAGCAATACAACGCATCGCGGAGATTTCGGGAATTCCGCTGCCTGAACCGATTGACGATGAGAAATACGAGCGCAACAAAAAGCGTTGGCAGGAAAAAAAAGCGATTGCCGATGAAGTTATCGAACTCAATAAATACGCGCTCGAATTTTGGGAAAATCATTTGCAGGACGATAACGCGCATTCAAAAGCGGCGCGTGAATATTTGGAAAAACGTGAAATTTCGCAGGAAATTATCAAAAAATTTCACATCGGTTTTGCGCCCGACAGTTGGGATTCGATTTTGAATTTGTTGAAGGAAAAAGGTGCTGACGAGAAACTTATCGAACAAAGCGGACTTATCAGTAAAAATGAAAATAATCGAATTTATGACCGTTTTCGCGGGCGGATTATTTTTCCGGTTTTGAATATCGAAGGAAACCCAATTGCGTTCGGTGCGCGAATTTTGGCGCAGGGCGAGCCGAAATATCTTAATTCGCCTGAAACTCCGGCGTATATCAAAGGCGAACATCTTTACGGACTTTTTCAGTCGAAGGAAGAAATTCGTAAGAAAAAATATGCGATTTTGGTCGAAGGTTATCTGGATTTAATCGCACTTTATCAATTCGACGTAATGAATTGCGTGGCGAGTTTGGGAACGGCTTTTACCGAAAAGCAATCTAAATTATTAGGCAGGTTTGCGAAGAAAGTTGTCGTCAATTATGATGGAGATAAAGCCGGCATCAAAGCAGCGAGAAGAGCGATTGAAACCTTGCTGGCGGAAGACTTTGAGATAAAGGTTTTGGTTCTGCCCGACGGACAAGACCCGGATGATTTTATTCGTACCAACGGATTTGCGGCTTACAAAAAACAACACAAAACCAACGCTTCCAATTATTTACAATTTGTTTTGCAGAATCTGGCAAGTGAAAAAAACCTGAGTTTGCCGAAAGCGAAAGCCGAAGCCGTCGAGGAAGTTTTGCCGCTTTTGAGCGTTATTCGCAACGTCATCGAAAGGCGCGAAACTCTTAAACAAATCCTTCGTTTTTTTCAGCTTGACGACAAAGTAACTGAAACTTATCTTTGGAAACAAATTCAGAATAATGAAAAGGATTTTGTCAGGCGCGGCGATGAAAACAAGTTTGCGGAAAATAAACCGGATGTAAAAAACTTTCTCGTCAAAAGAAATCGGGCGAAAATTACGGTTGCCGAACAACTTTTGCTTGAACTTATCATCTATGATGCGGAGTTGCGCGAGATGATTTTGCCAACATTGGAAGAAACCGACTATGAACATTTGGCAACCGCCGAAATTTTCAGAGCGTTGATTGCATTAAGAGAAATAGGAAGCGAAACGACGGGCGCGAATTTGTTGAAAATGGTTGAGGATGACGAGGCAACCAGCGATTTTGTTTCAGTTCTTTTATTAAGCGAGCCGGTGCGGGAAAAAGACGAAGCGATTGACGAAGTTTTAATCAAAGCCGAAAATCAAGTTTTCGCCTTGAGAAAGATGGCGATAAACGAAAAAATTTTAGAAACAAGCCGAAATTTATTTATAGCCCAAGAAAGCGGAAACGAAGAGCTGAAAAGCCGGCTTTCTTACGAGCAAATAAGGCTTGAAAGAATGAAACACGATTTAGAAAGTAAAATAAAAGTTATATCTAAAATATTCATAAAACGGACGTTATAAAGTAGGAAATAATTTAAAAGCTATAAATCAGAAGAACCGATAGATAAAACGAGTTTGCGCTTTTCAATTTTAGCGCGAATTTGTTGTTTTTTATTTCGTGTCAAAAATGCCGATTGAAACTTTTTATTGCTTTCCCGCGTAAAAAATTATTTTAAAAACAACGAATAAACAGAATATTTAATCAAACTCTATTTATAAACATATGGCAGATTACGACGAAAAGGAAGATTTAATGGACAGACTTGTTGCGCTCGGCAGACGCAAGAAATTCTTGAGTTTTGATGAGCTTAACAAGGAAATCCCGAATAAAATGATGTCGCCCGACGACATTGAAGATGTTTTAAACCGGCTTGAAGGCGCGAATATTTCCGTTGCCGATTCTGACGCTCAACTGTTGGAACAGGCGGCGAGTTTATTGCTCGACGACGCTGAAGATGACGACGACGAGGATTTGGATTTGGATTTGTCAGCGGGTACGCTTGATAAATCGAACGACCCGGTGCGTTTATATTTACGTGAAATGGGCATTGTTCCGCTGCTGACGCGGCAGGGCGAAGTTACGATTGCACAACGCATCGAACGCGGACAGATAAAAACGCGCAAAGCGATTTCGCGTTCGCCGATTGCAATTGAAAGACTTTTGAAAATGGGCGAAGACCTCGCCACCGGCAAAGCGAGCATTCGTGAAACCGTAACATTTTCGGAACAGGCTGAATTGACCGGCGAAGAAGACAAGGCGGAAGAATATCTGCGCTGGACGATGGAAGGCATCGAAAATATCAACACGAATTACAAAAAAGCGGTCAAGGCTTTGGGTGCTTTTCGTGAAGAACAAAAAAAATCGAAAGGCAAATCGACTAAAAAATTCCTCGCCGCCAGACGAAATGTAGCGCGTCTTCGTTTGGAAGTTTCGCAGGAAATCAGAAATCTGAGTTTGACCGAACTGGCGATGCAAAGACTGATCGGCGCGATTCGCAAAGTCGCCGACGAAATCCGCAAAGCCGAGCGCGATATTAACAAAGCCGAAGAAAGATTAGAAGGCAAAGTTTCGCCCGATGTCAAAAAAGAGCTGAACCAGAAAATTGCCGATTCGCGCAAAAAACCGGCGGAAATCGAAGAGAAATATTATTTGTCGCCGGTTGAAATAAAACGCTCTTTGCAGACAATTTTGATCGGCGAACAGGCAACCGGACAAGCAAAACGTGAACTCGTCGAGGCAAATTTACGCCTTGTTGTTTCGATTGCGAAGAAATATACGAATCGCGGTTTGCAGTTTCTCGATTTAATTCAGGAAGGCAACATTGGTTTGATGAAAGCCGTTGACAAATTCGAGTGGCGGCGCGGTTATAAGTTTTCGACTTATGCAACGTGGTGGATTCGTCAGGCAATCACGCGGGCAATCGCCGACCAAGCGCGAACAATTCGGATTCCCGTGCATATGATCGAAACGATCAATAAATTGATTCGCACGTCGCGGGCTTTGGTTCAGGAACTCGGGCGCGAGCCGACGAGCGAAGAAATTGCTAAGAAAATGGATATCCCGGTTTCCAAAGTGCGAAAGGTTTTAAAAATCGCGCAAGAGCCGATTTCTTTGGAAACGCCGATTGGCGAAGAAGAAGATTCGCATCTCGGCGATTTTATTGAAGATAAATCAATAATGAATCCGGCTGAATCGGTTACTTTTTCAAATTTGCGGGAAATTACCGACGAAGTTCTGGCGACGCTCACGCCGCGTGAAGAAAAAGTTATCAAAATGCGTTTCGGACTAGGAAACACCGGCTCGGAACACACGCTCGAAGAAGTGGGACAGCATTTTGCGGTAACACGCGAACGCATCCGACAAATCGAAGCCAAAGCGTTGCGAAAATTGCGCCATCCGTCGCGTTCGCGTCGCTTAAAGGCGTTTTTGGAAGGAAAACAATAATTTAATTTTACAATTATTTTATCGCGGCTTGTAATTGCATTTTGCAGTTGCAAGCCGCAAAATACTTTTAAATATGGCAATTTCTACACAAATATTTTGGCTCGTCATTTTATCAATGGTCGTCGGTTCGGTTGCCTGGACGGTTACGCAGGAAGAAATTTTCAGCGAATGGCGCAATTACTGCGCGGATCAATGTAAAAGCTGTGAAACACTCCCGAAGCGCAAATTTTTCTATGTTTTCACCTGCGAATACTGTTTCAGCTATTGGATTACGCTTTTATTTTTGATTCTAACGGGTTTTCAGCTTTTGATTGACGATTGGCGCGGTTATATTTTGGCTTTCTTCGCAACTCCGTGGCTGGCAAACCAGTTTATGAGTATCTATCGCCGTTTGCGCGTCGGCATCAAATATGAAAATGCGTTGGCTGAAGAAGCTCAAGAAAAACTGGATTAGTTATTGATGTTTTAAGTCTTATTAATTGAAGAAACCCTTAAAAGTTGGCGGGAACAATTTACACAGAATGCACTATTTCTTGTGTAAAGCCGGCAACATCCCCGAAACTTCGGGCGTAAAATTCTGCCGGGAAACGCTGACGAATTGACTTGTCTTCAAAAACGCAGCCTCCGATCACAATTGATGTTTTTGATTTAGAAATTTGCTCTGTAAAATTTTTATAATCGCGTGAAAGACGTTCCAAATCATTGAGAACCGCGGCGGAAATGCAAACAATTTTTGGCGAATGTCGCAGAACTTCTTCTGCCAGACAATAAAGCGGCGTGTTTGCTCCAAAATTCATTACTTCCCAACCTTCATTTTCAAGCGTAATTTGCGCCAGGTGCGTCGGCAATTCGTGAAAATCGCCTTCTAAGGAACAGCACATCGCCAATTCGTTATTCAACTGCGGAACGGGAAGCATACCGCGAAGTTTATAAACTGCGTTTTGAGCGACGCGAGTGGCGAGATGCTCCTGCGTAACGCTGATTTCACCTTTGTACCACAGTTCACCGATAAGATTCATCGCCGGACAAATTACTTCGTCAAAAATTGTTGCTAGCGGGGTGCCGTCCAGATGTGCGGTGATCAAAATATTTGAAACCGATTCTTCACAACCTGAGATTAACGAATGAAAGCACGACGAACCGGTATATTTTTTAGTTGTATGCTGCCGGTTGGCAGCCAATCTAACAGATTCATCGCCGTGATTTTGTTTTAATCCAAGTTGTTGCTCGCGTTGAAAACGAATAACTTCTTCGGCGCGAAACCGTCTGTGTCCGCCTTGTGTCCGCTCGGACTGCAACAGTTCCGCGTCATCCCAACGCTTAACCGTCGCATCGCTGACTCGGCACAATCTGGCAACTTCTTTGGTTGTTAAACACTTTAATTTTGTCATTTTATAATTAAACTTAAGTCTGATCCGATTCTCTGTAACTGACGCTTTAAGGAAAGCAAATATATTTTACATAAACCGCACGAATCGCACAAGTTTATTTTAATGTTATGTATTGTAGAATACATAATTGTAACTTTAAATTTGGTAATATAAAACAAATCTTAAATGAATTGCTTCTTTTCTTTGAGAATAATGTTTTTTATACTGTTCAATTTAGATTGAACTTAAAAAATAAGAGGTTTGACAATTGTAAGCGAAATTTATAATATAATTTCGCTCAAACCGCTCAAAAAGAATTTGAGATTTGAAACGAACAAGGGAAGATCGAACAAGGGTAGAATGGAAAATCCCCGCCGCAATTGCGGCGGGGATTTTCCATTTCCTCCTTTTAAAGTTTGATAAACCAAATTGAATTCAAAATTCAGCTCAAATTATCGGTTAAACTTTGTGTAGGAATGATGTTATTTTGTTTTGCGTCCTTAACAAAATTTGCCGTTGATTTGGTTTTTGGAACTTCCTCGTAAATCTTCGCTTCAGGCAGGAAATGGTTGAGCAGAGCGCGTATTTTCGCCGTATCGTTTTTTTCCATTGACTGACGAAAATTACTTAGGATATTGGCAACTTCTTCGCCCGCATAGACGGCAATTTTGCCGATAAAAATTTTCGGGTGTGTGGTATTTAAAAGGTTTTCACCCGTGATTTCAAGCTCCTCAAAAAGTTTTTCGCCCTGTTTGATGCCGGTAAAAATAATATCAATTTCTTCATACGGCTGTAGACCGGAAAGCCTAATCATATCTTCAGCCAAATCAAGAATTTTGACGGGTTCGCCCATATCGAGAATAAAAATTTCACCTCCCGTGCCAAGCGCACCGGCTTGCAGAACAAGCTGCGAGGCTTCGGGAATCGTCATAAAATAGCGCGTCATGTTCGGGTCGGTTACGGTTATGGCTTTTCCTTCTTTAATTTGTTCGCGGAAAATCGGAATGACCGAACCGGTTGAACCGAGAACATTTCCAAACCGCACCGCCATATAATTTGTCGGGTAAATATTGTTCAAATTCTGCAAAACAATTTCCGCGATGCGCTTTGACGCGCCCATTATTGAAGTCGGATTAACGGCTTTATCAGTTGAAATCAGAACAAAATCTTTCACTTCGAATTCACCTGCCAAATCACCTATTATCTTGGTAGCAAAGACATTGTTTTTTATCGCTTCGGACGGATTTTGTTCCATTAAAGAAACGTGCTTGTGCGCCGCAGCGTGAAAAATGACTTCGGGTTTGTATTTACCGAAAATTTCGCGCATTCGCGGTTCATCGCCGATGTCGGCAATAAGCGGGACAAAATTTGCTTCGGGAAAACTTTTTAAAAGTTCACGCTCGATTTGAAAAAGCATAAACTCCGTTCTTTCAACCAGCAGAATCAATTTCGGGCTGAAATTGACAATTTGCCGGACTAATTCCGAACCGATTGAGCCGCCCGCGCCCGTTACCATTACCGTTTTATCGGTTAGAAAATCGTGCAGATTTTGATTGTCGAGTTCAACAGGCTCGCGTCCTAAAAGGTCTTCAATCTGTACATCCCTTATACGATTAACGGCGACGCGACCGTGCGCGATCTCGTTTAGACTCGGCACAATTTGGGCTTTGACCGGAATTGCGCGGCAAATATCTAAAATACGCCGGATGTCTTTGCTGTTGGTTTGGTCAATCGCCAATACGATTTGATCAATCTTCAACTCATCAGCCAGCCGCGGCAAATCGTCAGTTGTTCCCAAAACTTTAATGCCGCCGACGCTTCCGCCTTTTTTGCGCCGATCATCATCAACAAAGCCTTTTACATCAAGTTCCGTATCGGCGCGTCCGACGACTTCTTTAATTGTCGCCGCGCCTAATCTTCCTGCACCGACAATCAGCGTTTGCTTGCGAACTTTTCGCCGTTTGCCGATTTGAAATGTGCGTTTTTCGCTGACTTCATAGAAAGAACGGCGCAGAACACGAAGCGCGAGAAGTCCGCCGAAGGCGAAAAATGTGTCCATCAAAATAATCGAAAGCGGAACTTGCCAGCGAATAAATCTTTCGGGCGAAAGAAGCAGTCTGACTAAAATCAGAATAACACCGGAAACAAATGCGGCTTTTAGAAAAGATTTTATGTCTTCGAGGCTGACATAACGCCAAATTATAGAATACGCGCCAACAATAAAAAGCGATGTGAACTGCACCAAAACGACAAACGGAAGTTGATTGAGAGCATTGTCCAAATAATATTCACCAAGATTAAAATCAAATCTGAAAAGATACGCCAGATAAAATGCGCCGCTCAAAATAATAACGTCGGCTAAAATTTGAACCGGACGGCGCAAATACCACAGGTGTTCTTCTGTTTGCTTGTTTTGGAGAAAACTTCTCATTTTGAGCGTAAAAAGATTATCTTATATTCTGAAATTACTCGGAACAATTAAAACTGTCAAATAATGAAGTAATTAAGAAACAGTGTCAATGTCCTTATTTATCCTGCAAAATTCTGATTTAAATTTCAGTTTGTTAAATAAAATAAGCAACTGATTAGCTAAAAGATTGAATCAGAAACGATTGTAAGCTATTCTTTGCAAAGGTAAAATTATATTTAATTTATACGAGGTCTTCTTATGAAAATGAAAGTTTTATTATTGTTCACTCTGACAATCAGTTTGTTTCAGGTTGGATTTGGACAAATTCCATTAACAAATTTGCAGAAAAGTGGTTATTTACTTGGACCGGGCGATGAAATTGCGGGGAAAGTTCTCGGCGAGCCGCAGTTTGATTTTGTCGCTACGGTTGATGAAAACGGCAAATTTCAAGTTCCGTTTGTTGACAAAGGCGTGATGGCGAAATGCCGCACGGAAAAGGATTTGAAAACCGATATAACCGAGCTTTTGTCAAAATATCTAAAAAATCCGTTAGTCAGCGTAAATGTAACGAAACGAAACAGCCGTCCGTCAGTTACAGTTTACGGGGAAGTTCAAAAACCGCAGCAGGTTGAGTTAAAGCGTGAAGCGACTTTGCTTGAACTTATATCTTTTTCCGGCGGTCCGACAAAAGATGCGAGCGGGACTATTCAGGTTTTTCGTCCGACTCCTCCGATGTGCGGCGATGAAGGTGAAACTACACAATGGAAGTCGGAATCCGACGACAGCGCGGATATTCCGTCGCGCATTTATACAATCAGCAATTTAAAATCAGGACAGGAAGATGCGAATCCGGTAATTTATCCGGGCGACTTGATTGTTGTGAGAAAAGCTCCGCCGGTTTATGTGATCGGCGAAGTAAATGCTTTGAGAGAAATTTCTATCCCTGAAAGAGGATTATCATTAATGGAAGCTATTTCTCAGGCAGGCGGAGTAAATCGGCAGGCAAAAACAAAAAATGTTATAATTCACCGTTTAAAAGATAATTCAAAAGAAAGAGAACTAATTGCGGTTAATTACGATCTTATCAAAAAGGGAGAGCAGAAGGATGTAATACTTCAACCCGAAGATATTGTCGAAGTTGACAAAGCTAAGAAAAGTATCACACAAACAGTTTTGGAAATTGCAACAGGTGCGGCACGAACAGGAATTTCTTCGGCTTCGGGCGGTATCGGAACAAGAATTTTTTACTAGAAATTTCAAATTCAGCAAACGTAAATCATCAGCAAAACTAAGTTGGCGATTTACGTTTTTTATTTTAAAATACTTTTTTATTTCAAATGTTCATTTATAAATTATGGCAATACTTGTAACAGGCGGCGCAGGTTATATCGGCAGCATCGTCGTTGAAGATTTACGTACAAAAGGCGAAAAGATTGTTGTTTTGGACAATCTTTCTTACGGACACAAGCAAGCAATTGACGAAAACGTAAAATTTTACGAAGGAAACATCGGCGATGAAAAGTTGGTTTCACAAATTGTGAAAAATCACGAAATCGAAGCCTGTATGCACTTTTCGGCGTTCGCGTATGTCGGCGAATCGGTAGAAAATCCGAAGATTTATTATAAAAACAATGTCGAGCAAACGCTTCGACTGCTTGATGTTTTGATCGAAAACAACATTAAAAAGTTTGTTTTTTCTTCAACCTGCGCGACTTACGGCGAACCGCAAAAAGTTCCGATTGACGAAACTCATCCGCAACATCCGACAAATCCTTACGGCTGGTCAAAGTTTATGGTCGAGAGAGTTTTAGAAAATTACGACGCAGCTTACGGCTTAAAGTTCGTCGCTTTGCGCTATTTCAATGCCTGCGGCGCAAGCGAAAAATGCGGCGAAGATCACAATCCCGAAACTCATCTGATTCCGCTCGTGCTGTTTGCCGCACAAGGCAAACTTTCTTCTATTTCAATTTTCGGCGACGATTATCCGACACCGGATGGCACGGCGATTCGGGATTATATTCATATTTCGGATCTGAGTCAGGCGCATTTGCTCGCGCTCGAACATCTGCGGCAAAACAAAAATTCCGAATTTATAAATTTAGGCAACGGACAAGGTTTTTCGGTCAAAGAAGTGATCGAAACCGCGCGAAAAATCACGGGCAAAAACATCGAAGAGAAAACTGCTCCAAGACGTGCGGGCGATCCGTCGCGCCTTGTCGCCGATGCGAAAAAGGCGCGTGAAGTTTTAGGCTGGAATCCGCAATTTCCCGATATTGAATCAATTATCGAAAGCGCGTGGGCGTGGCAATCGGCACATCCGAACGGTTATGAGTAATTTTTACACTTCGCTCAAAATGACAATTTCAGAGCGGCGCTTAGCATCATCCAAAAAATTTTCGATGTCGCTTGCTACCTTTTCTTCGGTCAAAATTTTGTTTATTTGTGAACTCACGTCTTCAAATTTAGGTAATATCAGTCCCGGATTTTTTTTCCGAAATTCGGGTTTGTAAATGTCGTTAAAATAAGTTTCTTCATCTTTGGGCGTAATTACGACAAATGAGCGAAAACGAAAATCGAGGTATTTTTCAATCGCCACTCGCTGCGTCATCAACCTCTGAAAATTATCGTCATTTATCGAGCCGAAGCCAACGGCGTTGAGCCGTTTGACGAAATCTATTGTCGAAGGAAACTGCGCCAAAATATCTTTGATTTTTGCATCAATTTCTTCCTGTTTCGGTGCGGCACGCGGCACTCTTTCGGCTTCCAAAGCAAACAAACGCTGATTGATAAGAAGCTGCAAGGCGCGATTTAAGTCTTCCGAAGTCGGCGGATTGAGCGGCACATTCGGAACCAGAGCAAGCTGCCAGAGCAAATCTGAATATGTGATAAGTTCGGGAACTCCAACGCCGTCGCCGACAGTCGCCACTGTTTTATCAACAACCTGCTGCGCCTGCATTTGAGTTGAAAATAATATAAATATAAAAATAACGACGCTTAAACACTTTGGAAACTTTACAAACTGAGATTTTTTTATTTTCATACGACATTTTGATTCTTGAACGAAATGCAAAAACTGTCAAATAAATTTAGTAAAAACGGATGTTAAAACTGTTGACAAAATGTTTAAAATCCTTTTTAATTAAAAGAGAAGTTTTTCTAACTTCTCTTTTCTAAAATCCGACCTGCCTCTTCGGATGAAAATTTTCCAACAAAGTTTGTCATTCCTTAACTAAAATCTAAATGTTAGCTCCGAAAAGAACCAAAAGCCGAACGGGTGTAAATTTGTCCGTAAGACAAAATACAAATCCGGCAAGCGAATTAAAATTTATCACCGAACTCGGACGGAGTTTGCTTTTCACGGTGCATCCGAAAAAAGTCGCTTTGCGCGTGGCGAAAGCTATTCGACAAGAAATCGGAGCGGAAATTTGCGCGGTTATTGTTGAATTGGAACATTTTGGTTTGGTCAGTTGCGCCGACACATCAAATACAAATAAAATTTCGGAAAATTCACTCAACAAAATAAAAATGAAGGCGGCGAAAGTTCGGCTGCATTCCAAACTGCCGAAAACCGATGTTTGGACTTATGAAGGAACTTTTCCCGGACCGACTTTGGAAGTTCAAAGCGGCGAAAAGGTCGCCGTTGAATGGATAAATGAGATTGACGGAAAAATGCCGATCGTCGCAATTCGTTCCGGCGACAATACGCAGAATGAAGCCGGACGAAGCGGGCGCGATCCGATTTCAGGAATTGATCAATTGCCCGCGTGGACTGTCGCGCATTTGCACGGCGGACGTAATGCCGCCGACAGCGACGGCTGCCCGTTCCTCGTCCAACCAGCGGGAGTTATTGCAATGATGGAACATTCCGGTCACGGTGGCGGACACCATCATTAATTTCTCTGCTATGAAACTTAATCGGAATAAAATATTAAATAGTCGGTAAGCTTACCGACTATTTAATTCGTTGGCGCGTTGTAGCCTTCGCGGGCGCGGATTTGCGCTCCAGCGGGAATGCCTTTTAATTCGATTTTTATTGTGCGGTAAGTGCCGTCGCGCTTCTCATTCGACGAGTAATAGCCGAAACTGTATTTCGTGCCTATTTCCTGCGCGACTTTGGCAAATGCTGTTCGCGCTTCGCTCAAATCAGCCGCCGGAAAAACTTTTCCGCCCGACGTTTTTGCTAAGTTCTGCATTTCCGCGTCGGCTAATTCGTAAAGTCTTTTGCTGATGTCGAGGCGTTCGAAATCGCCGAGATTGCAGAAGCTGAACACTTTTTCGATTTTCGATTTCGGATAAAACGTGCGGTAATAACGCCGAATTTGTGCCTGCGAAAAACGCATCGCGCCTTCACAATTGCCAAGCAAATTTTCCTCAAAAAAATCGCGCGTGTCTACTTGAATAAAATACGAAATTATTCCGGCTTGGCTGAATTCTTCTCTAACTTCGCTGAAATCGGAAACACTCGTCGAATCAACTCCGTCGGTTAATGCAACAAGTGCGCGTCTGCCGCGGAAATCGTCCTTCGGCTTTTCACCGAAAACTTTTTCCACTATCTGTAAAAGTCCGTCGTAATAAGGCGTTCCGAAACTCGTTTTGACATCCGCCAGAGCATTTCTCAATTTTGTTCGATCATCGGTCAGCGGCGTTAAAACTTCGCTGGACGTAGTTGATTTGCCGTCTATTCGGTCGGTCTTAAAAGCGATAATCGAAACTTTGTCGCCCGGACGCAGGGACGCGATAAAACTTTCGGCGGCGCGTTGAATAAGCTGCAAATCCGAGCGCGTAGAACCTGATGTGTCGAGCAGAAGCGCGACTTCAAACGGCGCATTTGTCGCGGAAAAGTCCGAAACCTCCTGCTTTTTGCCGTCTTCATAAACAATAAAATTACTTTGTTTCAGGTTAAGCAGAGGCTTGCCGTCTTTATCCGTTACGACAACCGGCACGTCAATCAACTGAGTGTCAATTCGCAAAACTTCATCGTCATTTTTTTTGACTTGTGCGTAAAAATTAGCGGAAATGCCTAAAATAAAAATCAAAATTAAAAAAAAATATTTTATTCGCATTATAAAACCTCGCTGTCTGTTTTTAATTTTATGATTGTAACAAAATATCTCGTCTGATTTACAGCAGTTTCTGTAAATTTTCCAACTTAATGTTTTTTAAGGCATTTTGAATATCAATTTAAATTCATTTTGTGATATGATTTTTCAAAATTGGTTTCCAATTTAGATAACTAACCGCATATTCCCAAGTAAAAAAGTGTAAAAGAATTACATTTGCACTCCCAAAATATGCAAAAAATTAAAATTTAACAGGAGAAAATCATGAAAAAAAGTTCTAATAAATGGGAAAAGCATACCATTTTAGGTACGACTTTGTTCTTGGTGATAGGCTTGATTACTGTCGGAGTCAGCAGTGTCAAAGCCCAAGCCAATAATACGACCGCAAGCGGCGGCAGTACGACACCGCCGGCAGCGAAATCTACATTGTATGATTTTACCGGCAACGGCAGAACCGACTGGACAACTCTAACGATTCCGACCTCCGGCTCGATCACCTGGAATATACTCCAAAATCCGGCTGCGGGTACGAATGGTGATTTTATTCGTATATTTAATTATGGTCTTCGCGGCGATGAGATTGTTCCGCGCGATTACACCGGAGATAAAAAGGCTGAAGTAACTGTTTGGCGACCGGGCAGTCAGGGAGTTTTTTATGTATCACAAATCCCGACCGGAACAGCCGGAATTATGCTTGAGCGGGCAGTTCCCTTCGGAGTTACAGACGATAATCCCAATGCCATCGGCGACTACGACGGCGACGGTAAAACAGATTATGCAGTTTCTCGTGGTTTTACCTGGTACATAATAAACAGCAGCACAAATACATTTAGCCAGGTTACTTTCGGACCTGCTCCCGGGACTAGGTTTTTCATCGTCGTCAATGGAGCCGACTTTAACGGAGACGGCAGAGATGAAGTTGTTTTTCTCTCACTAGATTCTACCCAAACTATACCTACGTGGTATGCCGGTGATGCGGTAACGGGTGCAGGAGTTTTCAGCCGTCAATTCGGGGATTTCAGCTCCGATTTTTTAGTTACTCCAGCCGATTATACCGGCGACGGAATTGCTGATTTGGTCGCAGTTCGTCAAGCCTCAGTCGGTCAGGTTTGGTATATTAGCAACACTGCAACCGCTGCGGTTACAGCCACTGTTTTCGGTATTTCCAACGACGATTTTCAAGTGCGTGGCGATTATGACGGCGACGGCATCCAGGACATTGCCGTTTGGCGACCGGAGAATCAGACCTTTTACTATATCAGCAGCGCAAATGGCAGTATCGGCGGACAGAAATGGGGCAACGCGATTGATACGCCGCTCGGTGCTTTTGGAGTCTTCTAAACGAATCACTGAATAGGTTCAATGCGGAAGTCCGCACGAAGTAAGGACGTGATTTCACACCTACTTTTTGATTAAACAAAAAACGCTGAATGATGAATTTTTTTCATCATTCAGCGTTTTCTAAAATTTACCGTTAGATTTTAAGTTCAAAAATTACAATATGGTGGAAAATCACATCTCGGAGTAGGTTCTTCCACCTTTTTATTTTTTGTTGCGAGAACAATAATAATCGCTGCCGCTATAGCAGCACCAATAACTATTGCAGTTGTCGTGTTCATCCCGACAAACTTTTTCTTTTGCTGCGCTTTATCAGCATCCTGCATTGCTTTTGCCGTAATGCTTTCCTTCTTGACTTTGGCAAACGAATCTTTGTCAAGTAACTGGTTTGCTCTATCGGCAGAATTTACACCAATTTTTTCTAGAAATTCTTTCTTGGAAAGTGTTTTTGTCTGCTGAAAAGTTTCCACCCCGTAAGATTGTGATTGTCCAAAAACAACTTGATTGGTGATTGTAAGCAAACACAGTATCATTAACAAAGATATAGTTTTATTCAACATAATTACCTCCTTAAATTTTAAGTATAATTCAGAAAACGCGACTGCTCACAAGCAGATTGCTTTCTAATCCGTTTTCAATTTTAACAAGGCTTTTTTGGGAGTCTTGCTATCTGTTTAACTTAGCTCCGGTTGAGCTAAGTTTTGCAAGGTTTTTTGAGCTAATTTTTCCCAATTTAAACTTAAATTCAACAAATGTCAATATTTTTTTCTTTCGGTAATAAAAATTGCCGCCGGAGATTTTTATTTGCCTTTGGTGAATTGATAGCCGATAAAAACATTCAAAACTCCGTTTCCCAATTCCGTCCGTACGCCGACTGATTTCATTTGCAGAGAGCCGTTGGCGTTTCGAACCGGAACGAGAAACGAAAGTTTATCGGCTTGTAAAATCTCGATTGGATTTACTTTTTTATCAATCGAACTTTGTACTAATCCGGTAATGAAACGGCTGCCGATGCCGCCCGTGCCGCTCAACTGAACATTCAGAACGTGAATTTTGCCGACAAGTTTTTGGCTCTGACGATCAAACTCCAGATCAATATTAGTTTCCGCCCAACCTTGAAAATCAACGCATCCGACAAGCGGCGGATTGTAAGAACCGGAAAAAGCAATCGGCGCGTAAATTTTCCCGTCGCGGAATCGAACCGCCGTCCGAACTCCGTCAATTTCGCGCTGAAGGCGAATTGATTCGTTGCAATTTCGGATTTCTAAATCATCGGCTTGAAAACCCGAACTCAAATCCGAAAGACGATTTTCCGACTTTGGATTTTGGACTTTGGACTTCGGACTGTTCGTTGCCAGCGGAAATTCCGGCGGATTAAAATTTTTGAACAATGCGTCAAGTAGCACGTCAAAAAATTGCTCGTTCAATGATACCGTAACCTCAGCCGTTTGCGCGTTTGCAAATGCCGACAGCATCAAAATCGTGAAAATCAAACTTAATAATTTTTTTGTCATTTTTATTCTGTTCTCAAAGTCAAAGTCGGAGCGCGGACGGCTCGTCCGCGCTCCGACTGCATTTAATAGATAAAAAGGGCAACTTGAAAGTTGCCCGATGTTTTTGTCTGCTGTCAGACGTTTGATAAATTTTCGGCGGCAAAAATTAATAAAGTTCTACTTTATCCGGCATTGCCAAGCCGACTTTTTTTTTCGCCTCGTCTTGGAGTTGGACGTTTTTAAAGCCTTTGTCGCCGCCGATTGATAAAATCTTTTTGAGGATTTCTTCCTTTTTTTGCGCCGGAGTGACAAATTTCGGCACACAGAGTTGACAAGTTTCGACACCTATTTCTTTGATTTCATAAAATCAAGTCTAAATTTTCCTTATTTTTTAATGAGTCTGTCGAAATTGTCATTCGACTTCTGCCGGACATTTTGCAATAGATATGCCGAAGTTCGGATAGTCAGTAATCTGTAAATAAAGTTTCATTTCTTAACTTTAATGATAATTTCCCGATTTACGGATTCCATTTTCCGTCGTTAAAAAAAAGTTATTGTTTCAAGTTTTGTTTTTTGTTAAATTTCTTATAAGTTATAAATTTTTATTTGGCGTATAAGTTATAATAAATAACTATTTTATTTTTGGAGAAACAGAATTTGAGCGCAGTAATAGAGCAGACGATTGAAACATACGGAATTGAAAATTGGGGCGCGAACTATTTTGGTGTCAATCGCAAGGGACATCTTATTGTTCGCGCTGGCGAAAACGACAATCTGACGGCAGATGTGAAAGAAATTATTGACGACTTACAAAAACGCGGTATCAACACGCCGGTTTTATTGCGTTTTCCGCAGCTTCTGCTCGGACAAATCCGCAAACTTCAAAAATCATTTAAAAATTCGATCAAAGAGTTTGATTACAAAGGCGGACATATGTGCGTCTATCCGATGAAGGTCAATCAAAACCGTTCGGTTGTCGAAGAATATCTGCGCGAAGGAAGGCGTTACGATTTCGGTCTGGAAGCCGGTTCAAAAGCCGAACTTTACGCTGCGCTTGCGCTCGAACAGTCGGAAGAAAGCCTGCTTGTTTTGAACGGTTTCAAAGATAAGGATTTTATAAAACTGGCATTCACCGGCGCACAAGCCGGAAAAAACGTCGTTATCGTCATTGAAAGATTGAGCGAACTCGACCATACTTTGCGATTTGCCGAAGAAATATCCGCCGAAAATCCCGAAGCAAAACTGCCGATGATCGGTGTGCGCGTCAAACTTTACTCGAAAGGTTCGGGAAAATGGGAAAAATCCGGCGGAGAAGCGGCAAAATTCGGTCTGACGACGACGGAAATTCTCGAAGTCATTCGCCGTTTAAATGAAGCCGGACGCACGGATATGCTTCAGCTTCTGCATTTTCACATCGGTTCGCAGTTGACCGACATCAAACGCATCAAAAACGCCATGAAGGAAGCGGCGCGGACTTACGCGAAAATCCGCCAGATGAATATTACAATCAATTATCTCGATGTCGGCGGCGGAATGGCTGTTGATTATGACGGTTCGCGCACTTCCTACGAATCGTCGGCAAATTACAACGCGCAGGAATTTGCCAACGACGTAATTTATATGATCAAAACGGTTTGCGACGACGAAGACGTTCCGCATCCGACAATAATTCAAGAATCAGGACGTTATTTGACGGCTTATCACGCGATTTTGGTGACGAACATTCAGGACGAAATCGAAACCGTCGTCGAAAATTTAACACCGATGACGGTGGAAGAAGATGATCCACAGGTCGTCAAAGAACTACACGATTTACGCAAAAGCATCACGGCGAAAAATTACCGCGAATACTATCACGACGCGCTCGAAAACCGCGAAGAACTTTTTACGATGTTTAATCTCGGCTTGATTTCTCTCGAAGATCGTGGTAAGGGCGAAGTTCTTTTTTGGGATGTTTGTGAAAAAGCCGACGAATTCGCGCAACAGAAAAAGTATGTCGCAGAAGAATTTGACGAGCTTCGGCGTTTGTTGTGCGCCAAATACTTGGCGAACTTTTCGGTCTTTCGTTCGATGCCGGACAATTGGGCTTTGGAGCAGCTTTTTCCGATTGTTCCGATCCATCGTCTCAACAAAAAACCCACGGAATATGCTACCCTTTGTGATATAACCTGTGATTCCGACGGTATTGTTGAAAAATTCGTGGATTTGCACGATGTCAAAACTGTTCTGGAACTGCATAAGTTGGAAAAAGGCAAACCTTATTATTTGGCGATGATGTTGGTCGGCGCGTATCAGGAAGTGATGGGCAACAACCATAATTTGTTCGGCGTGCCGCACGAAGCGCATATCCACATCGGCGAAGACGGTTACATCATAAAAAAAGTTATACAGGGCGCGACGCTCGGCGATGCTTTGGCAAATGTGCGGTTTGACGCGGCGCAGCTTCACGACCAGTTTCGGCGAACGGTTTTGCAGAGAGTAAAAGACGGCGAATTATCAAACAAAAAAGGTAATGAACTGATCGAATTTTACGAAAGTCAGGTCGGCAGTTATACCTATTTGTCGCCCAATGGCGGCGGATAAATTCAGATTTTTAGATTTAACAGATATTTTTATAAAATTATTACACGGAGATTATATGGCAACTCAGAAAAAATCAAAGGCTTCAAAATTTTTAACGGTTCCGACGCGACCGATTCCGGTTGATCGAGATCGTTCGGTAGCGGGGCTTTTGGAGAAAATGGAAGGCGCGGGATTCGGCGCGAAACAACTGGCGGAAGCGCATCGCATCTGGCTCGATATGCTTGATGACAATTCGACAATTTATATGTGCGGTTCGGGCAATCTGATT
This sequence comes from Pyrinomonadales bacterium, assembly GCA_038232235.1. GTDB lineage: Bacteria > Acidobacteriota > Blastocatellia > Pyrinomonadales > Pyrinomonadaceae. Next base: position 4,026 of record JBBSIE010000057.1, on the reverse strand, counting down.
CCCGCCGGAATGCGAAGACTGCTCGCTTACGTCGTCAAAAACCGTTTTGTTGACGTGCTTGTAATGTCCGGCGCGGTGCTTTTTCACGACATCCACGAAATCCTCGGACGCAATCATTATCAGGCACATCCGAGTATGAGCGACGATGAACTGGAAGCCTCCGACGTATCGCGCATCGGCGATTTGCTCGCCAATCAGGACGAATATCGTGAAGCCGACGAATGGGTCGGCAGCGTCATCAACCAACTAGATAACACGCGCCCTTATTCCGTGCGCGAATTTCTTCATTTACTGGGTCGTGAACTTTCGGAAATCGCTCACGAAGACGGTATTTTGACCGCCGCTTTCAAATCTCGCGTGCCGGTTTATTGTCCCGATCTGCTGGCAAGTCCGCTTTCCGTCGGCATTGCACGCTGCCGCTTTGAAAAGAAAATTCAGTTTAATTTCGATATTACGCAGGACACGATGGAAATGATGATGATTTCCAACAAAACGCGCAATTCGGGAATTATCACTCTCGGAAGTGTGTGCAGTCAAAATATGGTGAATATGGCGGAAATCTCGTCATATATTACACGCACCACGCCGCGCGGTCATAAATACGCCGTTTCGATAACGACTGATTCTGTACCGCTCGACACACGCACGCCATCATTCGGCGGAAATCATACGCAGGTTTTCGGCAAACTTTTGAAAAACGCCACAACCGCGTATGTTCCGTCAGACCCTTCAATCGCGCTGCCGATGATCGTAACCGCGCTTTCGCAAACTGCCGCCAAATTTATGAAAGGTCGCAAACGTCCGACTTTCTCATTCAGCGGAAAAGATTTAGCAATCGAAGTCCCCTAAACAGTTGTCAGTTGTCGGTTATCGGTTGTCAGAAAATTCTGCTTCAACCGACAACTGACAACTGACAACTGACAACTGAAAATGAGTGAGTCTGAAAATTTACCAATGAATTTCGGCGGCATTGACGAAGAAAAATTTTCTTCCTTCGATGCGGCGCAGGTTCTCGTTTTGCCTGTCGCATATGAAGGAACTGTTTCCTTCGGCACGGGAACGGGCGCAGGCGCGATGGCGATTGTGGACGCTTCGCGCAATATGGAACTTTACGAAGAAGAAACCGACGCGGAAGTTTATAAAATCGGGATTCACACGCTCGACGAATTCAAGCCGCGCGAAACGCCCGAAGCGATGATGAACGGGCTTTACGAACATTCAAAAAAACTGCTCGAAAACGATAAGTTTTTGTGTATGCTCGGCGGCGAACATTCGGTCAGTGCGCCGCTCATTCGCGCACACGCCGAAAAATATCATAATTTGTCTGTCTTGCAAATAGACGCTCACGCCGATCTGCGCGATTCTTACGATGGAACGCCGCATTCGCACGCTTCGATTATGGCGCGTGTCGTCAAAGATTTGCGAATTCCGTCGGTTCAAGTCGGCATTCGCTCGATTTCGGCTGATGAAGTGCGACTTTTGAGCAACGGTTTGCCGACGAAAATTTATTGGGCGAAAGATATTGTCGGCAGAACCGATTGGATTGATGCCGCGATTGAAAATTTGACGGAAAACGTCTATTTGACAGTTGACATTGACGGACTCGATCCGAGCCTTGTGCCGACTACCGGAACGCCAGAACCGGGCGGTTTAGGCTGGTATGAAGTTTTATACCTTATCAGAAAACTGGCGGAAAAACGCCGCGTCGTCGGAATGGATTTGGTCGAATTCTCAAAAACTGATAATTCAGACGCGCCGGCTTTTCTCTGCGCCAAATTAGTTTACAAATCGCTGGCTTACATTTTTCGCCGAGATACGCCAAAAGTTGTCGGACGCAGTTAGAAAGAAGTTAATTCCAGCACAAAATAATCCGTATCGTTGATGCGCGTGATTTTGCCGTTTTTGTAAGGCTCGCGCAAAAAATCATCGGCGGCGTAAGAAGTGCCTTTCAAATTCTCGTCGCCGGATTCCTGACTTTTGGCGATAAGTTCCGGCGGAAACCAACTCTCCGCGTCAACATCCGAAGCAAATGCCGGTTTGGTTTTATCAACTTGTTCGACAAGTTTTTGAGCGTCCTCCGCAGAAAATTTCAATACGCCAGTGAGTTTTTTTCCTTTCGACACAGGCAGATTGTTATTTTGTCTATCTAAACTGTCTTCGCGCCAGGTTGCTTCTTCAGGCTGAATCGGCAAATTTATAACTTTGTCGAGTGCTTCAACGTCATCTTTTGAAATATTCGCGTTGTCATTTTTTGTTATCGCGGATTGATCGTTTGCCGCTAATGTGTCGGCATTATTGCCTATTCCGTCTTCTCTGCATCCGTTGATTAAAAAAATCATTAAAAACAAAATCGGAAATAATCTTATCGAGGAAACTTTCATTGCGTTATTGTATAAAAGAATCCAAAATAAATGAAATTACACTGATTTTATCATTGCGATTTTTAAAATATGTTTCATATTTGCTTGGTAGAGCCTGAAATTCCGCCCAATACGGGCAACATTGCGCGGCTGTGCGCGGCGACATTTACCGATTTGCATATTGTCGGAGTTGCCGGATTTCGGCTTGACGAAAAAGCAGTCAAACGCGCCGGACTCGATTATTGGGACGAAGTGAAAATTCACCGTCATTTCGATTTGGAAAATCTTTACAAAGCACTTCCGAATTCACGATTTCTTTACTTCACAACCAAAAGTAAAAAAAAATACACGGATTTTCAATTTCAGGACGAAGATTGTTTGGTTTTCGGGCGTGAAACCCGCGGACTTCCCGAAGATTTATTAAAAACCAATTGGGAAAGATGTTTAACGATTCCGATGCCGAATAAAAATGTCCGCAGCATAAATCTCGCCACGAGTGCCGGAATCGCACTTTACGAAGCCTTGCGGCAAGCCGGATTTCCCGAACGCCGAACTTGAATCGTTTCGCCGATTTGAAATTCAAATCAATCATTGAAGTTATCTTTAAACCGTTGATTTTATTTACAATTCTTTACATTTTAGAATCAAAAAATTATCATCTTTTTAACGCTCAAAAGCATCTTAATTTGTACAACATAACAAACGAAATTTGCTTTGTTGAATTTAATTTAGGAGAAACAAAGAGATGAGATTCTTAAAGAATTTTTTAATTTTATCAGTTGTCGCAATTTTAGGTTTTTCTTCGCTCAATGTTCAGGCTCGAAGTTTTTCCGACGACGGAAATTCTTCGCAGACACCAATTGAACGAAAAGTTTTCAAGGAAATTTTAACAATGCCGTATTACGGTTTGTTCGACAATATTTCCTTCAAAGTTGATGGAAGCACCGTAACTTTATACGGCAAAGTCAGAAATGCGATCAACAAATCGGATGCCGAAAATTACGTTAAAGACATAAAAGGCGTAACGAATGTCGTCAATAATATCGAAATTTTGCCGCTTTCGAGCTTTGACGATTCGATTCGTTACCAATTAGTCCGCGAATTTTCGCGCAGCGGTGGAGCGTTTTACAGATATTTGCAAGGCACAAATCCTTCCGTGAGAATTATTGTTGATAACGGTCACGTTTCGCTCGAAGGCTATGTCGCCAATCGCAGCGACGCGAATTTGGCGAATATTTTAGCGAACGGTGTTCCCGGAGTTTTCAGCGTTGATAATAATTTAGTGGTCGAAAGGGAAAAAATTCGTTAATTTTTTGAAAAACATTTGATGTGAAGGACTCAAAAAAGTTACTGTGTCCTTCACATTACCAGAAACAGCGAATTCTTTGACAACACAAGAGGTTATTTTTATAATAGACGGGTAAAAAAGTTGTATCAGAAAAGATGCGGAAGATCGTGATAATCAAGAAAGCGAACATATAATTCACTGTTCACGTTCAGTTTCGCCGTCAAAATACATCTTAACTTTTGGGTCAAGACTAGATAAGATCATTATCATTACAAATTTTCAAAAGCAAAGCGTAGAGATTTTCTTTTCTGTAATTGAATCGAAACTCACACTCTTTCAAGTGAAAATAAAAACTGTTTTTTGACAATCCGCGAAACT
>JBBSIE010000056.1:0-25397 GCA_038232235.1 Pyrinomonadales bacterium | reverse complement strand
GGATTCCACAAAAACTCTTCGCCTTTGGCGTTCCACTGCATATTTACATCGTGCAAATCGCTCGAATGCGTCAGAAAAAACGCTTCGCATTTTAGCTGCGCTTTGACTTTTTCGGAGAGCGTATCATCAATTTCCTTAAACAATTCGAGCCAATCGGCTTTCCATTTTTCGCCACCGTAAACGATAATCGGCGCGAACGAAAAATGGACTTCGTAACCGGCATCAACCAGTTTGTTGGCGGACTTTATTCTATCGGAAATCGGACTCGTGCCGATGTCAACGTAACGCGCAATCGGCTGCGGCATCAAAGAATAACGAAGCCGCGTTTTACCTTTCGGGTCAATCGAAAACCAGTAATCGTCGCGCACGGTTTTTGTCGCAAACGTCGCTTTGGCGTTTTCCATCGTCGTAAATTCTTTGATTAAAAATCCCGGATTGTCGCAAACGTAAGTGTCGGCGGACAAATCGGCGTTGCAGCCGATGTCGTAAGTCCAAAATTTATCGTCGCACTGATTCGGCTCCGTTTTCGCGCCGAGTTTTTTTTGATGTTGGCGAATCGAACCGGCTATTTCTTCGACGTTGACGAAAATCGTCAGCGGATTTGACGCGCCCTTGCGCCGCGCGACGTAGCAGTATTGACACGAACTCAAACATCCGTTGGAATTCGACGCGGCGATAAAATCCGCCGAACGTCCGTTTTTCGTGTGCGTCAAACCGGATTTGATGCCCAAAACCAAACTTTCGCGCTTTGTCCGCATCCAATCGTTCGCGTCGGCTTCAAAAAGGGCGGGAATTTGCCAGTGGTTTTTGACCTCGACAACTTCCGCGTTTGGAAACCGATTTATAATTTTTTCGGCATTGCCGCGCCAGATAAAATCTTCAAAAATAGTCTGCTGAACGTAAATTTTTTTGAAATCGAAATTCAAATTTTTATTTCCTTTTGTCTTTTATTTTGTGCATAATTTTGATGTTTGGCGACGCTTTGCGGTTGGCAAATTTTCCGGTAATTGCAGATTGTTCGCCAATAATTTGAAAATAAGTTAAAATCTTTAAAACTAAAATTTTCCTTTAATAAAAATTATGAAAATCAAATTCGCCGCTTTTCTGTTAATTCTATTTGTCAGTCAGACATTTGCCCAAACGATGCCGAAAGATGCCGATCAGAAACTCTGGCAAAAAGCATTAGAAATTCACAAAAAAGCTATCATTGTTGACGGACACAACGACATTACGACCCCGATGTTTGATGATGATTTCGGTTTGGCGACCAATTCGCTCGGCAAATTTCACATCGAAGGCACGCCTTATCACACGGATTTGGCGCGTTTTAAGCAAAGCGGAATTACCGGCGAGTTTTTCTCGATTTATGTGGACAAAGAATTTGTCAAAACTGGCGGTTCGGCGCGGCGTGCGCTGGATTTGATTGATACGGTTTACCGCGAAGTCGAAAAACATCCCGATCAGTTAATGCTCTGCACTTCGTCCGACGACATTTATCGCGCCAAAAAAACCGGGAAAGTCTGTGCATATATGGGAATCGAAGGCGGACACGCGATTGAAGATTCGCTGTTCGCGCTCCGGGATTTTTATCGGCTCGGCGTGCGTTATATGACGCTAACACACAATAATACCAATGATTGGGCGGACGCTTGCTGCGACACGCGCGACGGAAAACCTTACAAACCTTACGGCGGGTTAAATGATTTCGGCAAGGAAGTCGTCAAAGAAATGAATCGTTTGGGAATGCTCGTTGATATTTCGCACGTTTCCGACGACACGATGCGCGACGTTTTGGAAATTTCTACCGCGCCCGTGATTTATTCGCATTCGTCGGCGCGTGTATTTTCCGATCATCCGCGCGACGTTCCCGACGATATTTTAAAGATGGTTGTGAAAAACGGCGGCGTGGTGATGGTCAATTTTTATCCCGCGTTTCTCGACCAAAGAACTTTGGACGAAGACCGCGCCAGAGATAAAAAACTCGAAAGTCAGGTCAATGAATTAAAGGAAAAATACAAAACGGACGAAGCCGCTTTCAACGTCGCCAAGCGCGAACTTTACGGCAAGAATCCGATTTATCTGCCGTCATATACAAAAATCGTTGACCACATTGACCACATCCGCGATGTTGCCGGAATTGATTATATCGGAATCGGTTCGGACTTCGACGGCGTTCCGTCGCTTCCCGAAGGAATGAACGGTTCGGAAGATTTAGCACTCGTAACTTACGAAATGCTCAAACGTGGTTATTCGGAACAGGATATTTTAAAGGTTTTAGGCGGAAACTTTATGCGCGTTTTTGAAAAAGCCGAACAAGTCGCCAAAACCAAGTCGCGCCAAATCAGCGGCGAAGGGAGTTTGAAAAAAATCAAATAATTATGAAAATCAAATACTTTTTATCTTATGTTGTTCTGATCTTTTGTTTTATAGTTTTTGGCAATGCGACAGCATTTGCCCAAACGCAGAAATTAAACGTCGGAAATCTCAAAGGCTCGGATTATGAAGGTTGCGGATGTTCGTTTCAGACTTTGGCGGAAGCGAAAAAGCCGCGTTCGCAGAAAATTGTGTTTTGGTCTGAAGACTATCGAACGGCAATCCTTAATATCAACGGCAAAGATACTGAATTTAAATTGACAAAAAAAGGAAAACTTCCGGCAAAAGAAAAAATCGGCTCCCGTCATACCGACGTGTACGCCGCAAACGGAATTACCGTTAAAGTTAATTATCTGACCACGCGCGTTTGCTTAAAAGGCGATAAAGAATGCGAAGCGACTTCTTACGATGTTACAATCACGGCTTCAAAAGGCGATATTAAAACAATCGTCAAAACAAAAGGCGCGTGTGGTTGTTGAAAATATAACATTAGGGAAAATTAGCTTTCGCAAAATCAGCAGAAATTTATATGGATGAAACACATAATTCAGAATACAGTTGGACAATTGAATATGTAGAACGCCAAAATATTGTAAAGGTTGTGGTTGAAAATGCTTTTTCCGCCAATGGTCATACAAAAATGATCGAAGACGTTGTTTCACAAAAGTTTTGGAATCCGGGAATGAATCTTTTGATTGATGACCGCAAAGTTGAATTTAAGAAAACCGATATTGAATTGGTAAAAAGGGTGAGCGAAGGTTTCGAGCTTTTGGAAAAGAACTCGGTAAAGGGAAAACTGCGATTTTAATGAATTCTTTAAGCGATTATGCTCGCGGACGACAGTTTGAATTGTTGACGGATGACAAAGTTTCCACTGACATCGAAATCTTTATGGATGAAGAAAAGGCTTTAAGTTGGTTGATTTCATAAATAAAAAAAATCCGCTAATCAAAACTTCTCGTAATCAGCGAATTTTTATTTTTAAATTTATAAATTCATCATTTCCATCACATATTTCGCGGGCGGCGAACCGAAAGAAAGCATTTCGTCGTGCATTTTTTGAACATCAACTTTGCCTTTGTGTTTCGCTTCGTAAGCCTTTCGCAAATCGCCCACTTCAACCGAACCGACGTAATATGTCGAAAGCTGAGTTGATCAAGGTTTAGTAAAAGTTTCCACGCATAAATCCTGTTGCGACAGTGGTTGAGTATTATTCGCTTACTGCCGAAAATTTTTAGAATTCGATTTTTTCGCCGACTTTCATTTTGTTAGCGTTGAATTGAAAACTATTCTGTAAAAGTTTCGCATACGGAGATTGGCTGTTCAAGAAATCACCGTTAAAGCTCAGTTTGAAACTTTTATTGTCCGGCGTTAAAAACTCAGCACCTTTGTCATCCTTGCGAGCAAAAAATAAGATAGCCATATCATTAGCTCCAGTCGCCGGAGTGAGCTGCACCAGTTCTCTGACTTCGCCCTTATCATTAACTAATTTAACTTTTCCTTTTAAATCTTCGAGCTTAGTCGTCTGAAACATTCCCTCTTCGACTCCCTGAGAAGTATCAACAACCTTAGCAATGCCAATAACGATGTAAGCCTTACAGAGCGGACATTCAATAATATTTTTTGTCGCTTCGTCGAAAGCGGCGCGTTTTTTGTCATTCATTCTATCATAACCGACCTGAAGCTGCTGCAGACGAATCATCGCCTGTCGAATCGGCGTACCTGAAAAGTCGCGGATCACAACCGGTATTCTGCCGATTATAAGGGCGGTGCTTCCCGGATTCGAGCCGCCGGAACTTGCCGTTTGTCCTCTATTCCTATCGGCACTACTAAAATCGGCGGAAGACGGCACGAAAGACTGCGCCCACGGAGAGTTGTTAAGAATTTTTACCGCGTCTTCTTTCGACCATTCTTTCGACGGTTTTTCCCAAACTTTTTGAGAAAATACCGGATTGACCGCCAAACACATCAGACACACTGTAACCAAAAATAAAATTTTATTGTTTTGCAAGAATTTATACCTCTCTGTTTTAATTTAAGTTTTATGGATCAATGGATCAAGGAAGAAAACACATAATAACTTAATCTTCCTAAAATTTCAATTAATTTTTTTTCGGTCATTCCAAAAATAATCTGTATGCCGCCGCGTGATGTCCGATTGACTCTATCTATCAATAATTTCGCAGCCGGAATGTCATTTCTTTGACTTTTGTGATAAGGAAAACTTATTATCGAATGTTTTTTCGCTGCTCGGCGCGACTTTGATCGAACTGTTTTACTTTCTCACTACTGTCTTCAGAAACATATAAATCAAAATATATTTGCCTTTTAATGGCTTTGTCAGACAATAATTTCGCAGAAGAACTCAGTTTTGATAATTCGACAGAATATTTACAGTTAGGAAATTATTTTTACGACTAAAGACGATAGATGTAATTATTTTTCAATAAGTGTCAGTAGAAAAAGAGTAAAAGTTAGAGCGCAATCGTTTGTATTGCGCTCTAACTTTTAATTTAAGTTCATCATTTCCTTAACATATTTTGCGGGCGGCGAACCGAACGAAAGCATTTCGTCGTGCATTTTTTGAACATCAACTTTGCCTTCGTGTTTCGCTTCATACGCTTTTCGTAAGTCATTGACTTCGACAGAGCCGACGTAATATGTCGAAAGCTGTGTTGACGAAAGTTGAGCGCGTTTCCATTTGCCGGCGGCTTCGCCTTCTTCCTGAAAACCTTCGTTCATCATAAAATCTACGGCTTGTTTTTCGGTCATTCCCATCGTGTGAATTTTTTGGTCAATGATCGCGTTGATAATCACGCGCAGTTTCATTTTCAACTGCTGCATCTGCGTTTCCGCGCCGCCGAAACCGTTTTCCGCCATCAATTGTTCGGCGTAAACCGCCCAGCCTTCGACAAACGAACCGCTTGAAAAAAGTGCGCGGATTTTTGTCGGCGCGGTAAATTTATTCGAGTGCATAATTTGCAAATAATGTCCGGGCATTGCTTCGTGAACGGTCAAATCGTTGAGCATATAATCGTTGTATTCGCGGAAAAATGAATCTTTGCGTTGTTCCGTCCAATCCTTCGGAGTCGGCGAAATGGCGTAAAAAGTTTCGTTCTTTTTCTCCAAAGGTCCGGCGGAATCGAAATAAGCGACCGCGCTGCCGCAGCAAATTCCGGCATTACGATAACTTCGATGGGTTCGGTCGGCACGGTGACAAAATTTTTGGCGCGGACAAGTTTCGTCGCTTCATCCAAAATTTCATTCGCCATCGGAACAATCGTATCATTCGTCGGATGCGATTCGGCAATTCTGTCAAGAACAGATTTAATCATAAAACTTCTACCGCGCCAGTCTTTAGTTTTTACTGCACCGCTAAATTGAGGATAAAACTTTAAGTAAAATAGAAACGCAACTTCAAAAATTTTATCAGCTTTGCTGTCAACTCTCGACGCTGCGGTTTTGTTGTTACTGAAAGCTATCTCAAAAATGTTTGAATTTCATTAATTTACATTTTACCGTCTTCCGGCTTCATTTTTACCGTTAAATCGGCGGCGGCAGTATTCTTTTGCTCTGACTTGGTTTAATCATTTCATTGCCGGTCGTTTTATTTGTAAATGAAGCAGTGTTAATAGCCGTTTCAATGCTATTTTTCCGGTATATTAAAACTAGTTCCGAGCGGCTGGCTTAGACTTTCCAGAAGAAAACCAGCCAGTTTGCGCGAACTGTTAATATAAAGAAAAAATTTATTGCTCATTTATTAAATTCTATTTCTTTATCTGATAACAGTGTGCAATAATCGAAGGCTATGCAGGATAAAACCTGCAGGGTTATTGAAAAATAACTCAAAAATATGATTAGCAGTGGAGAAAAAAAATATGAGACGAACAAAGAAATTTCTGGCGGCTTTGATTATGATGCTGGGCATCGGCGTAATCGGAGCTTCGGCACAAAATCAAACGATGACGACGACGAAAACCAACCAAACCGCGACGCCGGCAAGCAACGCCCGCGCCGTCAAACGTAACACAAAAATGATAGCGCGGAACAAAAGAATGATCTCGCGGAACAGAAGAATGCGCAGCCGCAAAAGAATGCACAGCCGTAAAATGACGACGGCTATGCAGAACAGAAAAATGATTATGAAGAATCGAAAGATGATTATGAAGAATCGAAAAACGATTAAAAGAAATACGAAAGCGGCTGCTAAAACATCCAAATAAAGTCGGTAGGCGAAGTACGAAACCGAATTAGGACATTTACAAAGGAGCGGTTTTCAACGACCGCTCCTTTTATTTCGCGTTCTCATTTTCCTATTCTGTTGATAACTAAAATATGAAGCCCTCTCAGGCGCGCATCTGATTTTTCAGGCGGATTGTAATAAAATACCGGCAAAGGGCAGGCAATAAACTTTCCAAAACTTTAAAATATGAAAATTGAAAAACAAAACCGTCGTGAATTTCTACAGATTGGTGCGGCAGGTTTGACCGCGCTGACTTTTTTGAAAAACACCAACGCTCAAACGCAGTCGAGTATGCAGATTGAAGAAATAACCGTCAATGAATTACAAAGCAAAATGAAATCGGGCGAACTTTCCGCGCGAAAACTGACCGAAATTTATTTGCAGCGAATTAAAGAAATAGACCCAAAACTCAATTCGGTTCTCGAAACAAATCCCGACGCGCTGAAAATCGCCGACGAATTGGACAAAGAACGCAAAAACGGCAAAATTCGTGGAATGATGCACGGCATTCCAATTTTGATAAAAGACAACATTGACACCGCCGACAAGATGAAAACAACCGCCGGAAGTCTGGCTTTGCTCGACGCGCCAACGCCGAAAAATGATGCTTTTATCGTGTCGCAATTGAGAAAAGCCGGCGCGGTCATCATCGGCAAAACGAATCTGAGCGAATGGGCGAATTTTCGTTCGTCAAAATCTTCGAGCGGCTGGTCAGGTCGCGGCGGGCAAACGCACAATCCGTATATTTTAGACAGAAATCCGTGCGGTTCGAGCGCGGGAACAGGCGCGTCAATCGCGGCGAATCTCGCGGCGGTCGGCATCGGCACGGAAACCGACGGTTCGATTATCTGCCCGTCGGCGACGTGCGGAATTGTCGGCTTGAAACCGACGCTCGGTTTGGTTTCGCGTTCGGGAATTATTCCGATTGCACATTCGCAGGACACGGCGGGACCGATGTGCCGAACCGTCGCAGACGCGGCGATTTTGCTCGGCGTGCTTATCGGCACGGACAAAAACGATTCGATCACCTCACAGGCAAATAAAGGCGAAGCGGATTATACGAAGTTTTTGCAAAAAGACGGTTTGAAAAATATGAGAATCGGTGTCGGGCGGCAGACTTTCGGCAGAAACGCCAAAATTGATGCCGTCGTCGAACCGCAATTAAAGGTGTTAAAAGATGGCGGCGCGACTTTGATTGATATTGAATTTGAAAATCTCGACAAATTCGGCGATGCGGAATATCAGGTTTTGCTTTACGAATTCAAGGAAGATTTGAATAAATATCTGGCATCGCGCGGCGGCAAATATAAAAATCTAGCGGACTTAATTGAATACAACAAAGCCAACGCTCAGAAAGAAATGCCGTATTTCGGGCAGGAAATATTTTTGCAGGCGCAGGAAAAAGCCGATTTGAATGACCGCGCTTATCGTTTGGCTTTACTGCAAAGCAAACTTTACACGCAGGAAAAAGGCATTGATCCGGTGATGAACAAAAATAATTTGGATGCGTTCGTCGCGCCTTCGGGCGGCGCGGCGTGGATGACCGATCTGGTCAACGGCGACTGCGGCGTGTTTGAAGGTTTGACGAGTTTGGCGGCAGTTTCCGGCTATCCGAGCATCACTGTTCCGGCAGGCTACGTCCAGGAATTGCCCGTCGGCGTAACATTTTTCGGTCGCGCTTTTGCCGAACCTACGCTCATAAAAATCGCCTTTGCTTTCGAGCAAGCGACGAAAGAGCGTAAACCGCCGAAATTTTTGCCGACTTACGTATAAATCAAAATTTAAAATTGAGAAAACGAAGAATCAATTTACAGGGATGGCAGGATGGACAGGGATAAATATTTTTTGTTTTAACAATTATCCTGTTTATCCTGTCATCCCTGTAAATTGATTTTACTGATTTGAGCCAAACGCCTTGTTCCATTCGGTTTCGATGTTTTCCAAAACTTTGCAGTCGCAGTAACCGCCGTTTTCATTGAGCCACGCGATAATTTTCGGGAACGGCAGGCGATTATCAATCAAATACTGCATTGTAAATTTTGAAGTGTGATCGCAAAGCTGCGTTTTGAAGCGCGAACGAATATAGTAAAAAAGTTCTTCCAAATCTTCCGGTTCAATCGGCAATGTCGCCACATATTCCGCCAATTCCTGTTCATTCAATTGCGATAAAATTTCGATTTGTCTTTTCTTTAAAATTGCCATTTTATTTTTCCTTTAATTATATTCCGGGTAATCTTCGTCGGGAATATAAGATTCGTTTTCGTCGCCCGCTGCTCGCGCGCCCATCACGTCCGCCAAATCGTATTCGCGCTGTAAGCCGGTCAAAAATCCGATTGCGCCGAGTTCGCCGAGCAAATTCTTTAAATTCTGCGCGATTTTTTTTCTGTTTACCAATCCTTTTTGCTGCAATAACCACAGCAAATCGAGCCGATCTTTGCCGCGTCCGGCAGAATATTTCAAAATCACCAGCCATTCGGGGGAAAGAATTTTCCGCCCGTTAATTTCCGCTGCTTCTTTTAATGCCTGCCGATAAATTTCCGCGTATTTATCGCGCCGCACGATCCAATCGGTGTCAATTTTTCGTCCGTCAATTTCAACTTCATAACGCTCGCCGCCAAAAATCAGATGCCGTTTAACGTCCAGCGAAATGCGCCGATTTGCCACAAAATCAACATCCGTCGTCGCACGAACAAAGCCGTATAAGTGCATCGCCAAACCACCCGCAATGGCGAAATCTACATTTTCCCGTTCGGCAAGTTCTTTTAATTTGTCAGCCACCCGCAAACCGATTTCAGTTGAAACCGTCTGTTTTGCCAGATTTTTTTCGACTAATTTTTCAAGTTCTTCTTCGCTCATAAATTAGTTATCGGCTTATTGAAATTTCAGATCGTTGATCTCTCGATTTTGCGCTTCTTCAATTTCCTTTTGTTTAACGCCTTCGCGCCCGTCATATTTAAGAAATTTCGGTAAAAAAATTGCCGTCATACCGACTGCCGCGACGCATAGAATTCCGCCGGAAACAATCGCCGTTTTCACGCCGTAATGTTCGGCGACGATGCCCATTTTAGCACTTCCGAGCATCGGTCCGGTCAGATATGAAATCATTTCAATGCTGGCGAGCCGTCCGCGCAGAAAATTCGGAATAGTCTGATTCCAGATCGAGCCGCGAAAAATTCCCGAAATCATATCGGCGAATCCCGCCGCGCCGAGAAATAACAGCGCGAATACCAAACTGTCCGACATTCCGAAAAAGATAATCGCCACGCCCCAAACAATTGCGGCGATTGTGACGAGCAATCCGTGCCGGTGAACATTTTTCGTCCAGCCGGAAGTCAAACTCGCCAAAAGTGCGCCCGCCGCAATCGCCGCCGGGAAAAAACCGACGTATTTATCGCCGTAAATCGTCGCTAACGCGGGATATAAAGCCTGCGGCATCGCAAAAAACATCGCGCCGATGTCAATCAAATATGTTCCCATCAATTCCTGCCGACTCAGAGCGTATTTCCAGCCTTTGACGATACTTTGCAGGCTCGGACGTTCGGCGTTTTCAGGCGATGCGACGACATTTAGCGAAAATACGGCGATTAGCGACGCGATAAATGTAATTAAATCAATTGTATAAGCAACCGCCGGAGAAAATTGCGTGGCGATAATTCCCGCAATCGCCGGCGAAATAATCGCGCCGACGCTGTAACGAATTGAATTCAAAGCCATTACCGTCGACATCAATTCATTGGGAATAACTTTTTGAATAAAAGATTCAAATGCCGGACGCTGAATTGCCGCAAAACCGGCGTGCAGCGCGACCGCAACAAATAATAGCCAAATGTGAGGATTCGGCAGAAGCGAATTGACCAGTAAAATCAAAGTGACGGAAGTTTGCCCGATTTCCGTCAAGCGCAACATTTTCCGCTTGTCGAGCGCGTCAGCCAAAGCACCGCCGATAAATGCCAGACAAACCATCGGCACAAATTCGGCGAGATACAGATAACCGACCATCGCGCTCGATTGCGTCAGTTGATACATTTGCCAAGGCACGACGATAAACGTCATCATCGAGCCGAAAAAAGAAACAAGCTGCCCGAAAAAGAGCAGCCGATAATCCCTCGAAATCCTGAGCGGCGTGATGTCAACCGCGAAATTTTTCAGCAAACTCATTCAGCTTTTTTGTCTTTTTTCTTGTCCGACAAATTTTCGGTTAAAAATTTAATCGTTCGTCCCCAAGCGAGTTTCGCGGCGGCGGCGTTGTAGCGCGCTTCGTTCGTGTCGTTGTGAAATGCGTGGTTCACGCCTTCATACATATACAGTTCGTATTTGACGTTATTTTTCTTCAAAGCGGCTTCGTAATCGGGAATTCCCGCGTCAATTCTTTCGTCCAAACCTGCGTAATGAAGCTGTACGGCGGCTTTGATTTTAGAAACTTCTTCGGCTTTCGGCTGACCGCTGTAAAACGCGACCGCCGCTTTCAAATCGGGCGAATTGACCGCGAGTTGATTTGCCATCGAACCGCCCCAGCAAAACCCGACGCACCCGACGTTTCCATTTGAATTTTTGTAATCTTTTAAATAGGAAACCGCCGCGACAAAATCTTTAATTGTTTTCGGATAATCGAGTTTGCCGATCAATTCCCGCGCTTTGTCGGCATCAGCCGGAGTTCCGCCGTTCCCGGAAAGTGCGTCGGGCGCGAGCGCGATGAATCCGGCGAGCGCGGCGCGGCGGGCGACATCTTCAATGTGGGGCTGCAAACCTTTATTTTCGTGGATGATAACGACGGCGGGAATCTTCCCTTTTATTTTTTTCGGCATCGCCAGATAACCGCGAATTTTCCCGCTTGCGCCTTGATATTCGATATATTTTGTATTGAGATTTTTATCGTCTTTCGGCACGGTTTGCGCTTTCGTCTGATTGTTTTCGAGGCTCGGCAGCAACGCCAAAGCCAACGCCGAACCGCCCGCCAATTTCGCCAAACGATCTATGAAATCGCGGCGGCTCATAACGTTTGAATGTGTATATTCGTCGTAAAGTTCAATGTATTTTTGTTCCATTTTCATTTTCACCTGTTAATTATTTCTCTCAAAAATAAAGATTAGCATAAACTAAAGTCAGTCGAAACTTCGATTCCGAAAGTAATTTTTCCGGCTAAAATTTCGACATCTTTGCCGAAACTAAGTAACCATCCGTTCTTGACACATTTCCTTTATACACTTAGTATTTATAGTTTCGGCTCTAAAGCCCGTATTGTATTTGTATGTTTGAGTCATTATCCGACAAACTAAAGAAATCGCTGAAAAACCTGCGTGGTGAAGGCAAACTTACGCCTGAACACGTTGATGCCGCTCTGCGCGAAATTCGGATGGCGTTGCTCGAAGCCGATGTCAATTACAAGGTTGCGAAAGATTTTGTTGACACGGTGCGGGCAAAAGCCGAAGGTCAGGAAGTTTGGCGCGATTTAAAACCGCACGAACAGGTCGTCAAAATCGTTTACGACGAACTCGTCGAATTGATGGGCGGAACTTCGTCGCGGCTCGTTTTTACCAAGCAAATTCCGAATGTCGTGATGGTCGTCGGGCTGCAGGGTTCGGGTAAAACGACTTCGACGGGAAAGATTTCAAAGTGGCTCAAAGATAATCAGGAACGCAAGCCTTTATTGGTTTCGGTTGACGTTTATCGTCCGGCGGCGCGTGAACAGCTTCGTGTTGTCGGCGGCGCGGTCGGCGTGCAGGTTTATCAGGATAGAGAAACGAACGATCCGATGACGCTCGTGCGCGGCGCAGTCAAATACGCACAGGAAATGGGTTTTGACACGCTGATGATTGATACCGCAGGTCGTCTGCACATTGACGACGACCTGATGGTCGAACTCGAAAAAATCAAAGCAGAGACACGTCCGGTCGAAGTTTTATTCGTCGCCGACGCGATGACCGGACAAGATGCCGTCAGAAGCGCGGAAGAATTTCATAAACGAGTCGGAATTACCGGCGTAATACTGACGAAAATGGATGGCGATGCACGCGGCGGCGCGGCACTTTCCATCAAACAAGTTATCGGTCAGCCCGTAAAATTCGTCGGTGTCGGCGAAAAATACGACGCAATTGAGCCGTTTTATCCCGACCGCATTTCGCAGCGAATCTTGGGAATGGGCGATGTTTTATCGCTGATTGAAGAAGTTCAGGGCAAAATTGACGAAGACGAAGCGGCGATACAGCTCGAAAAAATGACGAGCAATCAGTTCACGCTCGAAGATTTTCGCGCCCAGCTCGGACAATTCAAAAAACTCGGTTCGATGTCGAAGATAATGAAAATGCTGCCCGAACAAATGATGGGCGGAATGCAGTTGTCCGACGAACAGAGCGAAGAGGTCGAAGCGCAGATGAAACGCACCGAAGCGATCATTGATTCGATGACGAAAGGCGAACGCCGCGAACATAAAATTATTGATGCCAGCCGCAAAACGCGCATCGCCAAAGGTTCGGGTTCGACAATCGCCGAAGTCAATCAGTTAATTCGGCAGTACGAGCAGATGAAGAAGATGATGCAGCAGATGAATCGCGGCGGAATGTTCAGCAAACTCGCCGGCAAAGCGATGGGCGGTTTGGGCGGCGGACTCGGCGGACTAATGGGCGGAATGGGCGGCGGTTTAGGCGGATTGCTCGGCGGAATGGGCGGCGGCGAACAGCCGGATTTTGATAATAATTACGAAGGAACAAAAGATTCTTTATCCAAACGGCTGAAGAAAAAGAAAAGACACAAGAAGAAAAGATAATTGATAATTGATAGTGGATAATTGATAATTTTATTTTTCATAATCAATTATCCACTATCAATTATCCACTAAAAAATATGTTAGCAATCAGTTTAATGAGAATGGGCGCGAAGAAAAAACCTTTCTACCGCGTGGTCGTCAAAGAAAAGCGTTCAAAACGCGACGGAAAATATTTGGAAAACGTCGGAACATACGATCCGATGAAAAATCCGGCGGAAGTTGATTTGAAACACGACCGCGTTGAGTATTGGATCAGCGTCGGCGCACAGCCGACGGAAACCGTGGCGAGTTTGATTAAAAACAATCCCTTCCAGACGGAAGAAGAAAAAGTCGAAGCGAAACAGACGAGAGCAGAAAAAGTCGCCGCTGAAAAGCAGGCTAAACTCGACGCGAAGAAAGCCGAAGCCGACGCGAAAAAAGCCGAAGCCGAGAAAGCCGAAGCCGAGAAAGCCGAAGCCGAGAAAGCCGAAGCCGAGAAAGCCGAAGCTGAAAAAGCTGAAGCCGCTAGACTCGAAGCCGAACAGGCTGAAGCCGAGAAAACTGCGGCGGAAAGTGCTGAAGCTGAAAATGCCGATGCGGAAACCGCGAGTAATGAAAATACAGAGGCTCCGGTAGCCGAAACTACCGAAGAAAATTCAACCGAAGAAAACGCTTAATTTTTTCAGCTATTTTGATTATTTCTCCGTTTGTTTTTTCCATCAATTATGAAAGAAGCTGTCGAAAAAATCATTTCCGCTTTGGTCAGCGACAAAGAAGCCGTCGAAGTTTCGGAAACCGCGAGCGAGAAATCGTCCGTTTTTCAGGTGCGCGTTGCCGAAAGCGATATGGGCAGAATTATCGGGCGCGAAGGTCGCACGGTGAAAGCCATTCGCAGTTTGCTTTTTCAAGCCGGACAGAAACAAAACAAGCGTTTTGTTCTGGATTTGGTTGATTAAACTTCGTTATGAACGAAGATTTGGTGACGATTGCGAAAACGGTTAAAACGCGCGGCTTGCGCGGTGAATTGGTCGCTGATTTGCTGACGGATTTTCCCGAACGCTTTGATAATTTAGAAAAAGTTTTCGCGGTCGGCGAAGACGGCAAAACCGCCGAACTCGAACTCGAAAAATTCTGGTTCCAAAACAATCGCATAGTTCTGAAATTTAAAGGAATTGATTCGATTGAAGCAGCGGAAAAATGGCGGAACTGTGAAATCGGCGTTCCTGAAAGTGATGCCGTCGAACTCGATGACGACGAATTTTTCGATTGGGAACTCGAAAATTGTGAAGTTGAAACCGTCGAAGGCGAAAAAATCGGCAAAGTTTTAGAATTGATGCGAACCGGCGGCACGGAAATTTTAGTCGTTATGGGCGAACAGAAAGAATACTTAATTCCTTTTGCCGAAACGATTTGCGTCGAAGTTGACGTTGAAAATAAGCTGATTAAAGTTGACGCGCCTAAAGGCTTGCTCGAATTTTAGATTTGCGATTTTAGATTGATTAAGAAATCCGAAATCCAAAATGAAAATAGACGTTTTAACAATTTTCCCGGAATTTTTTCGAGAGGTCTTTGATTTTGGAATAATTCGCCGCGCCAAACTGGCGGAAATCGTCGAAATAAATATTCACGACATCCGCGAATTCACGACGAATAAACATCGAATGGTTGACGACCGACCATTCGGCGGCGGCGACGGAATGATCTTACAGGCGCAGCCGATTTTTGATGCGATTGAAAACTTAGTTGGAACTTACGAGCGCGGAAACTTTCCGCCTAAAACAAAAGTCGTTTTGCTGTCGCCGCAAGGCAGAGTTTTTAAACAAGCCGTCGCCAAAGAATTTGCCGACGAAGCAGAGCATATCATTTTGATTTGCGGACGCTATGAAGGAGTTGACGAAAGAGTCAACGACGCACTCGTAACCGACGAAATTTCCATCGGCGATTACGTTCTGTCCGGCGGCGAACCTGCCGCAATCGTTGTTGTTGATTCGGTTACGCGCCTTTTGCCGAACGCTTTGGGCAGCGAAACTTCCGCTGCAAACGATTCGTTTTCCGACGGTTTGCTCGATTGTCCGCATTACACGCGCCCGGCGGATTTTCGCGGAATGCTCGTGCCGGAAGTCCTGTTAAACGGCAACCACGCCGAAATCGAAAAATGGCGTACAGAAAAAGCGTTGGAGAAAACGCAAAAGATTAGACAAGATTTATTAGTAAGGAGTGATGAGTGATGAGTGATAAGTGATATGTGATAATTTCTGAAAAATTTATCCTTTATTCTTTATCCTTCATCCTTTTATAAAAAGATGAACCGCTTAGACAATATCGAAAATTTACAAATCAAAGACAATATTCCGGCATTTCAGCCGGGCGACAACATTCGCGTCCACGTGCGGATTCAGGAGGGCGCGAAAGAACGTCTGCAAGCCTACGAAGGTGTCGTTATCGCCCGCAAACACGGTGGCATCCGCGAAACCGTCACCGTTAGAAAAGTCAGTTTCGGTGTCGGCGTGGAAAGAATTTTCCCGCTTCACGCGACCGTCATTGACCACATCGAAGTAACACGGCGCGGGAAAGTGCGACGTGCGAAACTTTATTATTTGCGCGATTTACGCGGAAAAGCCGCCCGTATCAAAGAACGCGATACGTGGTCGCACAAAAAAGCCGAAAAAGCCGCTCGCGCCAAATAATCTTTTGATTTGTGATTTTAGATTTATATAGTTCGTATGATATTTGAATTCAAATGTCATACGAACTGCATTTTTATTTTAAAATGAATTCCGCAACTAAGTCTCAAATTTCACTAAATTTTGAAAATCAGGCAATCGCCGACGGCTACAAATTTATCGCCGGAGTTGATGAAGTCGGGCGCGGTTGTCTGGCGGGCGCGGTAGTTGCGGCGGCTTGTGTATTGGATTTGTCGAAACCGCTGCCCGAAGGCTTAAACGATTCCAAAAAACTGACTGCCAAACTCCGCGAAAAAATCGCCGCCGAATTAAGAGAAAATGCTTTGGCTTATTCAACCGGACAAGTCGAAGCCCACGAGATTGACCGCATCAATATTTTGCAGGCGACGAAAAAAGCGATGCGTCTGGCAATCGAAAATCTACGGGTAAAAGCTGATTTTCTGTTGATTGACGCGCTCGAACTCAAAGAAATTTTCCTGCCGCAAAAAGCTATCATCAGAGGCGACGCAACTTCTGCATCAATCGCCGCCGCTTCGATTATCGCTAAAGTTTATCGTGATGATTTGATGTGTGATTTGTCCTCAATTTACCCGGAATACGGTTTTGACAGACACGCCGGTTACGGCACCAAAGCGCATTTTGAAGCCTTGAAACTATATGGGGCGACTTCGATTCACCGGAAGTCGTTTAGAGGCGTATTGCAATAAAAATTCGGATCAATGTTCGATTATTACATGATTCAGAGACAACAAATTACTTTCCGCAACTGCAAAGCTGAAATTATAAATTTCAAAACTCGTAAATAATTCGCTTAAAATCTAAATTTTATCTGCCTTGACAGTCAATGCAGCTTAATTTACGATTGAACTTGTGCAATAATTCTCAATCTTTTTACAAACCGTCTTTTTTGATTATTTAGCTTTTTTGATACCATAAAAGCAGAAAGGATTTGTATAAATTTTATGTCTGATTTTGATCTGTTTGATTATGCGCCGCTCATCGTAATGTTTATCGTGGCGTTTGGTTTCGCGGCAAGTCAAATTGTCGTCACGCAGCTCGTCGGTCCGCGCAAGCGAACGGCGACAAAATTAATGCCGTACGAATGCGGTAAAGACCCGGTGGGTTCGGCGCGTGACCGGTTTTCGATAAAATTTTACACGGTGGCGGTGGTCTTTCTGCTGTTCGATATTGAAGTTTTGTTTATGATTCCGTTCGCTGTCGCCTTCAAAACATTGCTCGCCGAACAGAAAATCAGCGGCATTGCTTTCGGCACAGTCGCGTTAATCGAAATTTTAGTATTTATCTCGACGCTGATCGTCGGATTTATTTACGTTTGGAAAAAAGGGATTTTCGATTGGGGTTTACAAGCGCGAGCCGAAGCACGCGGCGAAGCCAAAATTTTGGCAGACAGAAAAGAGCAGCGCGTACAAGAGCTGAAACGCGCCGCCTAGAATTTGGAGTAAAAAATGGGTTTAGAAAATGCAATTTTCGATTCACTGCCGGATGTAATTACGGTCAAACTCGATGCCGTCGTCAATTGGGCAAGAAAGTCATCACTTTGGCCGGCGACATTCGGGTTGGCTTGCTGCGCGATTGAGATGATGAACAGTGTTTCGGCGCGAAACGATCTATCGCGTTTCGGCGCGGAAACCTTTCGCGCGAGTCCCAGACAAGCCGACGTGATGATCGTTTCGGGGCGCGTTTCACGCAAAATGGCTCCGGTTCTGCGGCGTATTTACGATCAGATGCCCGAACCGAAATGGGTGATTTCGATGGGCGCGTGTGCCACTTCCGGCGGCGTTTTCGATAATTACGCGATTGTGCAAGGGGTGGATAAAATCGTGCCGGTTGACGTTTACATTCCGGGCTGTCCGCCGCGACCGGAAATGCTGATTCACGCGATTATGATGTTGCAGGAAAAGGTGATGAACGAATCGGTCAAAGATCGGCTTGACACGTTTGAAGTCGAATCGCGCCGGTCATTCGTTCCCGGAACTCTGCCCGTCACGGAAGGAACGGCGTTGGAAAAAGAAACCGAAATCGAAGTCGCCAACAATGAAATTTCGCGTCCGTACACAGTTCCGTCGCGCCACGAGAAAAGGCGTTCATCATAAAATTTCGCGGTGAATTATTCGCCGCTTTCATTTTATAATATATGGCTGATACCATGGTTTTATTAGAATTTGTCGAGAAATTGAAAGCGGAAAATCCGGCTTGGGTGAGCGATTTTAAGGAGGCTCGCGGCGAAGTTACCATCTTTGTTCCGCGCGAATCAATCGCTGATGTTTGTTGGTCGTTAAAGACCAATCACGGATTTGATATGCTCGCCGATTTGTGCGGCGCAGATCGCGGTCCCGAAGATGACCCGCGTTTTGAAGTCAATTATCATCTGTTTTCGACCAAACATTATAATCGTCTGCGGTTAAAAGTTTTACTGTCGGAAGACGAACCGAATTTGCCGACTGTGACGACGGTTTGGAAGACCGCTGATTGGCACGAGCGTGAAACTTTTGATATGTTCGGCGTAATTTTCGACGGACATCCCGATTTGCGGCGCATCTTACTGCCGTCTGATTTCGATGGACACGCATTGCGGAAAGATTATCCGCTACGCGGGTACGAACCGTATAGTTTATCTTAAACAGTTATCAGTGAACATAAAACTGATAACTGATAACTGAATTTATGAGTGTTGCAGTAGAAAATATTCCGAGCAAATTTGAAGTTTTAGACCAGTCTCTCGAATCGCAGATGACGCTTTCGATGGGACCGCAGCATCCTTCGACGCACGGCGTTTTGCGGCTTGAATTGCAGTTGGACGGAGAAATGGTCATCAGAACGATTCCCGACATCGGCTATCTGCACACGGGAATGGAAAAGCTGTTTGAATACAAAAAATATCAGCAGGGCATCGTCATCACCGACCGGATGGATTATCTCAATCCGCTCGGCAATAATCTGGCGTATGTGATGGCGGCTGAGAAACTGCTCGATCTCGTAATTCCCGAACGGGCGCAGATTATCCGCGTGATGATGTGCGAGTTGCAGCGCATTGCGTCGCATATGGTTTGGCTCGGCACACACGCACTTGACATCGGCGCAATGAGCGCGTTTTTCTACTGTTTCCGTCAGCGAGAAAAGATTCTAAATCTGATCGAAGCCTGTTCCGGCGGGCGAATGACACCGAGTTATTTCCGCATCGGCGGGATTATGATGGATTTACCGGCGGGTTTTGAACGCCGCGTCGTGCAGTTTCTCGACGATTTTCCGGCGGCGATGGAAATGCTGGAAACGCTCGTTTCGGGAAATACGATTTGGCAGAGCCGCACAAAAGGAATTGGCATTATTACGGCGGAAGAAGCAATTGACTGGGGTTTGACCGGACCGAGTTTACGCGGCAGCGGCGTTGGTCTGGATTTGCGCCGACACAATCCGTATTCGGGTTATGAAACTTACGATTTTGAAATTCCGGTCGAGGCGGACGGGGATGTTTGGGCGCGTTTCCGAGTGAGAATGCGCGAAATGTATGAATCTTATAAAATCGTCCGTCAAACCCTCGAACGCATCAAACCGGGACCGACGAAAGCCGACGCGCCGAAAATCGTGCTGCCCGACCGCGACGATATGCGAACGCATATGGATTCGCTGATTCACCATTTCCTGATCGTTGCCGAAGGTTTTAATGTTCCCGAAGGCGAAGTTTATCACGCCATCGAAGCGTCAAAAGGCGAACTCGGCGTTTACATGAAATCAAACGGCGGTCCGAAACCGGAGAGAGTTCATTTTCGCGGTCCGAGTTTTGTAAATTTATCGGCATTGCCCGTAATGTGTGAAGGTGAAATGATCGCCGATGTAGTGGCGATTATCGGTTCGCTCGATATTGTTTTAGGCGAAATTGACAGGTAACTAATTTATGGCTGATGAACAATTAAATTACCGCCTCGACGAGATGATGAGGATTATGACCGGCTTAGTAACAGCAGTTGAAGATATCCGAGCGACGCAAAAAGACCATTCTCAAAAATTTGAAACTATTGAGAACAGATTTATCGGACTTGAGAACAGATTTGACGGACTTGAGAATAGATTTGGCGGACTTGAGAACAAATTTGACGTGCTTTTACTGCAAATGACCGAAATCGGTCTGAAAGTAATTGAAATTGATAAACGCCTCATCGCAGTTGAAAATAAATTGTTAAACGTCGAATCGGAAGTCATTCAAATTCGCGCCAATCTCGAAGAAGTAAAACATAAAATTGAAAACTTGGATAAAAAAGTTTCTCGCATCAGCGTTAATTATATCGAATTGGAAGAAAAAGTTGAAAATTTGACTTTTCGGCTTGAAAAACTTGAAGAAAAGGTATTTGCATAAAATATGGCAACAGCAGCACCGACAGAATTTACAAATCAAGTTGATTACACCGACGAAGTAGCGGATTTTTCGCCGGCGGTTATCGAGGAAATGGAATCGCATTTGACAAAATATCCGTCGGATAGAAAGCGTTCGGCGTTAATTCCGCTGCTATTCGTCGTTCAGCGTGAACGCGGTTATGTTGACAACGGCGGCGTAAATTTTCTGGCACGGTTTCTTGATTTGGAAGTTACGGACATCTGGGAAACGGCGACGTTTTATTCGATGTTTAATTTCAAGCCGATTGGCAAATATCACATTCAGATGTGCAAAACTTTGTCGTGCAGAATTATGGGCGAACCGGAAATCACCGAACATATCTGCGATAAACTCGGTATTCACGTCGGCGAAACAACAGAAGATAAAATGTTTACCGTTTCGCGCGTCGAATGTTTGGGAAGCTGCGGAACCGCGCCGATGATGCAGATCGGTTTCGATTATCACGAGGATTTGACGAACGAAAAAGTTGATAAATTATTGGATTCGCTGAAATAGTTATGCGAACTTTCACTGTTTGCATAATTTTAGTTCTTTGTAGCTTGGCAATTTGTTGCGGTATCGCCGGACATTATATTCAATCAACTAATTCTATGCTGCCAGCAATTGGTGTCGGAGATCATTTCACGACTTTTGAAATTAGAAATGAAACTCTAAATTTAATTAAACGATTCGATATTGTTGTTTATAAAGTTCAACCTAATAAGACAAAGGTCGAGATGGAAACAAATACAAAATTAGTACATAAAGTAATCGGCTTACCGAATGAAAAGATTGAGATAAAAAAAGGTGTTACTTATATTAATGACGCTCCTTTAGTGGAATCTTTTGAGAAAACCGTAGGCGGAATAGATTATCCTGCGGTGGTAAAACCTGAGAACGAGTATTTTTTATTGGGCGACAATCGTCCGAACAGTTTAGACAGTCGCTTTTGGAATAAACCAACCACTAATCGAAAAGACATTTATGGGAAGGTGACAAACATTATCCATAAAGAAGATTGGGACAAAGGCAAGCGTTGATAAATATGGAAATCAAAGCAATCGGTTGCGAACCTTTACAATTAAAGATGATGCACGTTAAAGACGGGCACACGCTCAAGGTTTATCAGGAAAACGGCGGTTACGCTTCGCTGAAAAAGGCGATGAAAATGACTTCCGAAGAAATTATCAACGAAGTCAAAGCGTCGGCACTGCGCGGACGCGGCGGCGCGGGTTTTCCGACGGGGATGAAATGGGGTTTTGTCCCGCGCGATTCGCCGAAGCCGAAATATATTGTCTGCAACGCCGACGAAAGCGAGCCGGGAACATTTAAAGACCGATATTTACTGGAACGCGATCCGCATGCACTGATTGAAGGAATGCTGATTGGCGCGTTCGCGCTCGGCGTGAAGACCTGTTACATCTATTATCGCGGCGAATATCGGTATTTGATAGACATAATGGACAAAGCCATCGCGGAAGCGAAGGCGGCGAATCTCGTTGGCGAAAATATTTTAGGTTCGGATTTTACCTGTAATTTCTACACGCACACCGGCGCGGGCGCGTATATCTGCGGCGAAGAAACCGCGCTTTTGTCTTCGCTTGAAGGCTATCGCGGGCATCCGCGAATGAAGCCGCCGTTCCCGGCTGTCGAAGGCGTTTACGCATCGCCGACGGTTGTTAATAACGTCGAAACTTTAACCGCCGTGCCGCAAATCATCGAAATGGGCGGCATTGCTTGGCGCGATTTAGGAACGGAAAAATCGGGCGGCACGAAACTTTGGTCAATTAGCGGTCACGTTAAAAAACCGGGCGTTTACGAACTTCCGATGGGTTACGATATGGAAAAACTCATCTTTGAAGACTGCAGCGGAATGTTGCGCGACGATAAAAAGCTGAAAGCCGTAATTCCGGGCGGTTCAAGCGTTTACGCGATGCGGGCGGATCAAATTATCGGCAAAAATGTGCGGATGGATTATGAAGGCTTGGTCGAAGCCGGTTCATTGGTCGGTTCAGGCGGTTTTATCGTGATGGACGAAACGGTTGATATGGTTGATTCGACGAAAAATCTGACCGAATTTTATAAGCACGAATCCTGCGGCTGGTGTACGCCGTGCCGCGAGGGAACGGATTGGTTAGTGAAGATTTTTAACCGAGTAACCTCCGGCGGCGGCAGACCGGAAGACGCGCAATTGATTTTGGATTTGGTTGACAATATTGAAGGAAAAAGTTTCTGCGCTTTGGGCGACGCGGCGGCGTGGGCAATTCAAGGCGCGATTAAGCGATTTCCCGAAGATTTCAAGGAATATCTACTCCCGCAAACAGAAACTGTGATTATTAGCTGAAAATAAACGGCAAAGATGATTTTTGCCGCAAAATTACGGAGGATTTAAATGAAATTACTTAAATTTTGGGCTTTAGCGGTTTTTTGTCTATTTTCGTTTTCAATCTGCGTTTCGGCGCAAGATAATGTGGTAATTTACAACGCGCCTGATTTTCAGGGCGCGAATATTCCGATTAGCGGAAGTTGGAACGGCGGCAATGGCTTTGACCGTATTATTAAATCAATTCGCGTTCCAAGCGGTTATCGGGTAACGATTTATTCGGATAAAAATTTTAAGGGAACGCAAGCAGTTTTGACCGAAGATTGGAATCCGGGCGCGGGCGCGTGGTGGACGACTAGAATTCGTTCGATTCGGGTTGAAGGCACGCCTGTTAGACCTGTTCCGCCCGTTCCGCCGACTGCAAACGGAGATTTTCCGGTTATTTATGCCCAGCCGAATTATCAAGGTCCGGCGATGGCGGTTGAGCGCAATTGGACGGGAAGCCGCGATTGGGAGGGCAAGCCGCATCTGATTCGTTCGATTCGCGTGCCTGCCGGCTGGCGTTTAACGCTTTATGAAAAGCCGAATTTTAAGGGCGCGGAAACTAGAATTACGTCAAACATTTCTTGGGGCGCGGGGGATCATTGGAACGGCAGAGTTCGCTCGATTCGGGTTGACAGAGCGCAGATTCAGCCGCCGATAACTCCGCCGTCGCCGAGCAGTTTTCCGGTAATTTACGCGCAGCCGAACTATCAAGGTCCGGCGGAAGCCATCGAACGCGATTTTGCCGGAAATAGAGATTGGGAAGGTAGTCCGCATCGGATTCGCTCGATTCGCGTTCCACAGGGCTGGTATTTGGTTCTCTACGACAAGCGTAATTTTCGCGGCAAATCCTATAATTTAAATTCGGATTGGACACCGCAGCCGGGCGATTATTGGTATGGACGGATAAAATCAATCAAGGTTTATAGAGGAACACCGCCCAAACAACCGAGATAGACTTTTGAAAATTTATAAAGGCGTTTGTTACGGCAGATGAGTTTTGTAGAGTATTGTAAAAAAGCGCAAGACGAGGCTTGCCGTAACATTATTATTTTTCCCGAACGGGAAAAGGAGAATAAAAAATGTTTCAAAAATTTACAAAAATCAAATTTATGATCGCTGTCTGTATGGTAATTCTACCGCTTGGTCTAAATATTTTTGCCCAAAGCATTTGGCTTGATATGAAGCCATTACCGAGTTGGAACGAACGCAAACGAGCGATTTTGGAAACGAAGAAAATTTCGCATGCTGAACTAAAACGCTGTGCCGTTGTTGTCAGGCAGCCGACTCTGCCGCAGGATTTTCTTTTGACGAAAATGGGTTGGACGCTTGTTGGGGCGGCGCACGTTTTCGGAAAAACGACTATTATCACCACCGCCGAAGCGTTAGACGGAATGTGTCGTCCGCTCAAATTTGAAAATTATGTGTTTGTCGGCAATCGCGTCGCCGGAACGCTTTCGCCGGGACAGATGGATTCGCGCACTGACGGATATTTGACGGATATAAAAATACCGACGGAAAAAAGTATCACCGCCGAATTCGCCCGCTATCTTGAATCGGACGCGCTTTGCTGTCCGTCTAAAATCGAAGCAGTTACATATACAATCAAGCCCGACGGCACAAATTTTCTGCTCGTCCCGGAAGGAAAATTTGAAACGTCCGTAAGTAATAAAAAAGAAGAAAATCAGCAACCTGAGTCAAATATGTCTAGCGATGCGGATACATTGAAAAATGTGGTGTGGCATTGGGAAAATCTGCAAACTACAAATGAAACCGTAAAAATGGATAAACCTGAAAATTATACGCTCGAATTTATGGATGACGGCAAAATAAGAGTTAAAGCCGATTGCAATCGTGGCGGCGGTTCATACAAAAGTGAAGGAAATAATCTGGCGTTTTCGAGAATTTTTACAACAAAGATGGCGTGTCCGCCCGGTTCACTCGACAACCGTTTCTTGCGCGGTCTGGAAATGGCGCAAAGCTATAAAATCGAAGACAATAAACTGCTGATTGTTTTAAAAGACGGCGGAATGATGCAATTTTCACGAGATTCATCAGATAACAAAGCAAGTTTGGAAAATACCCTCTGGCATTGGGAAAGTTTAGAAAATGTTAAAGGAAAAGTTACGGTTGATAAACCGGAAAATTATCAAATTGAATTTAAGCTGAACGGTGAGTTAGGCGTAAAAGCCGATTGCAACGGCGGCGGCGCAAAATATCAAGCGGAAACCGGCAAGTTAACAATCTCGCCAATTATCAGAACACAAATATTTTGCGGCGAAAAATCGCTCGGCAATAGCTTTGTGCAGGGCTTGGAAAGTGCGCGAATTTACAGAGTCGAAGGAAATTCATTGTTTATCGAAGGCACAGGCGATAATGATACGATGAAGTTTTTAAGAGTTTTCAAATAAATTAATCCGTAATAAAACAAAGGAGAAAGTTACTCTATGAATAATAAATATGGGTCAAGACTAGATAAGAATTTATGTATAATAGTTAAATCCAGTTATGACAGTAACATACAAGCAATTTGTTCGCGCCAAGATTTCTAAGGCTAAATTTCGTCAAATCTTGCGCTCTTTTGCGCTTGATTTGACCGC
>JBBSIE010000055.1:0-25722 GCA_038232235.1 Pyrinomonadales bacterium | reverse complement strand
TCGTTGATATTTCAACATCGGATGTTTATCATAAACGAGGCAAACCCACAGATAAAGTTGAATTAGTTGCAGTTCCATAAACCGCACTTTACAACTTTTTTGTGAGTTTGCTAATTTACTTTTCTACCCTTGATTCGCATTTGTAAATTATTTTAGACTGAATTTATGTCATTATAAATAACAAAATCACTCATTATTAAGTGGTGCAATTGCCGGATTAGTTGCCGGACTTGCTGGTTCTTGGATCAAATCGAAAGTCAAGCCGCCGCTTCAAAAACTCGGCGAAAAATTATTTCCGCTGACAAAATGCCCGCTGCTTGGTATGTTTGGGAATTCGGCTCGCATTTAGTTTTTGGTCTGAACGTCGAAATTGTCCGCCGTGCGGTTCGTTCGCGTTTATAGATAAATCGAAAAATTTAGTTTAAGAAAAGAATGTTTAGCCACAGATTCACACAGATAAATACAGGATATTTTTTAGATAAAACTAAGGTTTCATAATTCTTCATCTGAGTTTATCCGTGTGAATCTATGGCTAAATTTCATTTCTCCTTTTTTGTCCGTTCCTCAAATCTCTCAACCTTCGTCGAATCTGAAAAAAAAATCATAATATTTTCAGTTTAGTTTCAGACTTGATTTCGTATCATTCGGCATTACAAGATTGGTTGTCGAATGAAAAAACAAAATCTAAACGAACATAGATTTTTTAAGCCGTCCGCGAACGAAATCACGCGGCTTTTTATATTCATTTTTCTTGTGGTTTTAGTCGGGGGAAGTTGGGCGGCAACGAAGATTTTTGAATCGCCTTATATCACTAGGCAAAATATCGTCGAGCAGCAGCCGATTCCGTTTTCGCACAAGCATCACGTCGGCGAAGAAGGGATTGACTGCCGTTATTGTCATACGAGCGTGGAAAAATCAGCGTATGCGGGAATGCCGCCGACGCAGACGTGCATCAATTGTCATTCGCAGATTTACACGACTTCGCCGATGCTCGACCCCGTGCGGGCGAGTTTCAAATCGGGAGAACCGATACATTGGACGCGGGTGCATAATTTGCAGAATTTTGTTTATTTCAACCATTCGATTCACGTTGCAAAAGGTGTCGGCTGTGCGAGTTGCCACGGGCAAATTGACCAAATGGATTTAACATACCAAGCCGCACCGCTGACTATGGAATGGTGTCTGAGTTGTCATCGAGAGCCGCAAATGCAAGTCCGCCCGCGTGAGGAAGTTTTTAATATGGAATATCAAAAGCCCGAAAATCAGGCACAACTCGGTGCGGAATTGGTGAAAAAATATCAAATCAAAGACGCACAGACTTTGACGAATTGTTCGACTTGTCATCGGTAGATAACGAATAACGGATAATATTTTTCTTCAATTATCCATTATCCATTAAATAAATTATGAAGACGCGAAATGACGAATACTTAAAAACTTTGCCCGAAAGCCTTTTGAATCGGCGTGATTTTCTGCGTCTGATGGGAGCGTCAATCGCACTTGCGGGACTTTCAAGCTGCAATTTGCGGCAACCCGTCGAGCAAATCATTCCTTATGTCAGCCAACCGGAAAATTTAACGCCCGCTGTGCCACTTTTTTATGCAACGGCGATGACGCACGGCGGTTACGCACTCGGTCTTCTTGTCGAAAGCCACGAATTTCGCCCGACAAAAGTTGAAGGAAATCCGCTTCATCCCGCGAGTTTGGGAGCGTCGGACGTTTTCGCACAGGCTTCGGTTTTGTCGCTTTATGATCCCGACCGTTCAAAAGATGTTTTGCAAAACGGACGGATTACAACTTATGAAGATTTTTTGGTTGATCTGCGGCAAAATCTGGCGAAACAAAAATCAAAAAACGGTGCGGGTTTGCGGATTTTGACGGAAAATATTACTTCGCCGACGCTGGCATTTCAAATCAATAATTTATTAAAAGATTTTCCAAATACCGTTTGGCATCAATACGAACCCGTCAACCGCGACAACGAGCGTGAAGGTTCGATTCTGGCGTTTGGCGAACCGCTTGAAACGATTTATAAATTTGACCAAGCCGATGTGATTTTATCTCTTGACGCGGATTTTTTCCTCGAAAGTCCGGGACGAGTGCGTTACGCGAGAGATTTCAGCAAAAAACGTCGTGTGCGAAAAGGCGAAAGTACGCAAATGAATCGGCTTTATTCGGTTGAGTGTTCGCCGACGATAACGGGTTCGTTTGCCGATCATCGGCTGGCGTTGAAGGCTTCGGAAATCGAAAATTTTACACGGAATTTAGTCGGCGTTTTAAGCAACAATTCAAATTCTCCGCTTGATGCGAAAACGCAGAAATTTATTAACGCACTCGCCAAAGATTTAACCGAAAATCAAGGAAAATCAATCGTTACTGCGGGAACGAATCAGCCGCCGTCTGTTCACGCCGCTGCACACGCTTTGAATGAGCAACTCGGAAATGTCGGCAAAACTGTTTTTTATACCGAAGCAGTTCAAGCAAATTCGGTTAATAATCTCGAATCTTTGCGTCCGTTGGTTGCCGATATGAACGGCGGAAAAGTCGAAATGCTGGCAATTGTCGGTGGAAATCCCGTTTACAATTCGCCGTCGGATTTTCAGTTTGCCGAAAGTTTGAATAAAGTTGCTTGGAAAACTCATTTGAGCCTTTACGAAGATGAAACTTCCGCCCGTTGCAATTGGCACATTCCAAGCACTCACGAACTCGAAACTTGGAGCGACGCACGGGCATTTGACGGCACGGTTTCGATTATTCAACCGCTTATTGCACCGCTTTATAACGGTAAATCGGCACACGAATTTTTAGCCGCGTTTACTGATAATTACTCAGTATCGAGTTATGAAATCGTTCAGAATTTCTGGAAAAATCCGAGCGGAAATCAATCGAATGCAAGCGGCAAAAATCAAAATTCCGAAAACACCAACTCAAACGTAAACCAGCAAAATGGCGGAAATCCAAACTCTGCAAACTCGAATGTAAATTCTCAATCAAGCGAAAATCAAAATACAAATTCGGCACAAAATATTCAAACAAATACGAATCAAGCGGCGAACAATTCAAATCAGATGCCGCCTAAAGGCGGGACTCAAAACGCTTTCGAGCAAAATTGGCAACAATTTTTACGCAACGGAATCGTTGCAAACACGGCGTTTCAACCGAAACAAGTTACCGCAAAAGCTGATTTTACAAACCAAAGACCAAAGACCGAAGACCAAAGACCAAATTCAATCGAAATAAATTTCCGTCCCGATCCGAGCATCTATGACGGGCGTTATTCAAACAATGGTTGGCTGCAAGAATTGCCGAAGCCTTTGACTAAATTGACTTGGGATAATGCGGTTTTGATGAATGCGAATTTGGCGAAAAAATTGGATTTAAATCAGGAAGTTGCGGGAACGGGCGGTTCGCACGGGCAAACGATTGCCGATGTCGTCGAGTTAAAATTTAACGGGGAAACGCTCAAAGCTCCCGCTTTTATTATTGAAGGACACGCCGACGATGCGGTAACAATTTATCTCGGTTACGGCAGGACGAATGCAGGCGAAGTCGGCAACGGAGCGGGTTTTAATGCTTATGCTTTACGGAATTCGGGAGCGATGTGGTTTGGGGAAAATCTGGAAATTGCCAAAACGGGCGAAACGTTTTCGCTTGCCTGCACACAGGCTCATCATTCGATGGAAGGACGCGAGATTGTCCGCCACGCAAAACTTTCGGAATACGAGAAAAATCCGAAATTTGCCAAGCGTGAAGCGGACGATCCCGCCAAGCAGATTTCGCTTTATCCGGGTTGGGAATATAACGGACACGCTTGGGGAATATCAATAGATACAAGCATTTGCAA
This sequence comes from Pyrinomonadales bacterium, assembly GCA_038232235.1. Taxonomy (GTDB): domain Bacteria; phylum Acidobacteriota; class Blastocatellia; order Pyrinomonadales; family Pyrinomonadaceae. The sequence continues at coordinate 21,878 of JBBSIE010000055.1, read as the reverse complement.
CGGCTGCAACGCCTGCGTCGCGGCGTGTCAGGCGGAAAATAATATTCCCGTCGTCGGCAAAGAAGAAGTGCTGCGGGCGAGAGAAATGCACTGGATTCGGGTTGATACTTATTACGAAAATGACGGCGAAGACATTCAAACTTTGCATCAGCCCGTGATTTGTCAGCATTGCGAAAACGCTCCGTGCGAATACGTCTGCCCGCCCGGGGCGACGACGCACAGCACCGAGGGTTTGAACGAAATGACTTATAACCGCTGTATTGGAACTCGTTACTGCTCAAATAATTGCCCGTATAAAGTCCGCCGTTTCAACTTCTTCGGCTATTCGGATTACGAAACGCCCGTCGTGCAGTTACAGAGAAATCCCGAAGTTACGATCCGCAGCCGCGGCGTGATGGAAAAATGCACTTATTGTGTGCAAAGAATTCAATCCGCGAAAATCAACGCCGAAACCGAAGGACGCGAATTAGGTGACGGCGAAATTTTAACCGCGTGTCAGCAGGCGTGTCCGACGCAGGCAATAATTTTCGGCGACAAAAATGATAAAAACAGCCAAGTGGCGAAATTAAAAGCCGAGCCGACGGATTACGGTTTGCTGGCGGATTTGAACACGCGACCACGCACGACGTATCTGGCGACGATTACGAATCCGAATGAGGAGATTGAGAAGGGATGAAGAATAAAAAATTTAGCCACAGATTTACACAGATTAACACGGATACAAAACAGGATAAGAAAAATATTGCTTTTGATTTATCTCTTAAAAATCTGTGTTTATCTGTGTCCATCTTTGGTTAAAAATTCTTTTTTATTTAATAAATGGCAACGGAAATAACCAAATTAAAACTCCCGCCCGTTGTTGAAGGCGAGCATAATTACACCGAGATTTCGCGGCGGATCAGCGATATTACGCTTGTGCGAAAAACACATTTTTTGTGGTTTCTCGGCTTCGGCGTAACGCTTTTATTCACGATGATGTTGTTTTATGCGATTGCCAAATTGCTCGTGGACGGCGTTGGGATTTGGGGTGTGAATATTCCCGTCGGTTGGGGTTTTGCGATTGGGAATTTTGTTTGGTGGATCGGTATCGGACACGCGGGGACTTTGATTTCGGCGATTTTATTGTTGTTAAATCAAAAATGGCGGACTTCGATAAATCGTTTTGCCGAAGCGATGACGCTGGTTGCCGTTGCCGCCGCCGGACTTTTTCCGCTGCTTCATTTGGGCAGACCGTATTATTTTTACTGGCTTTTGCCCTATCCGAACACGATGGCTCTTTTTCCGCAATTTCGTTCGCCGCTCGTGTGGGACGTTTTCGCCGTTTTAACTTATTTAACGGTGTCGCTCGTTTTTTGGTATATCGGAATGATTCCCGATTTGGCGACTTTGCGGGATCGTGCAAAAAAGGGTTGGACGTTTAAGATTTTCGGCATTTTGTCGCTCGGCTGGCGTGGTTCGGCGGAGCATTGGCATCATTACGAGCGGCTTTATCTGATACTCGCGGGACTTGCCACGCCGCTTGTCGTTTCGGTTCACACGGTTGTCAGTTTCGATTTTGCGGCGGGAATTATTCCCGGCTGGCACTCGACAATTTTCGGTCCATATTTTGTTGCAGGTGCGATTTTTTCAGGCTTTGCGATGGTTTTGACGTTGGCGATTCCGATTCGTTGGGCGTTTAACTTAAAAGATTTTATCACGATGCGGCATCTGGAAAATTCAGCGAAAATCCTGATCGCCACGAGTTTGATAATTCTTTACAGCTATCTGTCCGAATATTTTTTCGCCTATTACAGCGGCGATCAATTCGAGCGTTATATCGAACTAAATCGGGCGTTCGGCGGCTACGCTTTTATGTATTGGATTTTGATTTTGTGCAACGTGCTTTTGCCGCAACTTTTGTGGTTTAGAAAATTGCGGACAAATGTGATGTTTCTGTTCATCCTGTCAATTTTCGTCAATATTGGAATGTGGACGGAGCGTTACGTCATCGTCGTTACGAGTCTGCATCACGATTTTCTCCCGTCGTCGTGGGGAATGTATTCGGGAACTTGGTGGGATTACGCGACGCTCGCGGGAACGATTGGAATGTTTTTTATGATGATGTTTTTGTTCGTCCGAATGCTGCCGCTGATGTCTATGGCGGAAATGCGGAAATTAATCGCACCGAAGGAAGCAAAAAGAGAAGAAGCGTAGCGATTTTGGATTTCAATTTTTAATTTTGAATTTTTAATTTACGAATGAGTTCGATAAGAGAACCAAAACTTTTTGCCCTATTAGCCGAATTTGATGAAGCGGAAAAAATCATCGAAGCGGCGAAACTTGCCCGTCAAGCGGGGTTTGAAAAAATGCACGCTTACACGCCGTTTGCGATTGAGGAACTTTCGGAAATTTTGCAGACGAAGCGTAGAAATTGGATTCCTGCTATTGTGCTGGCGGGCGGGATTTTCGGCGGTTTAACGGGATTTTTTCTGCAATATTACGCGGCGGTGATTTCGTATCCGCAAAATATCGGAGGTCGTCCGCCGAACAGTTGGGAGGTTTTTATTCCGATCACTTTTGAATTGACGATTCTCGGCGGAGCAATAATCGGTGCGTTGGGTTTATTAATTTTGAGCGGTTTGCCGCAGCTTTATCATCCTGTTTTCGCCGCACCCGAATTTCGGCGGGCGACGCAGGACGCATTTTTTCTAAGCATCGAGTCGAAAGACCCGAAATTTGACGAAACGGAAACACACGATTTTTTAGAAACGCTCGAACCTGTGGACATTATCGGCGTTTTGGACAGACGAACGGGGAGCGAAAGATGAAGAAAATGGATAATGGAAAATGGATAATGGAAAATGACGGAAGGAAGACGGAAAATGGAAAATCCGCTTTTCTTCTATTATCAATTATCAATTATCAATTATCAATAATTTTATTAATTTTTGTTGCCACGATTTTATCGAACTGTTCGCAGAAAATGGCGAGTCAGCCCGATCATAAACCATTTGCGAAAAGTGAGTTTTTTGCCAACGGACAATTGGCACAAAAACCCGTCGAAGGCACGATTCCGAGCGGTTTTACGCGGACGAATCAGCGAATCGAAGTGAACGAAACTTTTGATAAAAATTCAAACGAACTGCCGTTTCCATTGACGGAAGAAGTTTTGAAACGCGGCAAGGAAAGATTTGAAATAAACTGTGCCGTCTGCCACAGTGCGACGGGCGACGGCAGCGGAATGATCGCACAGCGTGGATTTTCAAAGCCGCCGACGTATCATTCGGAGCGTTTGCGAAATGTGCCGCTCGGACATTTTTACGACGTGATAACCAACGGTTACGGCGGAATGGGAAGTTACGCAACGCAGGTCGAACCCGATGATCGTTGGGCGATTGCTGCTTATATTCGGGCATTGCAGTTGAGTCAAAATGCGAATGTGGCGGATGTTCCGCCTGAGAAAGTTGGAGAGTTAGAAAGTGAGAAATGAAAACAGCGACTTGAAACGATGGCAAACGATTTCTTTGATCGTCGGCGTTGTCGGTTTGATTGCCTGTGTCATCGGCTTGTTTATTGAGCCTGTGCAGTTTTTCCGTTCGTATTTACTGGCATTTGTTTTCTGGATTTGTCTTGTTTTGGGAAGCCTCTGCGTTTTGATGATGAGTTTTGTAACGGGCGGAAGATGGGCTTTGATTTTGCGTCGTCCGCTGTTTTCCGCGACGAAAACTTTGCCGCTTTTGGCGTTGATGTTTGTGCCGATTTTGTTCGGTTTGTCGTCGCTTTATATTTGGACGAATCCCGCGATTGTTGCGGCGGACGAGGTTTTGCGGAAAAAACAAGGTTATTTGAACGAACCGTTTTTTATTGCCCGTGCGATTGTTTATTTCGTCGTCTGGATTTCGATTGCATATTTTTTAAGCCTTTGGTATCGCAAACGCGAAACGGCGGACGACAAGGCGAAGTATGAATTGCGGCTCGAATATTTGGGCGGTTGGGGGTTATTTTTCGTCGGAATAACATTTTCGCTCGCCCTTGTTGATTGGGTGATGTCGCTCGAACCCGATTGGTATTCGACGATTTACGCCGTCGCTTTTATGACGGGAAGTATGCTCGCGGCTTACGCTTTTTCAATCGGCTGGACGGCACTTTTTGTCTTTCGTCAGCCTGTCGCCGAACTCATTTCGACTAAACAATTACGGGCGATGGGGAATTTACTGCTCGCGTTTGTGATGCTTTGGGCGTATTGCTCGTATTCGCAATTCTTGCTGATCTGGTCGGGAAATTTGCGTGAGGAAATAACTTGGTATATTCCGCGAATTCAGACGAGTTGGGGTTTGATTGCCATTGCTTTGATCGTTTTTCATTTCTTTTTCCCGTTTTTTCTGCTCCTGTCGAGAGATTTAAAGGAAAAACGCATAACGCTGTTTGGCATCGCTTTGGTTATTTTTATTTTGCGGTATGTTGATGTTTTTTGGTTAATAAAACCCGCATTTTCGCCGCAAAGTTTGTGGATAAGCTGGTTGGATTTGGCGGCGACAATCGGACTCGGCGGCGTTTGGCTGGCGTGTTTTTTGTGGATTTATGAGCGTGAACCGTTTCCATTGAACGAAATTTTAGAAAATGAACGAAAAGGAGAAAATTAACCCCGACGTAAAATACGAATCCGCCGATGCCAACGCGAAATGGCTCGGTTTTATCGGTTTAGGAATTATTATTGCGGCGATAATTTTACCGTTTCTTTTGTGGGGACTTTACGGATATTTCGAGCAGACGGCGGCGAAGGGTTCGCCGATTCCTGAAGCGGTTAGCAAAAAAAGATTTGACACGGCACAATCGCCGCCGCTTGAGCCGCATCCGGTTGAAAATTATGAAAGATTTCGACAAGTGGAAAATGAAAAATTAAATGATTACGGTTGGGTTGATAAGCAAAACGGCGTTGTTCATATTCCGATTGAACAGGCGATGCAAATGTTGGTGAACAAGGGTTTGCCGCAAATAAATGAGCAGAAAGCGGACGCAAATTTATCGGATGAACAAACGAAAAGTCAGTTAACGAACAGCGAAAATACAAAGGGAAAATGATTTTTATATTTACAAATTTGTTATATTTTCTGCCTCCGCTTTTTCCCGAAGCGGCTTCGACGGAAGCGGGCGGCGTGGATTCGCTGTTTTATTTTATGCTGGCGGTGTGCGGTTCGGTGGCGGCTTTGATCTTTATTTTGCTGGCGTTTTTTGCGGTGCGTTATCGGCGGAAAGAAGGAAATTTGGTGGCGAAAAGCTACAAAATGCCGAAATGGGTGGAAATAACTTGGATGGTCGTGCCGTTTTTTATATTTTTGGGAATGTTTTATTGGGGAGCGTCGCTTTATTTCAGCGTTTTGCGTCCGCCGGATAAGGCTCTGGAAATAAATGTTATCGCCAAACAATGGATGTGGAAATTTCAGCACGAGGGCGGTCAACGTGAAATCAACGAACTGCACGTTCCGGTTAATCAGCCGATAAAAATTACGGTTGCGTCGCAGGATGTGATTCATTCGTTTTTTGTTCCGGCATTTCGGCTGCATTTTGACGTTGTGCCGGGACGCTATCGCACGACGTGGTTTCAGCCGACGAAGATCGGCGAGTATCAGCTTGAATGTTCGCAGTACTGCGGGACGAATCATTCGCAGATGCGCGGAACGATAATTGTGATGTCGCAGGGCGATTATGAAAATTGGCTGAAGCTCGGAGCGGACAATTCTATCGCTTCAAAGGGGCAAAATTTGTTCAGACAAACGGGCTGCAACGCCTGTCATACGGGCGATTCGGCGGCTCGCGCTCCGATGCTTGAAAATATTTACGGGCAGACAGTGAATCTGGAAAACGGCGAAAACGTCAAGGTTGACGACAACTATATCCGCGAATCAATTTTGAATCCGCAGGCGAAAATCGTGGCGGGCTACAAGCCGATTATGCCGACCTTTCAAGGGCAATTCGATGAAGACCAGCTTCTGGAATTGGTCGCGTATATCAAATCGCTGAGTGCCGGACGCGAGCAGATTCCGCCGAATTTTTCGCCCGATGCACCACAGCCTTCGCCTGTCGGAGATGCGATTAAGAAAAGTGAAGAAAGTAATGAATAATTGATAATTGATAATAAAGAAAACAGAAAGCTAATAACGGTAGTTTTTCTTTACTTGAATTATCAATTATCAATTATCCATTATCCATTGCACTTGTTATGAAAAGCGAAAAGACAATCGAAAATTTATCCGTTCCGCCGTATCAGCCGGAAAATTATTTAAACGCCGAATACGGCGTAAAATCTTGGCTTTTGACGACGGATCACAAACGCATCGGCTTGCTTTATATGGTTTCGATTACGCTGATGTTTATTCTCGGCGGATTTTTTGCGATGCTCATCCGGCTCGAATTGCTCACGCCGCAGGGCGATCTGGTTTCGGCTGATACTTACAACAAATTGTTCACGATGCACGGCGTGATTATGATTTTCTTTTTTCTGATTCCGTCAATTCCCGCCGTGCTTGGAAACTTTCTCGTACCGTTGATGATCGGGGCGAAAGATTTGGCGTTTCCGAAACTCAATCTGTTGAGTTGGTATATTTATCTTGCCGGAGCGTCGTTCACGCTGTGGGCGTTGGTCAGCGGCGGCGTTGATACGGGTTGGACTTTTTACACGCCGTTTTCGACGACGGCTTCTAATACGGAAGTTATCAAAACCGCAATCGGCATAATTATAATGGGCTTTTCCTCGATTCTCACGGGGCTGAATTTTATCGTAACGATTCACAAACTCCGCTGTCCGGGAATGGCTTGGTTTCGTCTGCCGCTTTTTATTTGGGCAATTTATGCGACGAGTTTGATACAGGTTTTGGCAACGCCCGTTTTGACGCTGGCACTGGCTTTAGTGGGAATTGAAAGAGCGTTCGGCATCGGGATTTTCGATCCGGCTTTGGGCGGCGATCCGATTTTGTTTCAGCATTTGTTTTGGTTTTATTCGCATCCGGCGGTTTACATAATGATTCTGCCCGGAATGGGCGTTGTTACCGAATTGATTTGTGCTTTTTCACGGCAGCGAATCGTCGGTTATACGGGCGTGGCGATTGCGACTTTGGCGATTGCGTTTTTCGGTTTTCTCGTTTGGGGACATCATATGTTCGTCGCGGGCGAAGCGGTTTATGCGGCAATGGCTTTTTCGTTTTTGAGTTTTGCGGTTGCCGTGCCGTCGGCGGTCAAGGTTTTTTACTGGACGGCGACGCTTTACCGAGGTGCAATTTCATTTGACGCACCGCTTCTTTTTGCCATCGGATTTATCGGACTTTTTACCGTCGGCGGTTTGACGGGGCTTTTTCTCGCCGCACTCGGTTTGGACGTTCACGTTCACGACACATATTTCGTCGTCGCCCATTTTCATTACATAATGGTCGGCGGTTCGATGCTCGCATACTTCGGCGGACTTCATTACTGGTTTCCGAAAATTACGGGCAAAATGTATCCCGAAGGCTGGGCAAGACTCGCCGCTTTGACGATTTTCGGCGGATTTAATCTGACGTTTTTTCCACAATTTATCTTGGGTTATCTCGGAATGCCGCGACGATATTATTCTTATCCCGAAAATTTTCAAGCTCTAAATGTTTTATCAACCGCCGGTGCTTCGATTTTGGCAGCCGGACTTTTAATGCCGTTCATATATTTTCTGTGGAGTTGGCGTTACGGAAAAACGGCGGGTGCAAATCCGTGGAACGCGAAGGGTTTGGAATGGACGACGAATTCCCCGCCGCCGAAGGAGAATTTTTTGGTTACGCCCGTTGTTACGGAAGAAGCGTATAATTACGAAACCGACGACGAGCAATTGGAACTTTTCGATGAGGAGGACGAGTAAAAAAAGTGGCTGAAAATATCGAAAAAATGCCGAACATTCAATTTCGTGATTTGGCACAGCAACAGGAAACCGCCGAATTCGGAATGTGGATTTTTCTCGCCACCGAACTTCTTTTGTTCGGCGGATTGTTCACGTCTTACACGGCGTTTCGATATTATTTTCCGCAGGTTTTCGCCGAAGCGAGCCACGGTTTAAACGCGGTTATCGGCACAATCAACACGGCGATTTTGATTGTCAGCAGTTTGTTCATCGCACTTGCGGTTTACGCCGTCAAAAATGGACAGCGAAAAAAATTATTATTCACATTGTCGGCGGCAATTGTTCTCGGCACGGCGTTTATGGTTTTGAAAGGTTATGAATATTACAATCATTATCTGCACCACGAATTTCCGGGACTTTCATTCGATTATTCAGTTGCCAACGCCCACACGAAGCAGATTTATTTCTTTTTATATTTTGCGATGACCGGCTTGCACGCGATTCATCTGACAATCGGCATTTTTCTCGTCGCATTCATTTTATTCCGTGCGTATCACCGCGAATTTTCGCCGTCATACTATTCGCCCGTCGAAAATGTCGGGCTTTACTGGCATTTTGTTGATATTGTCTGGATATTTTTGTATCCGCTGCTTTATTTGATTGATATACATCATTAAAAATGGAAAACGAAAAAACAAAAACCATATCTGAATTTACGAACTATATTGTCGGCGGTGCATTGCTCGTTTTGACGCTTTCGACATATTTGGCGGCATTGGTTGATCTGGGCATCGGCAACTTGATCGTCGCACTGCTTATCGCGGCGGCGAAAGCGTCGCTGATCATTTTATATTTTATGCACGCCCGTTACAGTAATCGTTTGATTTGGGTCGTGATTGGCGCGGCGTTGCTCTGGTTCGGGATTTTGTTCACATTAACAATGAGCGATTATGTAGCTCGCTATCCGGCGATGTGAAACTGTAAAATTTTATGTAAATTTTCGGAACTAAATTTATCGGCGCACAAAATGGTCAAAATTTTCCGCTGATGGGCTTACATCTGAAAATGACTTTTGTTTTAAAGCGGCTTTACAAAAGAACAAGGGGCAATATTTTGTGTTTTGACTGGGGTGTTTTATGCGAATATTGATTGTTGAAGATGAAATAAAAGTCGCCGGTTTTATTAAGCGCGGTTTGGAAGAAGGCGGATATGTGGTTGATATGGCGCACACGGGCGCGGAAGGCGAATATCTGGCAAAGCTTAATGATTACGACGTTTTAATTCTCGATGTAATGCTGCCCGACAAAGACGGGCGACAGGTTTGCCGCGATTTGCGGTTAAACGGAGTTGATGCGCCGACTCTTTTATTGACTGCGCTCAATTCTGCCAGAGATAAAATTCTCGGCTTTGACAGCGGAGCGACTCAGTATTTGACCAAACCTTTTGATTTTGAAGAATTGCTGGCTCGCGTCCGCTTGCTCGGCGGGCTTAAACAACCGCCGCCTTTTCGCTCGCTCACCGTTGCCGATTTGCATATTGATCCATTGACCCGCATCGTCAAACGCGGCAATCAGGAAATCACTCTGACCGCAAAGGAATATCAACTGCTTGAACTGCTTGTCCACCGTGCCGGACAAGTAGTTTTGCGAACGACGATTATCGAACAAGTCTGGGATATGCACCACGACCCGACGACCAATTCGGTTGACTCATTGATCAAAAATCTCCGTGATAAAATTGACCGCGATTTTGAAACAAAATTAATTCACACGATTCGCGGTGTCGGATATATGATTAAGGAATGATTCATTTTACATTTCACAGCCGTCTGATCTTTTTGTATATCGTAACTCTCGCCGTGCTGTTGGCGATAACGGCGGGCAGTTTGTTTTACCTGCTATCCCGTGAAGTCGGCAGGAAATTCGACACGGCTATTTGGATGCTCGGCACGGCTGAAGCGGAAGGAATCACTGCAAGTCTGAAAGCCCGCGGCGTGAACACGCCCAATGACCAAATGGTCATTAATCATCAATACCGCGAATTGCTCGGCTATAACAAATATCATTTGGAAAAATACGTAACCGTCGTTGATTCCAACGGTCGGGCTGCCGATTTTTCCGAAAATCTGTCCGCTCCGATAACTTTTGATAACGAGCTTGTAAAACGCAGTTTAGCAGGTGAAACCGTTTTTCAAACCGTGCAGATAGAAAATGTCGGTGCGGTGCGTGCCGTTTATATGCCGGTTCGTGATGAATTTACCGCGCAGCCTTTTGTTGTGATTATCGGACTTCCCGAAAGTTTTATTGATGAAGACATCGGCAAATTTTGGCGGCTGACCATTCTGGTATTTTCGATTTTGCTCACTTTGACCGCTTTGAGTGCATATTTTCTGGCACGCAGCGCAATTAAACCGATAGAAAAAATTACCGCTGCTGCCGAACAAATCTCGGTCCAAAATTTAACAGAGCGTTTGCCTGATTTACAGCCGCCCGACGAAATGGGCAGGCTCACCGGTGTTTTAAATCAAATGCTTGCGAGGCTCGAAGATTCTTTTAAGGCGCAGCGTCAATTTAGTGTCCGCGTGGCTCACGAACTTCGCACGCCGCTGACGATCTTAAAGGGCGAAAATCAGGTTACGCTCAAACGCCGCCGCACCGTCGTAGAATACGAAGCACAACTTTACAGTAATCTCGAAGAAGCGGAAAAAATGGAACATTCAATTGACGAATTGCTTCTGTTTGCCCGCTATGAAGCCGGTGAAACCGAAATGCCGCGCCGTAATGTGCGGCTCGATGTCGTGGTCAGCCAAGTCGCCAAAGAATTGCGTCCGTTAGCCGAAGCGTGTGAAGTCGAATTTCACATTGAAAATTCAGAGGAAATTGAAGTTTTCGGCGAAGCGCAATCTCTGGCAAGGCTCGTCAGTAAATTTACGGAAAACGCTTTAAATTTTACGCCAAACGGCGGGCGCGTAACGATACGAAGTTTTTTGGCGGAAGGTCATCCGGTTTTAGAAATTCAAGATACGGGAATCGGCATCTCGCCCGAAGATTTGCCGCATATTTTCGAGCGTTTCTATCGCTCGGCAAATGTGAGCCGCACTAACATTAAAGGAACGGGCATCGGTTTGGCGATGGCGGAAGTCATCGCCCGTCTTCACAACGCGAAAATCACCGTCGAAAGCCAACCGCAAGCGGGAACACGCTTTATCATCAAATTCCCCCGATTGCCGATTGTTCCTTCACTTTGCGAACAGCCTGTTGAATAAACTCAATAATTGCTGTTGATACTGCGCCGGCGATGCCAGCCGACGGTTCGCGTTGTGCCGCCGAAATACACGAAAATCAGGGCAATTAAATGAGCCGCAAACCAGATATTGTTTATTCCTAAATTCTGATAGATAAAAATCAGAATCAAAATACGCGGAATAAAAATTCCCATTAACACATCGCCGATAAACGGAATCGTGCTTTGCGGAAAATGCCCGGTCAAAAAATAATACACGAGCAAAACGATTCGCGGAAAAAACAACGAAAACAACAAAAAATAAAAATCCATTTAACTGCTTCCTCCTCTGCTTACACTATGAATTGAGCCGACTAATATTCTAACAATTTTGATTTAAAACAGACAATTGTTTTTCGTTCAAAAGACCTTTCTTTATTTCCTTTAAAAATGATTTAGGATTAAAAACTTTGAATAATAAGATTGATTATGAGGTTTGCGCCAAATATATGTGATGGTCAAAAAATCAACAATATGCTGGATGATTATTTGTTTTTGGTATTTTCGCGCAGAAAGTCGAGCATTACGGGTTTTGTGATTTGCGAACCCCAACCGTGAAAATTGTAGTCGAAGCCGTGCTGCGCGTAAGGGATGAAAATTGATGTGTGCGGGATGTCATTTTCGTTTAATTTTTCGTCGAGAAACTGCATATTTTCGCGGCGGACGAGTTGGTCGTGTCCGCCGTGGACGAGCAAGGTCGGCGGCGTTTTTCGGGAAATGTGCGTGGTTGGCGAAGCGAGAAGAAAACGGTCGCGGATTTCGGCTGATTCGTGAGGGTTTCCGCCGAGAAATGCGGCGAGCGTTTTTGGTCCGTTGATGACATATTCATTTGCCGGATGGTCATAAGCCCAAAGCAATTCGACGGGAGCATAAAATGAAACGACGGCGCGAACCGTTTGGTTTTGATCGTTTGCCGGACAGCTTGACGGAAGACTTGAATCGTTGGCAGAATAAGCGGCGAGCAAAGCCAGATGCGCTCCGGCGGAACGTCCGAAAAGCGCAATGCGGTTCGGCGAGATATTAAATCCTTTCGCGTGTTCTTTAATCCACAACACGGCGCATTTTACATCGCCGGCTGCGCTCAGATAATTCGGCTGCGGCGTGAGCCGGTAATCAATATCGAAAACTGTAAACCCATTAACGACAAGCCATTTGTTCCACTGCGGAAAATCGTTTCTGCTTCCGCCGTTCCACGAACCGCCGTGAACGACGATAATTGCCGCGCCGTTATTTTCGTTTTCCGCTTTCGGCGCGTAAACGTCAAACTGTAAATTTTTCCCGTCAATAATGGCAAAAGTATGAGTCGTAAAATCTCCGGCGGAAACCTCGCCGCTTTTTAGTCCGCTAAAATATTCGCCGATTGACAGCGAAACATTCTGCTCGTTTGCCAACGACAAAACACTCAATAACGGGTAAAGTGATATAACGAGAGCCGCGAATGAAACGATCAGCGAAGCAATCCAGAGTTTCCCGTCGCCGAAAATCGGAACGCAAAGGCTTAGAAAAATCGCCGGCAAAGCAATCGCGCCGAGCCATAAGCTCCATTCGCTCGCCGCCACCGAAAACAGCCAAATATTGTATGCGGGCGCGGGAATTATTATCCAAATCGCCGCGAAAAATACGATCAAACTTAAAATTAACGAAATGATTTTCAGCATCCGCTATTAGATTGTGTCAATAAATGAGCTTTGTCCAGTTATAAAATTGATACAAAAATCGTTAAACGCTAAATCCGCGACAAACCGTAATCGCAGTATTCGATCAGCGGACATTGTTCGCAAAGCGGTTCGCGCGGACGGCAGATTTTTTTGCCGAGTCTGATTAAATTGACGTGCAGCGAGTAAAATTTGTCGTGCGGCGCGAGTTCATCGAGCAATCTGTGGGCTTTCGCATCGGTAATTTTTTCGGGCAAAACGCCCATCCGTTTGAGAATACGAAAAATATGCGTGTCGAGCGGGAAAACTTCTTTGTGCAGAGCGAAAAGCAAAGTGCAGGCGACGGTTTTCGGTCCGATGCCGCGAAACTGCAAAAGATAATCTCGTGCCGCCTCGTCCGTCATTTTGTCAACGAATTTTAATGAAAGCGTGCCGTGTTTTTCTTTTATCTGCATCAATAAATCTTTAATTACATTCGCTTTTTGATTCGCCAGACCGCCGAGCCGGATCGCGTCGGCGATTTCGTTCGTTTCAGCCGCCGACACTTTTTCCCACGTTCCAAATTTCTTTTTCAAATTCTCAAACGTCCGGCGGCTGTTCGTATCGGTCGTCGCCTGCGATAAGATAATTTTTATCAGCATCGCCAGCGCATCGCTTTTCTTCGCCAATTTCGGTTCGCCAAATGTATTTTCGAGATTTTGGACGATGTAAGGAAATGGCTTTTCTTCTTTGATTCGTTCGAGCAAATGATTACTCACGCCAATTTCGTTTTTCATAGAATTAGTATTTTGTAAAATAAATTTTTTAATGTTTTGAGTTCACGCTTTAGCGTGCGCGTTCGCCGGCGAAGCGCGGCGGGCAAACTAAAGTTTGAACTCAAAACTTTTATCAAATTGTTGAAAAACTTAATTTACAGAGTAATTAGTTTTACATTATAAAAAAATTTTCAAAGTTTGATATTGTATTCGATTATTCTTTTGAAATAATCGAATTTTTTATGATGAACGATAAGCAAAAAAATTGGTATTCGGTCGAAATCGAAACCGAAACGGAAGCGGAAGAAGCAGTCGAATTTGCTCTGAACGAACTCGATTCGCTCGGCAATGAAATAAATCATCTACGGAAAAAGCCGACTGAAAACTTAACCGTTATCGGTTATTTTAATGAAAAAATTGATGATAAAATTTTGCGCGAAAAATTAAATCAAAGTTTGCGGATTTACGGTTTTTCGAGCGATTCGATAAAGAAAATCGAATGGCGGAAAGTTGAAAATACGGATTGGCTTGCCGAATGGAAAAAGCATTGGAAACCGACGGAAACCGAAAAATTTATCATCGCTCCGGGTTGGGAAAAGATCGAAAACGCGGGAAAAATCGTTATTTATATTGAGCCGAATATGGCTTTCGGCACGGGAACACACGAAACGACAAAGTTGTGTTTGCGGACAATCGGAGAAAATTTTCAAAGCGAAATGAGCTTTCTCGATGTCGGCACGGGAACAGGAATTCTGGCGATTGCGGCGAGAAAGTCCAAAGTCCAAAATCCAAAGTCCAAAGTTGTCGGCTGTGATACAGACACCGACTCGATTAAAATTGCTAAAAAAAACGCTGCGTTTAATAATGTAAAAGATATTGAATTTTACATCGGTTCGATTGCCGAAGAAACTCCCGAATTCGATTTCGTCTGCGCTAATCTGACAGCGGATGTGATTTTGCCGATTCTTGAACTTTTGGTCAAAAAAACTCGAAAAATACTTGTTCTGTCGGGAATTTTAGAGAAACAGCAAAGTTTAATCGAAGAGAAATTACGACAATTAAACATTTCAGATTTCAAAGTTCAAATTAACGGCGAATGGATTTCAATAGTGATAAAAAAATAGAGCAGACAAGCATCGAAAAAATATGAAAGCAGTTTACTTTAAAGAATTCGGCGGCGCGGAAAATCTCGAAATCCGCGAAGTTGACGATTTGCCGAAACCGAAAGAAACGCAAATTTTGGTAAAGGTTAAAGCGTCGGCGTTAAATCGCGCCGACATTTTGCAGCGCGAAGGTTTTTATCCCGCGCCGAAAAATTCGCCGGAACGAATTTTGGGTTTGGAATTTGCGGGCGAAGTCGCGGAAATCGGCGAAAGCGTTAATGATTTTGAAGTCAGCGACAGAGTTTTCGGCATCACGTCAGGCGGCGCACAAGCGGAATTTCTTTTGACGGAAGAATCTTTGCTCACCAAAATTCCCGCTAATTTAAGTTTCACGGAAGCCGCAGCGATTCCCGAAGCGTTTATCACTGCCAATGACGCGATTTTTACACAGGGAAATTTGCAAAAAGGCGAAACGCTTTTGATTCACGCCGTCGGTTCGGGCGTTGGTTTGGCTGCGCTGCAATTGGCAAAAGCGAAAGGAATTGAATCCATCGGCACTTCACGCACTTTGGATAAGCTCGAAAAATGCAGGAGTTTCGGGCTTTATCACGGAATTTTGGCGGATAAAACCGCGAGTGAACATCCCAAATATTTTGCCGAGTTGATTCGAGCCGAAACAGACGGCAAAGGCGTTGACGTAATTTTGGATTTGGTTGGCGCGAGTTATTTTGAAGCAAATTTAGAAAGTCTTGCGCTCAAAGGCAGGTTGATTTTGGTCGGTTTGGTGAGCGGACGAAATGCGGAATTCAATCTCGGAATGGCTTTGGCAAAACGCGCAAAAATTTTCGGAACAGTTTTGCGTTCGCGTTCCGATGCAGAAAAAGCCGAAGCGACGCGTGCTTTTGTCGAAAATGTTGTGCCTTTGCTGGCAAATGGATCGGTCAAACCGAATGTAGATAAAACATTCAAGTTTGAAGACGTTCGACAGGCACACGAACGTCTTGAATCGAATGAAAGTTTTGGAAAAATAGTTTTAGTTGTGAACGGTGAATGATAAGTGGTGAGTTAAAAAATCCTAAATTCATCACTCACCACTTATCATTCACCGTTATTCAGATTCTCGCGGCGGCTTCGTCAGTTATGATGCACAGCCCGGAATTTTTTTTTGCGGCAAACTTTTTTAATTTTCGGACGGCTTCGTCGTAAGTCAAATTTTTCGCTTCGAGTTTTTCAAAACTGACGACAGACCAGCGCGGTTCATTTAATTCGCTCGAAAAATCTTCATCCGAAGCGGCTTTTGCTGCCGGGGCAATTTTTGTATTTTGAACAGCCGCCGCTTCGTCCGATTCCTGACTTTTCTCTTTTCTGGTTTTCATCTTCAAGCACATTTATCTAATATCTTAAACAAATGTTGATAATTTTCGTTACGACGAAACCTTATCACAATTTTGGTTCGTTTGTAAAAAGTTTTGACAACGACGGAATTTCAGCAAATGCGGCATTTACGGTTTTCCTGATTTGCCAGTCAACAGTTGATTTGAGTAAATTGAAGATGAAATGTCTGAAAAGAATGTAAAAGTCGCGCTCGTTCAACAGCCGCCTGTCTTTTTGAATCTTCCGAAGACTTTGGCGAAAATTGAAGTTATTGCGGAAGAATGCGCGAAGGAAGGCGCGAAAATCGTTGTATTTCCCGAAACTTGGCTCTCCGGTTATCCGATTTGGCTAGACGAAGCGCCGAAAGCCGCGCTTTGGGATTTCGCTCCGGCAAAACGTCTTTATCAATATTTGACGGAAAATTCTCTGCAAATTCCGGGTGAAGATTTTGCGCGTCTGCAGAAAATCGCTGAACAAAATGCGCTGTATTTAATCGTCGGCGTTCACGAACGAAACGGCGGAACGCTTTATAATACAACGGTTTATTTTCAGCCGGACGGCGATTATAAAATCCATCGCAAACTTACGCCGACTTATACGGAAAGACTCGTTTGGGGCGTTGGCGACGGCAGCACGTTGAATGTTTTGGAAACGCCTTTCGGAGTTTTGGGCGGTCTGATTTGCTGGGAACACTGGATGCCGTTGGCGCGGGCGGCAATGCACACGAAAGGCGAAATTATTCACACCGCGCAATTTCCGACGGTTCACGAAAGACACCAAATCGCCAGTCGCCATTATGCTTTTGAAGGACAGTGTTTTGTTTTAACTTCCGGCTGTGTCGTGTCGAAAAGCGATGTTTTAGAAGGTTTTAAATCGCTTGGAAACGGCGATGAAGAAGTTTTCGACTTGCTCGATTCGATGAAAAAAGATGCGCTTCAGCGCGGCGGAAGCGCAATTATCGCGCCGGACGCGAGTTATATCGTCGAACCTGTTTTCGATGATTCCAACACAATTTACGGAGAATTAGAACTTGATTTGGTCAAACAGGGTCGTCTGCTTTTAGACACCGACGGTCATTATTCGCGTCCCGATGTTTTTCAATTAAAAGTTAATGACAAGCCAAATAAAAATGTGATTTTCGCATCCGAAGATTGACAAATTTCCCGCAAATCCGTTTAGGATATAAAAATCAATAGATGATTTTTTGCAGTTAAATAAATTATGAATTTCAGCGAAACAATTTTTCTGACCGGCTTTCCGGGTTTCATCGCTGCCAGATTGGTCGAGCGTTTGGCGAAACCTGACACGCGATTCCTTCTTCTCGCGGAGAAAAATGCGATTGAAAAAGCAGATAAATTGATCGAGGAAATCGCCCGAAACACTAATATTTCAGCGGATAACTTTAAAACTATTGAAGGCGACATCAGATTTGAAAAACTCGGAATGTCAGCCGCCGATTATCAAGATACATTTGAAAACTCAACCGATGTTTATCACCTCGCCGCCATTTACGACTTGGGAGTTAGAAAAAAAATCGCACATCAGGTGAACGTCGAAGGAACGCGCAATGTCAATGAACTTATCAAAATTCTACCGAATCTGCGCCGTTACAATTATATTTCGACCTGTTATGTGGCGGGAAAACGGACGGGCGAAATTTATGAAACCGAACTCGAACACGATGCCGGTTTTCGCAACTTTTATGAAGAAACAAAATATCTTGCCGAATTGGAAGTTGAAAAATTAAAAAAAAATTATCCTGTAACAATTTTCCGTCCATCGGTAGTTGTCGGCGATTCGGAAACGGGCGAAACGGCGAAATATGACGGGATTTATTCACTGATAAATTATTTGCGAATAGCTCCGAATCTGCTGCGTTTTGTCAACGTCGGAAACTCGGCGGTGAAACTGAATCTCGTGCCGGTTAATTTTGTCGTCGAAGGTATTGCAGCTTTGGCAAAAGACAAAAATGCCGTCGGCAAAACAATCGCGCTTGCCGATCCGAATCCGCTGACAACAGAACAACTTTTTGACGAGATTGCCAAAGCGTTGACCAATAAACAATCAGTTATCAAACCGCCCGCGCAGTTAGTTGAAAAATCGCTGATGCTGCCGTTTTCGCCGGCAATTTCCGGTTTGCCCTTCCCGTCCGTGCCTTATTTTTTTGTGCCGCAGACTTACGATACGAGCGTGGGCAAAGAACTGCTTTCCTCACACAATATCGCGTGTCCGGCATTTCCTTCCTACGTCGAAAATTTATTAAAATTTGTTGAGGAACATCCGAAGTTATAATTTTATTTGATGAAAATTCCTTCTGAAATAATAAAACAAGAAATAAAATGCGTCGGCGTAGTCGTCAAACCGAATCACAAAGAAGCGTGGGAAACGGCTTGCAAACTTTCCGATTGGCTGGCGGAACGCGGCATTGATTTGATCGGAAAACCGCATACCGAAACCGAAGTTTGCGACATTGAAACCGCCAAAGCCGGAGAATTTAAGACGGATGTTGATTTGATCGTCGTTTTGGGCGGCGATGGCACGATGATTTCAACGGCGCGTCTGACGGGGAAGCGCGAAGTTTTGGTCTTGGGAATCAATTATGGAAGTTTGGGTTATTTGACTGAATTCCGCATCGAAGAAATGTTTCCCGCGCTCGAAGCGATTCTTGAAGGCAGCTATGAAGTTGACCGCCGTGTGATGCTCGATGTCGAACATTGGCGCGAAGAAAAGAAACTCGAAACAGGGCGCGTTCTCAACGATGTCGTTATCAATAAAGCCGCGCTTGCGCGAATTATCGAAGTCGAAGTCAATTATAATAATCTTTATGTCAATTCCTTTCGCGCCGACGGTTTAATTGTTTCCACGCCGACGGGTTCAACCGCTTACAATCTTTCGGCGGGCGGTCCGATTCTTTATCCGTCAATGAACGCCATTGTGCTAACGCCGATTTGTCCGTTCACGCTGAGTAATCGCCCGATTGTTGTGCCGGACGATACGGAAATAAATTTGCAGTTAAAAAATGAAAACGAAGGCGTAGTTTTAACTTTAGACGGACAAATCGGTTACTCACTGGAAGCGAATGATAAAGTTTTGATTCGAAAAAGCGCGACGAATTTTAATCTGATTAAGCCGCCGAACCGCAATTATTTTGACGTTCTGCGGAATAAATTAAAATGGGGCAGATGATTTTAATTAAAAATGTGAATCAAGAGTTGAAATTTTAAATGATTTTTAAGTCCTTTCTTTGCGAACTTTGCGCCTTTGCGGGAAATTATTCTCCCGCAAAGGCGCAAAGTTCGCCAAGTAAAACCAAGTATTTTTGAGTATTTAATCCTACTCTTGATTCGCATTAAAAAGTAAAAAGTAAAAAGGCAAAATTTGGGTTTTGAATTTTATCCGAACAAACTTGGCTGTTCGTCATCTTCCGGCGGCAAATACCCTTCGGGAAACCAGCGATAAATATTTAGATCGCAGCGACCTTTTTCGTTAAAAACAATACTTTCGTCTTCGAGCATTTTCTGCTGTAAATTTATCGGCATCGTCATTTTACCGGTCGAACAACTTCCCTGCGAATTGATAACTCTCTGCCACGGGACATTTTCCGTATCAGCGGCGTGCATCACAAAACCGACGGTGCGCGGTGTGTAACCTGTGCCTAAAATTTCGGCGATTTGCCCGTATGTCATTACTCGTCCGGCGGGAATTTGGCTGACGATTTCATAAACTCGCTGATGATATTTTTGATCGTTCACTTGATTTTCATTCATACTTTTCGTCCGAATTTTCTCGCAAAAGCGTTATAAACTTTGTTGATTTCATTGACGTGCAAACTCTTCACCGTCAAAACAAATATAATTCCGCTGAACGCAATCAGCGATTTTATTCATCCTGCTTTACATATTTTTCGCAAACGTGAATTATCTTATTCTTTTCGACAAATCGCAACGCAAAAAGCAAAAGGAAGCGGGATTTCCCGCTTCCTTTTAACTTCGGTAAAAATCAAAGTGTTTTAATTATTAACTCTGGCGCGAATGTTCGGATAAGTAATCCGCGATTGAGCAAGCCGCATATCGGGCGGAATTTCGGTATAAACTACCGGCGCGGCACCGCCGAGTTGTCCTTGAATCAACGAAACCAGAGAGTTTTGAAAACTGCGAAAACGGGCGACGCTTCCGCGCTGGTTAAAAATCACAAAGAAAAATGTTCCTTTGTTAGTTTGCATCGCGCCGCTCAAACTGCTGACTCCGCCATCCGTATTTCCCAGAGTTCCGGTTTTGCCGACAACGCTGCCGCGCGAAAAATCCGTATCAAAACGTCTTTCGAGTGTTCCTTTGTCAACACCGGCAACCGGCATAATATCGGCAAAAGTCATTTTGTTTCGCGCCAATTCTTTTTGCAGAGTTCTGAGAAGTTTCATCATTGCCTGCGGAGTAACGCGGTTTGTTCCGAGTCCGCTTGCGGTTTGTATGTAAAAATCCGAAGGTTGAATTTGTGCATTTTGCTGAACTATTCGCGCCACCGCGTACGGTCCGCCGAGCATATCGCCGAGTCGTTCGGCTAAAAAGTTGTTCGAGTAGCAAAGCGTAACTTTGATTATTTCGCGCATCGGCGCAGATTCGTGTGAAAAAAGAAGTTTGGCATTAGTCGGAAGCGACTGCACATAAACGCCGCCGGAAATCGGAACGCTCGGAACGGTTCTGACAACATCGGTTCTTTTGGCATTGACAAGATAATTTTGCCACGCGCGGTTAGCGGCAACCGGACGCTTTGCCGAATCCATTGTAGAGAGAAGCGTCGAGGCAGCGCGTTCCGACGAAGTGTTGTGATTCATCGCAAAATTATCGGTTACAATTAAATCGCCGGTAATATTTTGAATTCCCAAACGATTAAGTTCGTGCGTTACGTTCACGCCGTGTTCATAGCTGAACATCGGATCGCGTCCCGACACGTACAAATTGCCGTAAAGTGTGCCGGTTGTTGTATCAACTTGTCCGTCCGTCCAAAAATTCGTCGGAAAACGGTAATCGGGACCAAAAGTTTTCAAAACGGCATAAGCGGTGGCGATTTTGACGTTTGATGCCGGATTAAAAGCTAAATCGGAATTGTCGTCCATTACCACATTTCCGCTTAAGTCTTGAACCAAAATGCCCGAATAACCCGGAATTTCGACATCCGCCAAAACAGGAAATGAAGTTTTCGTTGCATTTACGGCGGCGGAACTTCCGGTTTTCGTAATCATCGAATTTGATGACGATCCGGTTTTCGCACCGTCCGGCTGAACCTGAATATCCTGCAAAAGAGGTTTCGGCGGCGGATTTGTCGGTCTTGTATAAACTGGTTGTCCGAAAACGGCAACCGTCGAACTGAATAACAAAACGAAGACGGCGCTAAGCCAAACAGATTTATACTCGGTAAATTTATTCATATTTCTCTTAAATTTGATGATTTGGCAGGCTTCCCTTGGATTTGAAAAATAGGAAGGCTGTTTGTATTGTAACATCATAATTTTCAAATACAAAAACTTTTTTCGTATTTTGCCGACAGGCGATTTTTAAGATGAATTTCACTTATTTTTAGATGCACAGGTTTAGAATTGCTTATGGAAACAATCTATATTGCTTATACATCATAAATGATGAAAATGAAAGATTATTTTGAAAATTGACCGAAAATTTTCTTGAGCATTATTTTTATGCCGAATTGTTCGGCAAAATCGGCTGTAAAATCGAATTTACAAAAATTTCATATACAAATCGAGTGCAAATCGTTTAATATAGTGTCAGTTATTAAAACTTACACAAGATATTGCGACTGCATCTGATTTTGATTTGAATACATCAAAAATATCAATAATTTACAGGAGGTGATT